>JAADFE010000032.1 GCA_013153055.1 Campylobacterota bacterium
TGCCAGATTTAGAAGAGATAACTCTGCAGAGTTTACTCAAAGAGGGATTTATACCTGATGCTATACTAAACTATCTAATACTCTTGGGAAACAAAAAAGCTCCAAAAGAGATTTTTACTCTACCTGAGGCTATAGAGTGGTTTGACTTAGATGCGATTGGTTATGAGAAGTTTGACAAAAATAGACTAAGAGCTATCAACCAAGAGCATCTAAAACTAATGGATGATAAGAGATTATCCTCTCTATTTGGTTTTGCTGATAGTGATATAGGTAAACTTGCTAAACTATATCTCGATGAGTTGGCAACGACCGAAGAGCTAAAAGACAAGGTAAAAACTATCTTTGGTTCAAAAAATTTTGATAATAAATGGCAAGAACAAATGAGAATTATAGAAAAAATAATCTATAATGCTCCTGCTTTTAATACTCTTGATGAGCTTAAAAAACATATTACAAAAGAGAGTGGACTAGATGGAGAGAGTCTATCTAAACCATTAGCTATTTTATTAACAGGAAATCAAAATGAACCTAGACTTGATAAGGTCTATTCATTAATCAAATCTTATATATTGGAGGTCGCATCGTGAGTGCACTGATTTTTGCTATTGTTCAACTAATTCATTCTATTATTACTATGTATATTTGGGTTATTATTATCTCTGCTGTACTATCATTTGTTCAGCCAGACCCTAGAAACCCTATTGTGGATATTTTAAATAGATTAACACAACCAGCTTTTAATTTCGTGAGAAGAAAGTTACCATTTGTAGTATTCTCTGGGATTGATTTATCTCCGATTGTGATTATATTTGGATTGCAATTTATAGATACGCTTCTAATGCGTTCAGTAATGGCTATATAGTTATGGGTATGGGGGATACCTACTTCAAATCTATCAAGCTAATTTTGGGCTTGATAGTTATCAGCACTTCAATACTCTTTGCCAAAGTTCCAACACTCCAAGAGATAAATGATATGCCTCAATCAATCTCAAAAGATTACTATATTTGGCGTTTTTTAAAAGAGGGAAACCCAACAAAAGAGGAGGCTCTACAAGCTTACAATCAGATAAAAAGAGCTAGTTATAAACTCAAAAAGGCTATCCGTAAGAGAGTTGGCTATCTACCAAATCAAAACCCAAAATCTCCAAAAGACCCAAAAAACTATATCATATACCCTGAAGTTGCTTCAAAAAAGAGCAAAAAACAGCTCAAAAGATTATACAAAAAAATAAAAGCACAAGGTAAATACTCTGATGTACTAAAAGTTATGGCTAGTAACAATCCATTTGAAGCACTAAAGAGTGTGTCTCCAAAGACAGTATGTTATATATTTAACCGTAGCAAAAGTAGATATAGAAAGAGATACTTTAACCATGCACTATCAAAAGAACAGCTACAACAACTAGTTCAAGAGAAACAGTTCAACACAACTATATTTAAAATAGTAACAACACACTCTTTACAAAAGTTAAAAAAATCTCTACTTAATACACCAATTAGTGACAATCTATCATTTAAGACCACCTTTTTATTGGGTATCAATGCTATAGAGTTCAATAAAATAGACAAAGCTATAGAGTATATCCAACAAGCAAAAAACAAAGCTACACACCAATCAGAGCATGACCAATCTGACTTTTGGCTATATCTACTAACCAAAGATAAAAGCTATCTAAACAACCTAACTCAAAGCCCACAGGTAAATATATATACACTAAAAGCTAGAGATATACTAAATATGCCATACCCAGATGTCATAACTCCAAATCTAGGCTTTCATCTAGTCAAATATATAGACCCATACAACCCAATAGATTGGGAAAATATCAAAATAGATATGAAAAACCATCCAGAGACTATAGAGGTACAAGCAGACAACTATAAAAGTTTTATGACTGAGGGGATATATAGCTACCTCAAAGAGAAAGCCTCTGATTATCAAGAGCAGTATTTTGCTATGCCATACTTTGATGCTATGTTTGGAAAAGATAAACATCGAATTGCACTACTCTATGCTATAGGGCGACAAGAGAGTAGATTTGTACCTGCATCTATATCAACATCTTATGCACTAGGGATGATGCAGATTATGCCATTTTTGATTAAGCACCTAGCTAAACAAAGAGGAGAGAGTATAGATTTGGATGATATGTTCAACCCCTATACTGCTATAGATTACGCAGACCAACATCTAAATTATCTCAATAGATTTTTATATCACCCACTATTTGTAGCATATGCTTATAATGGAGGGATAGGCTTTACCAAACGAACAATAAAAAGCCAACATCTATTTAAAAGAGGAAAGTATGAACCATACCTAAGTATGGAACTAATCGATTACCAAGAGAGTAAAGAGTATGGTAAAAAGGTATTGGCTAACTATGTTATATACCTAAATCTTTTAGGGATACCAACTAAAGTTAGCACTCTGTTAGATAGTTTAGATAAGCCTTTAGAGACTGATAAGTTTAGGTAATTAGTTTTTACTTTTTTTAAAAGTCAAAATATCTTTACCAAATCTATCACTCTCAAATACTAAAGTAAGAGTATCTCCTTGTACTTCAGGGAATTTTACCTTATAGTATGTACTCCAATTATCAACCATAGGCATCTCATATCTTAGTGGGTCATCTTTGTCTAGTTTTTTAACCTCTATTGGTTTCATACCATTTAAAGTCAAAGAGTACCCTTTCTCATCAAACCTATTTGTTTTACTTCCATTTATATAAACCCCAACAAAAAAATACTCTCCCCCTGATACATCTACAGAGAAATTTTTAGTCTTTTTATTTGTAAAAACAGGATTTAGGTATGTAGCTGTAAGTAGTGCTTTTGTCTCAAATGATGCTATTAGTTGAGCCTTTTGGGTATTGAGCAGACTGATATGATATATCTCATCTTTGTTAAATAGCTGTGATATATTTGAACTCTCCTTACTTGAACATCCTGCTAAAATCAGAAAAGAAGAGAGCAACAATATTTTTTTATACATTTTTATGAACCTTTATTTAATATTAAAACATTTTAACACATTTTTGATAAACATTAATGTATAATCGCTTATTAATTTATCCAAGGAAAAATATGAGACGCTATGCTGTAGCATTTACAGGACCATCAGGTAGTGGGAAAACTACCCTAATTGAAAAAGTAGCCAAAGAGCTTATCAAAACAAAAGAGGTAGCAGTTATCAAACATGACCCAAAAGACAAAGCCTCATTTGACACAGAGGGGAAAGATAGCTACAAATTTTCTCAAACAGGTGCAGAGGTTGTGGTTATATCTCCTACTAGAACCACCTATTTTTCAAAACGAGAAAAAAGTTTAGATGAAGTGGTATCTATGCTAGGTCATTTTGATATACTACTAGTAGAGGGACTAAAAACTCTTCCACTACCAAGGATAGCTATATTTCGTAACAAAATAGATGAGAGTTATCTTGGATTTAGTGAAGCTATCGCAATTGACGATACTATAAACCCAAAAGAGTATAATATACCAAAAGAGATAGATATACTGAACCTAAATGATACTAATAATATCATAGCTTGGATAGAAAAAAACGCAAAAGAGGTATAGAGATGTTAAATATATTTGAGACAATCAAAAAAATAGCTTTTGAGATTGAAAATGCAATCCAAACAGAAGATTTGGGATATAGTGATACTGAAAATAGTTCAGGTGAAGAGCAGTTAAAACTAGATGTCAAAAGTGATTTGATTATAGAAAAAGCATTTGCTAATGTAGCTTCGGTCAAAAATCTTGTAAGTGAAGAGAAAGAGGGGGTCTTGGAGCTAAATCCTAATGGAGAGTTTACCGTATGTTATGACCCACTAGACGGTTCTAGCTTGATTAATGTAAATCTATCTGTTGGTTCTATCTTTGGGATATACAAAGGTGAACTAAAAGGAGAAAACCTAGTAGCCTCTGCATATATTGTATATGGTCCTAGAGTTGAGCTTGTATATGTAGAAAGAGGAATGAAACCTCTACTATATGGAGGATACAAAGAGACTTTTAGAGAACTAGGAGAGATAGCTCTAAATAACAAAGGAAATCTAAATGGACCAGGTGGTACTCAACAAAATTGGAGCAAAACTCACAAAGAGTTTATAGATGGACTATTTCAAGAGGGTTATAGACTCAGATACTCTGGGGGTATGGTTCCTGATTTGCATCAGATACTACTAAAAGGTGGTGGACTATTCTCTTATCCATCTACTACAGATAAACCAAAAGGGAAGTTAAGACAACTCTTTGAGGTAATCCCATTTGCACTAATATATGAACAGGCAGGTGGAGAGGCTATCAATGACAAAGGAGAGAGACTGCTAGAGTTATCTCCATCACATCCACATGATACTTCACCATGTTTTTTTGGTTCAAAATATGAAATCAATGCACTAAAAGATGCCTATGGACTCAACTAGTGAGAACCTAGAGTTAGATGAGTGGGAGTTAAAACTCCAACTCAAAAAACAGGAACTACAGAAGTGCCAACAGGAACAGCAGGTTGAGAGCTGTCTAAAATGTATGAAGCTTTTAAACTGCGAACTAAGAGATAGCTTCGTTCATGCTGTTTACTCTAGTATGAACAAAGGTGCAGGTGGAGGATTTGAGTTCTAATTTAGATATATTTGTGATATAATATGAAACTACACATAAGGGGTTATCACATGTTTCTAAAACACTATTTGGCACTATTAATCATATCTGTATTCTTTGTAGCTTGTAGCAAAGAGGAACCTAAAAATATAAATGAAACTCAAAATAGTATAGAGAAAAAAGATATCCCCAAGAAGATTAAACTCCTCTTTATTACACAACCTCATTGCCCATCTTGTGATGCACTTGAAGAGACAATGAAACTAAACAAACCCCATAAACTAATCAAAAACTACTTTGAAATCCAAAAGATGAATATTGGAGAGAAAATTCCAGAGGGATTAGTCTCTCCAAATGGTACTCCAACTGTATATTTCCTAGGCTACAAGGATGAGGCACTAGTAGAGCCTATGGTAGGTGAAAAGGATGAAGAGTCCTTGATGATGTTTTTAAATGATGCACTATATGAATTCAAAAACTTATATGGTATAGATTTACAAAAGAAAGGGGAAAACAATGAAACAAATAGTTCTAAAACTACTAACTAGCATAATAGTAACACTAACAGCATGTAGTAGCGAACAGCACAAGATAGCATCTATAGATGAGGCTTCTGGTATATCATATTGTCAAAATAGTGGTACTCTCATGGTTGCAAATGATGAGGGTAGTCTATATGAGATAACGCCAAAAGGAGAGATAGTATCTCGCCACAAGATAGGTAAATATGATTTAGAGGGTGTAGTGTGCGAAGATAAAGAGGTAATTTTAGCTGTAGAAGATGGACTACTATTAAAAGTAGATAGAAAAACATTTCAAACAAAAGAGCTAAAAATCAAAGGTGATGGATTTAAATTTAATAAAAAGTCAGGGATTGAGGGTATTGCAAAAATAGGTAATCTATACTATTTAGCTATCCAAGCCAAAGATAAAGAGAAAGCAAAACTTCTAATAGTAAAAGCAGGTACAAACTATGCCAAAATCAAGAAGATAATCAAACATGGCATTATAGACTCAGCTGGAATGGAATATCACAACAAACAGCTATATATAGTCAGCGATAAAAAAGACAAACTCTATATCTATAACCTAAAAACAAACAAAGTTCTCAAAAAGATAAAACTAGACAAATTTGCTCAAGAGGGAGTCTCATTTGATAACAGTGGCAATATATTTTTTGCTGATGATAATGGAGCTGTATTTAGATATACAACTAAAGAGTTGGGAATTAGATAGTTTGACTAAATATTATATATGAGATATAATTATAATCTAAATTTAATTTTAAATTTTAAAATAAGAAGGATAAAGATGAAAAGTATATTATCAGTAGCTTTACTAATAGTGATAATGGGTTGTTCAGGTGAAAATAGAGTTAAAATTTCTGGGGTTATCTCAAAACAGAGCGATAAAAAAGAGGAGTTTTTCGTCGTAAAAGATAAAGAGAGTGGCAAAGTTTATAGATTTGATAAAAAAAGTGAAAAAGAGGTTGCTGACAAAGTCGGACACAACATCAAAATGAAAGGGAAGATATTAAACTCATCAGATACAACCCAAGTAGCTACAGTATCAATCTGTACAAAGTGTCATCATAGTTTTAAAATTGACTAATCGATAAGGCTTTAAGCCTGAAAAAATAGGGCTAAAGCCGTCGGTTTCAAATAGATACTATTTGAATTTTTTAGGAATTTTTATAGTTAAGACACCGTTTTTATACTCTGTAGTCATCTTGTCACTATTGGCATCAGCTGGTAGGCTCATAGCTCTATAGAAACTTCCTACAAATCTCTCTTGTCTTATTATTTTATTATCTTTTTTATCCTCTTTGCTCTTTTGAGTTTTGGCTTCAATTGAGAGGATATTATCTTTGACATTTACTTTTATAGCATTTTGTTCTACACCTGGTAGGTCTGCTTTGACCTCATAATAATCACCTCTATCTACCACATCTGTTTTGACAGACATAGAGAAGCCACTATCTATATCCATAGGTATTTGAGGCATTTTCATATCGCTAAAAAACTGTTTATGAAAATCCTCAAATATCTTATTCATCTCTGCTTGTAATTTCTGAAAATCCTGAAGTGCAGGGTCATTTGCAAATGGGTCTTTTGAGATATTGATATCAGCAGATATTGCTACCATTGGCATAAATGCCAATAGCGTTAGAGAAATTATCTTTTTGAACATGTAATCTCCTTTATTTTATAGAAATCTGTTTAGCTTTTCTAGCCTCTTCTTTTTCTAGTGTAATATATAATCTTCCATCCTCTAAATGGGCTGAGATTTTATCTCTGTCAACATCTTTTGGCAAAACAAAGCTTCTTGAGATTAGACCAAAATCACTCTCACATAGATAGTAGTCTTCCTCTTTTACCTCTTTTTTGGTTCTTCTAATCGCATTTACAGTTAGATAGTCATCCTCTATCTTTAACTCTATATCCTCTTTTTTTACACCAGGTAAATCTATCTCTATATCATAAGTATCATTACTATGTCTAGCAAAGTTGGCTAGAGGTAGATGTCTAGCTACATTATCAAATGTCTCTTTTACTACCTCAATACCTTGCTCTACTTTCTCTTCAACATTTTCGATTAGCTCTTTTGCTTTATCTTTTATGTTACTACTCATAGTACCCCCTTACTTAATTTCGATTTTTTTACTACTAGTATCTATAGTTAATTTTGGAATAATTATCTCTACAATACCATTGTCAGCCTCTGCATGAATATGTTCTACATCAACTTTTTCTGGTAGTGTAAAGCTTCTTGAGAATTTACCATATCTACTCTCTATTTTGTGGTAATCTTCCTCTTTTACCTCATTTTTGAGTTTTCTCTCACCAGAGATAGTAAGGATATTTCCATCTACTTTTACATCAACATCCTCTTTTTTAATCCCTGGTAACTCTACTTCAATATGGTAGGCATTCTCTCCCTCTCTAGTGTTGACCTTTGGAATAAAATCAACTAACTCACCAGCATTTTCTGTTCTCTTTTCAACAGAATTTATAATCTGATTAACTAAATCAAAACTTCTTCTAATATCATTAAATGGTTCATATCTTCTAACTAACATAATCTATCCTTTTTTATTTATTTTTATTCTATATTTTTTTCAGAAAGAATTATATATTATATAGTGAAGAAAAAAATGCAACTTTAGTAGCATTTTTGCATTTTTTTAGATTTTTTTTAGGCTAAAAGCAATTTTTTTGTATGTTCTAGGAGTTTTTCTATATCTTTAATAAATATATTTTTTCTGCTTTTTTCGATTATATCATCTTTTTCTAACTCTTTTAGATGTCTCTCCACAACATGCCTAATCGTTCCTATCAATTTTGCTATCTCTGTTTTGGAGAGATTTTCCAAAAGCTGAAAGTGATATTTGTTGTTTGGGTCGATATTTTGAAGCAGAAGTTTAGAGAGCCTCTCTGATGTACTATATAGAGATAAGTCACTTGCTAACTCCTCTGTATGCCTTAGTTGAGAGGCTATATATAAAGAAAAATGCCTATTAAACTGCTCATTTGTCCTCAACCACTCACGCACCTTTTCTATAGGAAATTCCAACAAATCACAATTTTCAAGTACCTCATATAAAACATCATGAGCCTTTCCATCCAATACTATAATAGTATCAAACATATCACCTTGACGATAGATAAATAGAGTTTGCTCTTTTGCATTATCTAAGTTCATCTGATAGGTTTTTATCTTGCCTTTTAATACAACATAAAAATATGATAAAAGTTCATTGTTCAAAAAAGGCATATCCTTCTTTTTAAAGGATACCAATTTACCATGCTCGATAACCTCTTGTTCAAAACTCTGGTCTATCTGCTTGAATATCTCAACATTATAGTATTTCATTTTTTATCCATTCAACTACTCAATAAACTCTACCACTTCATCAAATGGTAGTCTAACCTTTTTTAAAGGCTCATCTATTTTTTTATCTTCATCAAATATCTTACAAGCGTGTCTAAAATCAAGTGCTTTTGTAAATCCATTCTCTATCATATCTATCCTCCTAATAAAGTCTCTCGAATATTAGCCAAAGCTATATAATTAGTAGTTTTACCATCTTTAAACGAAGCTAAAATCTTATATTTGACTAGCTCATTTAGATATTTTCTAGCACTACTAGATGCTATATCATAATCATTACTAATCTCTTTGACTGTAAATAACCGTCCTGCACTCTTTAGAGATTTTTTAACTATATCTTTTTGAACAAAATTTAGTTTTGAACCTATCTTCGAGTTTGATAACAAAGATGCAATCTCCTCAAACTCTCTACTTTTTGTCTGCAAATATCCTAACAGCTCATCTATAGCTCTAAGTATAATCTCTACTTGATAGTATATAAAATAGGTCAAATCATTATCATCTATCTCACTATATAGATAACTCATTCCATACTTTTTAGGAGCCTCTTTTAAAAATTTAGAGATAGATATATACTCAAAGTAGTCAAATCCATTTTTGAGCATATACCAATAAAATATTGCTCTAGCCGTTCTACCGTTACCATCACTAAATGGATGCTCATACCCTATCATAAAATGTAAAATAATAGCCTTGACTACAGGCTCAATAAACACCGAACCCCTCTCTCCATCATGCTCTTCATTGGCAAAGATACATATTTGAGCCAATCTTTTTGGTATCTGAGTATAACATGGTGGAGTGTGTACCACCTCTCCATCCATACCATTGGTGATAAATATCTCATTATCTTTTCTAAATTCACCAGGAATTACACCATTTTCTGTACAGTTTTTAGTAGCTATCTTATGGAATGAGAGTATCATATCTATACTCAAATCCTCATTTTTGACCCTCTTTAGCTCTTTCATAAGCATATAGTTATTGAGTATCATCTGCTCATCTTCATTTCTAGGAACTCTCTCTTGGGTTAGCATATCTTTTGCAATTCTTCTAGTTACTATAGCACCTTCAAGTTGAGAGCTACTAATTGCCTCCTCCATAATCAGTGAAGAGATAAGAAAATTCTGTTTGAGTGAATTGTGAGGTACTATCCCTTGACGAGAGAAGTTATATATCTTGTAGAGTTTAGCCTGAAGTGAGTCTGGAATACAAAATGAAAAACTATCTCCATTTTTATCATATAGCTCTATAGATTTTAGCTTAAAGAGTCTCATCATCTTGGTTGACCACCATGCCATTTGAGGGTCATCATCCTTATCAACCCTCCAACGAAACTCATCCCAATATAGATATCGTCCTTTTTTATCAGTATCTTGATATTTGGTAAAATAGTGCATTAGTTGAGAGTACTGCTCGTTTGCTCCTAATATACTATGCAACTGCTCTATATTTTTAGAAGATAGTTGGAAATCATTTGGTGCTATCTCTACAAGTTTTTTAGCCATCTATTCTACTTTTTGGTGATTTTTTACACCATTGTATCATAACTATTCACTACTATTGTTTTTTTTCTCTTCTTTTTGTTCTTTTATTTTCTCTTTTTCTTTATCTGTTTTATAATTCTTAAATAGCTTGATAAATCCCAATATTTCATCTTTTACAAAGATATTATCTTTGAGATTATGTCCTGTATTTGGAAGCAATACAACCTTTGCATTGGTAAATTTAAATAGTGCATCTGCACAATTCCCTTTTAGTTTATAACCTCTACTCCAAGGATTTTGAGTACCAAAATATTTATCATCTCTACCTATAATATTCAAAAATGGGTCATCCAATTTAGCTCCTACTTTAGGATAGTCTGTATAATAATTAGCCTCACAACTCCACCCTAGAACAATCCGTCCAACAAACTCATCACCACTATAT
Organism: Campylobacterota bacterium; assembly: GCA_013153055.1. Lineage (GTDB taxonomy): Bacteria > Campylobacterota > Campylobacteria > Campylobacterales > Sulfurovaceae > UBA1140. Next base: position 10,434 of record JAADFE010000032.1, read on the forward strand.
CTAGCAGATGCCAACGCTCCTTCTGAAAATCCCATCAAAAACATCCGTTTGGTATCAATAAAAGGCAACTCAGATAACCTTTTAACAAATAAATCTATCTCTGCTTGACGATAAGCATGAACCTTTTCATAAATATCTTTTGATACAGGTGAGCTATAAGTTATCCGTTTTGGACTAGTATATGTATTTGGTGCAAAAAATAGATACCCAGCCTCTGTAATCCATTTCATAAATTTATTATCCATATCAAATTTGCTTGAACCTTGCATATAGACTACTGTTGGCAGTTTTTTAGTATATTTTTTTAGATTTGGTATTTTGACTAAAGCTTGGTCAAAAGTACCATAAAAAGGCTCAGCCCTACCCAAAACCCCTTTTGGAATACCAATATATGCCTTATCAAAAGAGTCAAAAAAGTTTGGATACTCTTTTGCTGTTTTGTTACAATCGACCTTACCTAAATCTATAGTCTCTGCCTGAATGGTTGTTATAAATATCATTAGTATATATAAAATTTTTTTCATCAATGTTAACCTCTGTTAAATATTTTATATGATTATAGTATAAAATAGATTGCATAATCGTTTTTATCTATCTAATCATAAGCAATCTAAAAAAAAAATTACCTATAATAACACTAATTTGAAAATGTGTTAAAATTTGGAATTTATATATGTAAAAATTGGAATTTAGGTATGTAAAATCTGGAATAATATGTTATACTATCTTCATGATTCAACGAAAAATAAGAAAAAAGCTAATTTTAGCACTTAAAAATTTCAAAATTATTACACTCAATGGAGCAAGACAATCGGGTAAAACTACTCTTGTTAGAGATATTGCAAAAGAGCATAATATGGACTATATCACTCTTGATGACCCACAAAAGTTAAATCTAGCACAGATAGACCCCAAAAATTTCTTAGAGTTCTATGCTAAAAAGGCATTGGTAATAGATGAGATACAACTAGCACCACAACTTATCCCTTATCTTAAGATATTAGTTGATAAAGAGGATAAAAAAGGGTTGTTTCTACTTACAGGCTCTGCTGATTTTATAAAAATGAAAAAAGTTACAGAGTCTCTAGCTGGTAGAATGGTTAGATATAAACTATACCCTCTCTCTAATGCTGAACTCAGAGATAAAAAAGATAATATCATAGAACAGCTTTTTAATCAAGAGTTTAACCAATTACAAAACTATAGCTCTTTGATAGAGGTTATAGAGAGTACTATTAGAGGTGGTTATCCTGAAATTATCAACTATCCTAGAGAGTTGCGTGATGATTGGTTCTCCTCTTATATAGAGTCTCGTATTCAAAAAGATATACTTGAACTTAAAACTATCTCTTTGTCTAAACTACATATGGTTAAACTACTACTTAGACTACTAGCTACATATGATGCAGAGTTATTAAACTATGACAAAATAGCAAAAAAATTACAAATAGATAACAAAACTGTTTTATCATATATAGAACTACTTGAGGCGATGTATATTATCAAAATAGTGCCATCTTATCATCTCAATGCCTCACTGCGTGTTATCAAATCTCCAAAAATTCATTTTTTGGATACAGGACTGCTATGTTATCTACTACATGTCGATAGTGAAAATCTCTTTTTGCACAAAGATGAAAAATATGGTTCTTTGATTGAAAATTTTGTCTATAGTGAACTACTAAAAGAGTCAAGCTATGCAAATAGTAGAGTAGATATCTATCACTTTAGGGATTTGAGAAAACGAGAGGTTGATTTAGTGCTAGAATATAGAAATGGAGGGATTATTGGTATAGAAGTAAAAGCCAAAGCTATTATCAAAAAAAATGATTTAAAAGGTATGATAGAGTTAGCAAAAGCTTCCAAAGATAGATTTTTACATGGAATTGTATTTTATGGTGGGGATGAAGTCTCTCCTATTGTGGTTGATGATATGCTATTTTATTGTATTCCATTAGGAGTTTTGGGATAAGGTACCAATCATAAGCAATCTAAAAAAAAAATTACCTATAATAACACTAATTTAAAATGGAGAGTTAACCTTTGGAAAATCAAAAGATAGATAAAAGAGAAAAACAGGATAAAATCGTAGGTATGTTTGATGATATAGCATCTACTTATGATTTGGCAAATAGAGTTTTGAGTATGGGTATAGATAAGCAGTGGCGAAAAAAGGGATGCAACAAAGCTTATGAGATATTAAATCTAAAAGAGATAGACCAAATCACAGATGTAGCGTGTGGAACAGGTGATTTGCTATTATATTGGAGAGAGTATGCCCAAAAACATAATGTAGATGTAAAAAAGTTTATTGGAGTTGACCCATCTGTAGGTATGCTTGAAGTTGCAAGAAAAAAGATAGATTTTGCAGAATTTTTAGAGGGAAAAGCCCAAGAGTTACCGATAGAAGATAACTCTACAGAGATTATATCTATCTCATATGGTATTAGAAATGTAGTCGATAGAGTTGAGGCTCTGCATGAGTTTTATAGAGCATTAAAACCTGGTGGTATTGTGGTTATATTGGAATTTACCAAACAAGATAGAAGTGGTATAGTTGATAAGATTGTTGATTTTGGGATGAAAAATATACTACCTAGAATTGGTGGATTAATCTCAAAAAATTATGAAGCATACAAATATCTACCAGACTCAATAGAGGAGTTCCTAACTACAGAAATGTTAGCAAAAGAGTTAGAAGATGTAGGGCTAGAGATGAAATATACCAAATCATTTAGTATGGGAATTTCCACTCTTTTAATCGCTCAAAAACCAAAGGCAAAATAGTGTCTCAAACCATGAGCGTAAGCTCCCTAAATACTAAAATCAAATCTCTATTAGAGACTACTTTTATGCACATTTTGGTAGAGGGGGAGATATCAGCTGTAACATATCACAACTCAGGACATATATATTTTAGTATCAAAGATGATAAAAGTACCATAAAGTGTGTAATGTTTCGCTCCAATGCCAATAGATTAAAATTTCGGCTTCAAAGAGGAGAACATATCATAGTTAATGGTTCAGTTGGAGTATATACACCAAGAGGAGAGTATCAACTATATGCTGTCTCTATTGAACCTTTTGGTCAAGGCTCTTTGGAGTTAGCATACAAACAACTCAAAGAGAAACTAGAAAAAAAAGGATATTTTGATTCTACTAGAAAAAAAGAGAGACCAAAATATATCCAAAAAATAGCACTAGTGACAGCCTCAAAAGGTGCCGCACTCCAAGATATGCTAAAAGTGATAGAGAAAAGATATAAACTAGTTGAAGTAACCGTTATTGATACTCTAGTCCAAGGTGATAAATCAGCTCCACAAATCGCAGAGGCACTAAAATATGCCGATAGTTTGGGAGTTGATGCTATAGTTGTCGGTCGAGGTGGAGGTAGCTTAGAGGATTTATGGGCGTTTAATGAAGAGATAGTAGCTGATGCTATTTTCAATCTAAATACATTTGTAGTTAGTGCAGTAGGTCATGAGGTGGATGTGCTTATTAGTGATTTTGTAGCAGATATGAGGGCTCCTACTCCTAGTGCAGCTATAGAGATGCTGTTACCTGACCAAAATGAGATGCTTTTTATGTTAGATGAGCTGTTGCAGAGATATCACTATACGATTACTCAAATCTTGTCAAAAAAGAGAGATAATCTCAACTCTTTATATGCTCAGCTAAAACAGAACTCTATATCTAATAGAATTTCTATGGTTGATAGAGAGTTCAAAAATCTATCAGATGAGTTCAAAAGGGTTATAGATTATAAAATATCTCAGTTTGAAGCAAAACTACTACAACTACCTAGAGAACTAAATAGTTCAATCAATAATACTATCTCTCAAAAAGAGCAAAACCTACTATCAATCAAAGAGAAGCTAAAACTATATAATCCAAAATTAAAACATAAAGATGGTTGGGCTGAGGTGGTTTTAGGAGATAAAAGAGTAAAATTATCAGATATAAATATAAATAGTCAATTTACTCTTATGGATATTGAGACTAAATTAGAAGTCAGATGTCTCAAAAAAGAGAAGATTTGAAGTTTTATATAAAAAATCAAATTTCATCATATGGTTTAGGTTTATCAAAATAATAACCTTGACCATAGTCGATACCTAACTCTACTAATGTATCTAATATATCTTTATTTTCAACAAATTCTGCAACAACTTTAATCCCATTATTATGACAAAATAAATTAAGAGAACGAATTAGACTATAAGTTTTTTTGTCTTTATCTATATTTTTAATAATACTACCATCTATTTTAAGACAATCTATAGATAAATTTAATAAATGATTTAAACTTGAATAACCAGAACCATAATCATCAATACAAAATTTATAACCCAAAAGTTTTAATTTACCAATAGAAGTCTCTAATTTTTCATAATCTGCATTTTTTGTTTCCAATATTTCTATAATCATCCTATCAGATATATATGAACTTTTTCTCAAAATAGCTAAAATAGCATCATTAATTAAATCATCAGAACTCAAATTTATACTAATTTTTAGATTTTTATCTTCTTCTAGCTTTTTGACATTATACTCTATCACTTTCATACTAATACGACTATAAAAATAACTATTTTCCAAATCAGGTAATATTTTATCAGGATAAATAATTTCATCACCATCTTCAATTCTTAAAAGTGCCTCATAGTGATGTACTTGATTATCTTTCAAAGATATAATTGGTTGATAAAAACAGACCAATTTATCAGATTCAATCATATCTTTCAATTTCTCTCTATATATTCTAGTTCTGTCTGATATATCAAAATAAGTAACAATGTTTCTACCATTATGTTTACTATCATAAAGAGCCGCATCAGCTTTATGTATAGCATCTTGCAAAGAGGTTGCACTCTCTGTTTGAATAAATGCTCCTATAGATATAGTTAGATTAATTGTATCATTTTTAATTTTTATATTTAAACTTTCTACCATCTCTCTCATATCTTCTATACGAGATTTAAACCTCTCTACATCTGTATCATTTTTAGATATGAGGATTAAAAACTCCTCTCCTCCATACTCAATAAAGATATCCTCTTTATTCAATAGAGATGATATTTTTATCATTATAGAGTCTAAAACTCTATCACCATTTGCTTGTCCATAGATATCATTAACCCGTTTAAAAAAATCAATATCAGCCAAAACAATATAATAATCAGAAAAATTTATCTTTTCATAGTTATCAGTTAGATAACTTCTATAAAAAGTACCTGTATTTGGATTACGATACATACGATTTTTTAGATAACTATTGCGTAAAAAGTATAATATAAAAATTGTCAATAGTACTATCAAAAGGATTAAAAACCCCATAATAATTTTAGCACTAACTCTAAGTAGAGAAGTTAAAGAGTTATATGTCTTTTGTGTATAGTCGATAACAAAAAATGCTGATAATTTTCTATCTTTTACAATAGGTTTTATGAGAGTAAAACCCAAGTCATTAATATTTTTTTGTATATATATCTGCTTTTTTTTCGTCTTTTTTGCTTTTAGAAATGAATTTTCATCTATTCCATCTAAGATAAAAAGTTGTGGACCCAAATCAATATTATTATCTGCACTATCTAACAATATAAAAAACTTATCTTTAATAGGAACAATAATATAAGCAGACGATATATTTCTATTTTTGAAATCTTTTAAACGCTGTATATTCTTTTTTCTTAAAGTTGTATCTTTTATATTATTTTTTAAAAAATCATTATCACTATAGATTATCTTTTCTATAAGTTTATCAGCAGAAGCATCTATCCCATCAATAGATTGACTCAAAAGTGTGGTTCTCAATTTGTCTTCATAAATTGGTAAATTTTTATATAAATAGATAAATAAAAAACAGATAACAACATATAACACCATACTATAGTAGTGAAATCTGTTCATATCAGACCATACAAATTTATTATACAAAACCACACCCTTACTATTTTTTTAATATATAAGGTGATTTTATCATAAAATAGTGCAATATTGTGAATATTGTACACATATATAAAATATGGTTAACAAAATAATAAAATTGCAAACATTTACTACTTAAATAAATTGTTTACAATTTCTAAATAGTTTATTTTGTTAATAAACATAGAGGACACAAATAAGACTCTTTTATAATATATCTGTTATATTTTGGTGCTAGTTTTAAACCCCTCGCTTTTAATCTCTCATCCACAAACATAATCTGAGTTCTACCTTTTTTTACATATATAGCACCTATACTTTTTTTATTATTTTTTAAAGCATTATAACTATTTACTATAATAGGTTTTCTCACCTTTTTATTTTTTGGAAATAATAAGATATCTGCTCTATTCAAAGAGTTAGACTTTGCAACCTTGAGTTTATTTAAAAAATTTTTATCTGTAGTATAATAAGTTAATGATTTATTATGAGATTTGATAGAAGATAACACCCCATTTACCTTCTCAATATTCAATTCCGAAAACGCCAACAATGGCACAAGTAGTAACGCATATATTTTTAATTTTTTCATCATATATCCTTTTTAAAATCATACAATAAAACATCATAAAACATTATTAAATAAAAATATTAATATTTTTTTTTAATCACCTTGTGAGTAAAATGTGAACAAGTGTGAATAACTAACTGTTTTAATTTATCAAATTTTTAGATATAATTGCAAAATTTTTAATATATTATAAGGATAGATATGCGTGTATTAACGGGAATTCAAGCTTCAGGCAAACTTCATATAGGAAATTACTTTGCTGCTATGAAGCCAATGATAGAACTTCAAGAGAGCGAAGAACTTTTCACATTTATTGCAAATTATCACTCACTTACAACTTCAAAAGATGCAAAACTACTAAAAGAGCTGACACTTGATGCGGCTATAGATTATCTCGCACTTGGTATTGACCCAAACAGAACAACTTTCTGGGTTCAAAGCGATGTTCCTCAAGTTTTAGAACTATATTGGATACTATCAAAGTTTACTCCAATGGGATTACTAGAGAGAGCACATAGCTACAAAGACAAAGTAGCAAAAGGAATACCAGCAAACCATGCACTATTCTCATATCCTGTTTTGATGGCTGCTGATATATTGTTAATAGATGCTCAAAAAATTCCTGTAGGCAAAGACCAAATCCAACATGTAGAGATAACTAGAGATATAGCTACAAAATTCAACAATGAGTATGGAGAAATTTTTACACTACCTGAATATATAGTCAAAGATGAAGTAGCCACTATACCTGGTATAGATGGTCAAAAAATGAGTAAAAGCTATGATAACGCTATAGATATCTTTATGGAGAGTGAAAAGAAGCTACAAAAGAGATGTAACAAAATTATAAGCTCCTCTACCCCAATGGGAGAGCCATTAGAGTTTAATGGATGCAATATCTATAACCTTGCATCACTATTTTTAGATGAAGATGGTAAAAAAGAGCTACAAGATAGATACAAATCAGGCAAAGAGGGATACGGTCACTTTAAAAAATATCTAAAAGAGTTAATCTGGAGTGAATTTGAAGAGGCTAGAGAGAAAAAAGCATATTACTTAGAACATTTAGATGAAGTTAAAGAGATACTAAATGATGGTGCAAACAAAATGCGTAAAATAGCAGATAAAAAGATGACTGTAGTGCGTGATGCTGTAGGGATACTATAAAAAGGGAGAGTACTTAATCTCCCTTTTAACAAGACTCTTAATCTAAATCACCCCTCAGGTGAAGAATATATATCATCAATACTTACAGAGCCTCGAATAAATATAGTTCTAATCCAACTATCTCTCATATATCCTTTATCATCTCCAAAATATGAAGAGAGTATAGCTCCAGGTCTAACACAATACTCATGCCATCTACCATCCGTACTATTTGCCCCTAATCCCATACGAACAGAATTTCCAGATACTCCTCTATTGTCATCTCTTGGTGTATAGGTGATATATTTTCTACCATCTGGTGTCTCTACACGAAGATAAACTGTATAATCTTCACTAGCTTTCATGCTCCAACACATATCTATATCAGAACCTGAATGATAAATAGCCCTTGCTGAATTATTATCAAATCTATATCCTGTAGCTTTTCCTTGACCATCTAATTTGATTACTCTACTACCCCTATCTGCATCATAGGCATTTGTTATCGTAGCTTGATTGGTATCACCTGAATAAATTCTCCACCCATCTATATTTCCATCTTCTGCATCTTCAGAATATGGGTTCCATTTACTAACATTTTCAAGTTCATTATCTCCAAGTTGTAAATTATCAATCTCTCCTGAACCTCTAACTAAAAAGCTATCTATTGATATAATCTTATTATTAGGGTCAAACTTTGTTAAATCTTCTGATAAATGACGAATTACTCTATGCCACTCTCCATCTAATATATCTTCTGGAGCTCCTAATCCTATCTTGATAAGTTCACCTGACATCCCCCTATCATACCCTCTTGGAGTATAAACTATATAACGAACACCTTGTTCTGTTGTTAAACGGACATAGATTGTAAAATTCTCACTATATTTTATATTCCAACTCATAACATTTTCCCAATCTCTGAACTCATGGTCAGTAACATCACTGATATTCAATCTATATCCTGTAGCTTTCCCCTCTCCAGAAAAATTCAATACTCCATCATGAGTTGTTATCTCTCCAGCAGTATCAGTATAGACTCTCCAATCATCAACATTAGTTCCATCAGACAAAACTACAGATGATGCAGAAATACTGCTAAATATCCCTGTTAAGCCCAATAATATTAATATTTTTTTCATAAATTTATCCTTTTTTATTTTGAGATAACATATAATAGAATATAACTACTTAAAACATCATTAAACATAATTAAACTATTATCAATAAACTTTATATTGAAATACTCAACTTACTAAATCATCCATCTGCTATATCATATATATTATCGATACTTATAGAACCACGGAAAAACATTGTTTCAATCCAACTATTTGTTCCATATCCTTTATCATATCCAAAATATTCACCAAGTACCATTCCAGGGTCAACACAATATTTATGCCATTTACCATCCATGCTACCTTTACCTAATCCTATACGAACAGTATTTCCAGATACCCCTCTATTTTCATCTCTTGGTGTATATGCGATATATTTTCTACCATCTTGTTCTGTTTCTATACGAAGATATACTGTATAATCCTCACTAGCTTTCATATCCCAACACATTCTAATGTCATAACCTGAAAGATAGATACCATCTGGTGAATCAAATCTATATCCTGTTGCTTTTCCTTGCCCATCTAATTTAATTACCCTACTATTTTTATCTCCATCATAAACATTTGTTATTGTAGCTTTATCAGAGTTACCTGAATAGATACTCCATCCATCTATTGTTTCATCTTCTGCATCTTCTGCATATGGATACCCTTCATAATTAATATCAACAATATCATAATAAGAACCAGTTTGTAACTTATCAATTTCTCCTGAACCTCTTACTAAAAATCTATCTATTGATATAATATTATTATCGGGGTCAAACTTCTTTAAATCTTCTTCTAAATTACGAACTACTCTATGCCATTTTCCATCTAATACAGCTTTTGAATCCCCTAAACCTATCTTGATAAATTCACCTGATATTCCTCTATCATCTACTCTTGGAGTATAAACTATATAACGAACACCTTTTTCTGTTGTCAATCTGACATAGATTGTAAAATTTTCACTATATTTCATATACCAACTAATAAAAGCATCACTAGCCCCATACTTTTTGTTAATATCCAATCTATAACCTGTAGCTTTCCCCTCTCCAGAAAAACTCAATACTCCATCATGTGTTGTTATCTCCCCAGCAGTATCAGTATAGACTCTCCAATCATCAACATTAGTTCCATCAGAGAAAACTACAGCTGATGCAGAAATACTAAATACACTTGTTAATCCTAATAATATTAGTAGCTTTTTCATAAATTTGTCCTTTTTATTTTTAAACAATAAATAATAAGAAATAACTACTTAAAATATTATTAAATATAATTAAACTAGATGATAAAGATAAAATATTCTTTTAAAATAAGGATAATGAAAGTACTTTAGAAATACTGTGTGAGTAATAATAGGTATTTAAGCTATATTATATTTATATAAAATCAAAGGTCTTCTCAAAGAGAGTGCATGATACAAAAGCCCCGAATAAAGCGAGGCTAAAGCCATCGGTTCCTAGTTTTACAAGAACGATAGTACGAAGTAGTCCGTTTTTCAAAGTTTTATGAGTATTACACCCCACCCTTAAAATCTTTGTGCTTTAAATCTCCATGATATACAATATCTCTGATATCTATATCCTCTCTTTGTAATACATCAGGAACTGGGTCTTGTTCATTTAGGAGTTTTATCTCTTCGTCTAGTTGGTCTTCTTGATAAGTCATCATCATATCAGCTGCCATTACTTGTGGTATCTCTTGGATTTTTACTAGTTTTTCTATCTCCTCTTCGACACCTTCACCCTCTACTGTTAAGATAATCTTTCCTCTCTTTTTATCATGTAGATGATAATCACAATAATCAGCCTCTTTGAAAAGTTCTACTAACTCATCTATATATTTAGATGGTGCTTGTACTACAATACTTGATACATTCATTTCTCTTCCTTTATTTATTTAAATCCCATACCATTATGGTATTGTCATCACTTGCTGAAAATAGTCTATTTTCATCTTTAAAGATTATAACATTTAGTGTACTCTTTTGACCTTTGAGTAGTGCTATTTTTGATTTGGTTATTGTATTATAGATAGATATATTGTTTTTCTCATCCATACTAAAGGCTACTTTTGATGCACTAGGACTAAGTGCTGTAGAGTAAATCAAAAAATCTCCTGCTATATAGCTACCTTTGCCTGTGGCTACATCATATATAGAGCCTCTTCTATCTTGTCCTGCTCCACTAACTGTGCCACTTTTAAAATCAACTTTATAGACATTATCTACATTTAGACCTTTTAATTCTTTGATTTTCTTGCCTGTTTTTACATCTACTAGATTTAAAACTCCACTCTCACATGAGAATACCACTTGAGTTTTATCCTCATTTAGTGCAAAATCAGAAAATTTTGATTCACTTAGTTGAACTTTATATAGCTCTTTTTTACTATTTAGGTCTAGTAGGGCTACTTCATTACTTAGATAACCCAAAAGAACATGCTCTTTATCTATAAATCTAGCTTTGATTATTGCAGATTTATCTTCTGGTGATAAGATTTGAGTTAGATTTTTATCATATATATATAGATTTGAATATCCACCTTTTCCACTATCACTTAGTAGTAGATATTTACCATCAACTACATCTGTACTCATTACTCTAGCTGGAAGCATATCTCCCATAAAATCCTTTACATCAGGGATAGCTATCTCTTTTATTTTCTCTTTTTTAACACTATCATATACCTCTATATGACCCATATCTGTGGCTATTACTAGATTATCTCCATCTAATACCATATCTTTGGCTGTTCCATTGATGTCTATTGTAAAAGTTGGTGTAATATCAGAAACAGCATAACCCATAACCGTTAAAAGCATAGCAATTAGTATATTTTTCATATTATCTCTTCTATCTGATTCAGTATTAATGAGACAATCTCATCTCTATCTAAAGAACTCTTGAGACCATATAAATCTATCTCATCAGCTCTAAAATTTTCAAAAGCTCTATTTTCATTTAGTTTGACCATAAGCTCACTCATCTTCTCTTCTCCTAATACCTTTTGTACAGGTTCAGCAATATAAACAATAAAGTTATACTCCTCAAAATCAAAATCAAACTCCTCAGAGTCATAATCCTCATAATTTTCATCTACATTTAGCAGATGTCTTAGTTCTAAATCTTTATCTTCCAACTTATCAAAAAGTTTTGGATATTTTGTTGATAGACTCATTACTCTTTACTCTCCTTAATTTCTAATACTCTATAATCAATTGCCATAGTTGGGCATCTCGATATACAAAATCCACAACCCGTGCATCTATCTTCATCTATAATTGGATTGAATAGTCCATTGAACAAGATAGCATCATCAATGCACGGCTCTTTACAAGAGTGACAGATTACACCCTCATGTGCTACACATTTATCAAAATCGATACGAAACATAGCATTTATACTATCAGCTGTTTGAGTGTTATTTAGAGATAAAACACCCTCTTTACAAACTTTGGCACACTCATCACAAAAGGTACAACCATTTTTTGAAAAATCTAATGATGGAGTGCCATCTTCTAATATTATAATTATCTTCTCATCACAAAAAGTAACACAAGCTTTACTCTCACAACTTGGACACTTACTCTGAAAAGTAGATTCATCTTTACCATATGGTGGACGAATCAAGAGGATATTCTCCTCTTGATTTTGGGTTAATGGTCTAGTAAAAGATTTAAAAAACTCTCTTCTATTTGCCATTATTTAATATCTACACCCTCATTCATAGCATCAGCCAAACTTGAATGACCTTTCAATTTAGCATCTTTAAAATCTGGTTGGAAAGTATTTCCTACAACTGGGTCAACTTTTGCTTGTGGTGCATGACATTGAGAACAGTTAAATCTACCTTGATATAACTTATCCATTTTTTTAGCTTTTGCAATTACAACATCTGCTGTATTATTTTTACCTAATACTTTACCTTCTTTTACAACTTTATCACCTTCCATTTTTGTTGTAGGTCTATAGTTTGTAAAGTGACTTGCTGGAATTGGAGTTGCACCAACACTTTTTGCAACATCTGGCATATGACAACCTAGACATTGATTATTATTTTGAGTAATTGGAAGTAATCCTTCTACAGAGTGAGGAATCATTGGAGGAGCATTTACAAAAGCTCTTTCAAACTTTGTAGCACTTCCAGGTGCTGGTCTACTATAATCTGCCATTACACCTTCTGTCTTATCATCTTCATCATATAGATTAGTCTTTCTAAGACCTAATGCCTCTTCTGTAACCTCTTTTTTGTTACCTAAATCTTCTTTTTCTAATCTAGCTTTATCTGCTACATGAGCATTAATATTTTCAAGTTTTTTAGCTTTATCAGCAGATGCTTCTTTTTCAAATTTAGAAGCCTCAGCTACAGCTTTTTTCTCTTCTTTTTTCTCAACAGCTTTTACTTTAGCTTCTGCTTTATTTGCACCTGCAATAGAGTTAGCGATATCTGCAATATCAGCATCAGACAAAGAAGCAACCTGACCTTTCATCACTCCTTTCATAGGACCACCATAAGAGCCATCTTTATACCCTTTTAGTGCTTCGATAATAGCCTCTTTAGACATATTTTGTACAACTTTTGATTTACCCATTGCTTTTTTCTCAAACTTTGCACCATGACATCCCACACATGCTGCTGTATTAGCTGCATAAAGTGCAGATGATGCAAGTAGTGAACCCAATGTTAACACTTTTAATACTTTAATCATTTTTTCTCCTTATCATTATCTCTTTTTATGGTGGGAATACCCACCTTTATATTGAACTCTTGCTAGAGATATTATCTCTTGGCAAAAGAACGAATATTAAATTCTAAAGCATCATCATCACAGACATCAATACAGCGACCACAATTAGTACACTCTGCGTCTGTTACCATAATACTTTTTTTGTTTATCATATGTAACACATGATTTTCAGGACATACGATTTTACATTTCATACAGTTGGTACAGTTCTCATGATTATGGTCAACTCTAATTAAACTAGGTTTACCAATCAAAGAATAAGCCGCACCCAAAGGACACAAATGCCCACACCAACCATTTTTGACTCCAAACAAATCAAAAAGAAATATTGCAATCACTACAGAAATTCCTGCACCAAATCCAAAGATAATACCTCTTTGCATAATAGTAATGGGACTGAGTACCTCAAAAGCAGCAACCCCAACTACAGCAGAGACTATAATACCTAAAACCATAATCCAATATCTAGCTCTTCTCTTGATAAATCTATAATTAACTTCTTCTTTATCAAGATTAAGTTTGCGTCTAAGCCAATTAGCAAGGTCTGTTACCATATTAATAGGACAAACCCAACTACAAAAAGCTCTACCACCTACTACCATATAAAATATAGTAATAATCAACGCACCTAATAGTACATCAGCACCCAAAACAAATCCAGATGCCAATACTTGAACTACAGTATATGGGTCAGCTAAAGGTATAAAACCAAAAAGTTTAGAACTTCCAAAGGTACCCTCTAATATATGCCAACCATAAGCATTAGCCCCAAAATAGAGAAACAAAAGCAGAAACTGAGTTACCCTTCTTAGAAGCAAATATTTTATATTTTTCATTAATAATCTACCCCCATATTTAGATAATCAGCAGCCTCTTTTTCGCTTCGCTCATTTTTTGTATGTATCTCTTTTGCATCTTTTACTCTCTGTTGGTCTTTTTTGTCCCAACCTTTAACATAATGAGAACCTGCTCTACCTGTAGCATACTCTATAGGTAGTACAAATATAGCTGGTTTCTCTGTTACACATGCTTTTTCACAGAGTCCACATCCTGTACAAGCTGTATCATGAACAACAGGTAACAAGAACGCATGTTTTCCTGTTCTCTCATTTTTGTGATACTCTAATGTAATAGCTTCATCAAGTAGAGGACAAGCACGATAACAAGCATCACACTGTATCCCCCAAAATGCGATACATGACTCCTTGTGAACGACTGCAAGACCCATTCTAGCTTTGTTTATATCCAACTCTTTTTTATCATTTAAAAGGCTTGGCATATCCAAAGCACCACTTGGACATACAGGTACACAAGGAATATCATCACACATATAACATGGAACTTCTGTAGGAACAAAAAATGGAGTACCAATCATCTTATGGTCTCCACCTTTTGCCATCTTTAATGTTCCAGCCCTTTTAGAACCATCTTTGTTTTTATTGCTGTCACGATTAACACATGCTTCAGCACATAGACCACACTTGATACAAGCTTTGAGGAAATCATCCTCAGCTATTGCTCCTGGTGGTCTTAGGACTAATGGTGATGCTTTTGCCTCATCACTATATCCACTCCACAACAATCCACCAAGAGCTGTAAGACCTACGCTTTGAAGAGTCGTTGCCATAAACTTTCGTCTGTTGTT
>JAADFE010000006.1 GCA_013153055.1 Campylobacterota bacterium
GAGGCTTTGCTTAGAAATATAAACCGTCTATCATTATCATCATACGATACACCACTATCATCTGTATATAGATTAGCCCTACCAAAATATAACTCATAATCTATAAAATATATCTCAACTCCATCTACCGTATCAACCAATACCTCACACCAAAACTCACCCAAACTTCCCATAGGTACACACATCTCTCCCAATGAAGTTAGTTTGGTTTTATCGATACTATAGTATCTTGGCATTACTATTTTGATATTGTGTCCCAATTTTTTTAGAGCCTTTGGTAAAGCCGAAGCCACATCAGCCAACCCACCACTTTTTGCATATCCTGCCACTTCACTTGCTACAAATAGTATATTCACTTTTTTTCCTTTTAATAGAATAAAAAGTATTATAATACATCTATATTAATTTTATGCTATTTTGATATTTTAGATTAATTTAAATAAAGAAGTTTGAGAGTTTAATATTTATTAGATAAGTTAATTGGAATCGAAAGCTTTAGCATTGTTGATTTTTTTATATATTCTCACTTATAAAAAGTGAGAATAAACTAAAAATCTTATTTTAGACCTGCAATATAATCAGCTACTGCTTTGATATCATCATCGCTCATAGAAGCAACTTGACCTTTCATAAGTGGTCCCATACCGTGTTGATTAAGTGTACCTGCTTTATAACCTTTAAGTTGTTCAACAGTTTTTGCTGCATCTTGACCTTGAATTACAGCTGATTTCCCTAAAGCCTGTTTTTCAGCTTTTTCTCCGTGACAACTAGTACATTTAGCAAAAAGAGCTGCACCATCAGCAGCCATAAGAAGTGTTGAACCTGCAAAAAGCATTGAAATTGCAATTTTTTTCATATTTATTCCTTTATTTTAAAATAATACGATGTTATTATAACCATAATAATTTAAAATAAAAAGTAGCATTCATAAAAATCACTAAAAATTACACTACAAAAGATTTAATCTTTATTTTACTAAATAGTCATCTTGCATCCTAATAATGGAGCATTATCTAATCTAGTCTGCACAATTTCCAATCCATCCAAACTAGCACCAAAAGCATATTTTGAGATATTTTTTTGAAGATACTCAACCAAAAAACTATTAGATTCAACCACTCCACCACCTAGTACTAAAATCTTGGGATTAAATAGAGTAACCAAGATAGATGCACTATATAAAAATGCCTCTAAAAAGTTATGGTATAAATCTTTTGGTAGTTCATCTAACTTTTGAAAATCACCATTTAGATACTCTGCCCACTTTTTTATAGCACCACCACTACAAAAAAGCTCTACACAGTTATCTTTGCCACATCCACAAACAAAAGGAGCCTCTCTAAATGGTATATGTCCTATCTCTGTAGCTACTCCTCTGCTTCCTTTGATTAGTTGATTGTTGCTAATAACTCCTGCACCGATACCTGTTCCTATATATAGAGCCACGATATCGCCACAACTATAGTAATCACTCTGAGCCAAAACAGCACAGTTTACATCATTTTCTACTCTAAATTTTATATCAGGATATAGAGCGTTTAAATCAAGTTTATCTATTTTGATATTTGGGGCTGAGTATATAATATTGTCTCTAACTTGCCCTGCAAATGAGATATATACCCCTTGGATTGGATATTGTGCTATTAGTCTATCCAAAAGTGATATGATGTCTCTCTCTTTGGTATATATTACTTCATTGTTATCTAGTTGGAACCTTGTGTTGGTTCCTCCTATGTCTATATATAAATTCATGTTTTTATTATGAGATATGTATTATCTCTCCTTTTTTTATATTGCTAGTAGCATTTAAAATTTTATCTTTTAAATGAACTAAATCACTAAAACGATTAGAAACAGCCAAAATAACTACTGTTCCAAACTTTCTTTTTAAGAACTGTTGTTGATATTCAATATTTCCATCTATTGTAATAAATATATCTATATCTCTTTTATCTAATTCATCCAATAGTTCACTATCAGTAGAGCCACTCAATCCAATTTGAGGTACAGTATAAGCCATATCATTTTCAAAAAATTTAGTAACTCTCTTTGGCAAACACTCATCTATAACTATTTTCATCTAAGCAACTTTTTTCTGTAAAGATATTTCTGCACTTTGTAAAATATATCTAATCTGTTCAAAAGATACAGTTGGAAAATCTTCAAGAAAATCTTTTATACTCTCTCCTGCCAATAGGTAATCAAATAGATTTCTAACAGGAACACGAGTTCCTTCAAAAACCAAAATACCATTTAAAACATTAGGATTATTTTCAATAGTTTTCATTATTTATCCTTGATTGATTTAATGTTTTTATTATAACAGAGAAATCTTATATTGCTTTATAAAATCTCTTTATCTCCTCCTCTGCCTCACCTATATCAATAGCTTTAAACCTAACCTTTGAGCCAATAGAGAGTTGAGCTAATTTAAAACAATCTATAGGTAAAACCGTACCAATTTTGGGATATCCACCTATAATTTATCTGTATTAGTTTTATACAGTTACTATCTAAACTCATCCAAAACCCTCTTGATAAATTCAGGCTCAACAGGATTGATATACATATCATTGGCTACCTCAAATCCTGCTAAATTGAAAATTCTAGGTCTAATACGGATATAAAATAGATGAAACCTCTCTATAGAGTCAAAAAACTCCTCTGTATCAAAAGCACTATTGATAGGTGGTTCAAAAAACTCAATATTAAAATCAAACTCTCCTATCTCTTTATGGAGAATATCTATACTCTTTTGCAAAATAGTAGCCAACTCATCTAAATTTGTATCATTCAAATTAGCAAAAGAGAAAAAATCATCCACCGTTGTAATCATAACCTCAAAAGGAAATAGTGAAGCATAAGGCATAAATGAGACAAACTTCCCATATCTAAATAGCACTCTTTTATCCTCTTTTATCTCCTCTTGGACTATATCTGCTAATAGTTTACTACCATGTTTTTTATAGTAGTTATACTCTCTAAGGAGTAGCTCTCTTTTGGATATAGGAACTATAGGCATACCGATAATTTGTGTATGAGGATGAGATTGACTAGCCCCTGCATTTACTCCATAGTTTTTAAATATAGATAGATATTTTACTCTTATATCTTTTTTGAGGTCATCTACTCTGGTTTTTATACTTTTGAGCAGATAAAAATACTCTGTTGATTGAAACTCAAATATAGAGATATGTTTTGGAGTATCTATAATAACCTCATGCACTCCAAACCCTTCAAAACTCTCAAAAAAGCCTCTATCTTTTGGTTTGAACTCTGTCTCTAAATTTAGGGCTGTATATAGATTTGGAACTACTCGAACTACCCAGCTATCAGCCTCTTTGATAGAGAAAATCTCTCTAGTTATTTTTTCTTCATTTCCTTTGCAAAAAGGGCATGAGGATATATCATTAGTTTTTGGTTTTGAGTTCATATTAAGAGGTTTATGAAATCTCTCTGGGGCTATAATGACATATTGGTTGTCAAATTTGGAGTACCTTATCTCTGACATAAAAATCCTTGTTGATAAAACTTATCTAATTTTATCATAATATAGCCATCTATTATTAACCTTTAGAAAGTGACTCTTTTCTATCATCTCACCATTATCAAATTTAGCTCGAAAAGTTACAAACGCCTCCTCTTTACCATCTATAAACTCTAAAATCTCCAATCCCAAAAAGTTAGTATTTTGACTAAAAGCTAGGATACTCTCTCTCCACTCTTTGATATTATCTGTATAATCAGGATTATCTGGGTGAGTAGTTTTGATAATATAGTTGGCATTTGATGCTACATAGGCACTATATCTTGATTTCATTAGATATAGTGCATTGCTAGGTAATGCTCCTTTGTGATAGATTTGACAACACTTTTTGTATTTTTTGTTACTTCCACATGGGCAGGTGTGGTTTGGACTGATTTTTTTCATAGCTTTTTGCCCTTTAGCTCTTTTGTTAATCTATCAAAGTCTGATTCTATTTTTTGGAGTTTATTAAACTCTTCATACTCTTTTGATGCTTTTTCTATAGCTTTTGTATGAGAGATTTTTCCCCTTGTATCTAAAACTCTAAAATCATTAAAACTCAAAAACTTATCTATACTATTTGCCAACTCTTGCATATTAAATGGTCTATTGTCCTCTTTTCTAATCTCTATTTGATTTTCTATATAGTCAAAATAACTAGATACAGTTCTCTCTAATCTTTTTATCTCTTTTTGTGTTAGATAGTTTTTTGCTATAGTTGTATCACTTTTCAATATTCTACCATTTGGAGAGTTTTTCCAAGTAGTCAACCCCATAAAGGGTTTATCTTTGTTTGCTCTGTTATATATTATCTCTGCGGCAGTCTCTCCTGTAATAGCATAGTGAAATTTATTTTGAACAGTTGCATAAAAATTTTGTGTAATAGTAGAGTCCCTATCATAGTCAATACTACATTCAGAAAAAATATCTGTAATCTTTTGATAAATCCTTCTCTCACTAGCCCTAATAGAGCGAACTCTCTCAAGTAACTCATCAAAATAATCTTTGTCAAAAACTTTACTCTGTTTTAGTCTCTCATCATCAAGAACAAAACCTTTTATAATAAACTCTTTTAAAATATTTGTAGCCCATATTCTAAACTTGGTGGCTTTTAGACTATTTACTCTATATCCTACTGCTATAATTGCATCAAGGTTATAAAATTTAGTATTATATATTTTTCCATCGGTTGCAGTTATTTCCATTTTGGAAATAACTGAATTTTCATCTAACTCTCCACTTTCAAATATATTTTTTAAATGTTTTGATATAGCTGGAATATTTACCTCAAAAAGCTCTGCCATCTGCTTTTGTGTAGCCCATATAGTTTCATCTTTGACTATTACATTTAGTTTTACATTTTGATTTTGGTCTGTATAGATTATAAAATTTTTATCTGTTTGCACTATTTTAACCTTTTGTCAATAGATATTTTCCCACTTAACTCTAACATATCCTCAAATTCTATCTCAAAACGCAAATTTATCCCCTGAATAATAGCATCGACCCCTTTTTCACTTTGGGATATGGTCTTGATAAGTCTATACTCTAATCTCATATCTTTTTCAAACTTTATAGTTATATCTCTATCTGTATAGCTATCCGATAGTACAAATGAGTTGCTATTTATAGCTCCTTTTGGTTCAATCAAACTGCCATTTAAAATCAAATCATCATAGTGAGCAAAGTGTAAGTTTAGCTCTAATATATAACTATTTTCCCCACTAAATGATATACCATTTTCAAACTCAAAACCACTATCTAAAATATTATACTTTTTGCTCAAACCATCTACAGCAAATGTGGTATCTCTTAGAGTGAAAATCTCATTGGCAAAGCTTTTTATCTCTTTATTATGATTTTTGATAGAGTCTATAAATGATACTCTCTCATAACTATCAAAAACCAAATCCTCTTTTAGCTCATCTGATATATTATGGTGTATATTATGGATAGTCTCTATATCACTGCTACTCTTTTGTGGAGGGTTTAAAATCTCTTTGTGATAAGCCTCTTGTTTTTTTGTTAGTGTATTTTGAAAATTAAATCTACTCTCTCTATCATCAAACTCAACCAAAGCTCCACCTTTTGCTGAAAATCTTGCTATTATCTTTTTGGTTTTGGCTTTTAGTTGTGGGTAGCCTGATATCTCTATATCATTTATAGTTATGCCATCAGGAGTAAAATCTTCACACTCTATTATATACCTATAGGCGTTATCTCTTAGATTGGGTAGATATATCCCACCAAATGCACCATGCCAAAATACATCATTGGTTTGGGCTTTAAAGAGTGGTTCATTTTGTAACTCTCTAAACTCTAACATTCTTTTATGGATACGATTTGACTCACTATATTTGATAAAAAAGTTTTTCCACTTTCCTCCTGCCCACTCATTCATCTCTACATAGGAACTCTCAGGTAAATATATAAGCCCTAGAGAGTTATTTTGACTATAAAACTCCTCAAAATGTATAGTCTCAACCTCACTTATAGCCTTTTGGACAAACTCTTTTAACCAATTTTGGGTATATACCCACTCATAGGTCTTTGGCCATAGTCCAAACTTTTCTAAATCATCAAAGATTATAGCAGTATCATATTTTTTGACTTCATCTATAGAGTCACTACTTTTTGCAAATGGGATTTTGTATCTTAGCTCTTTGTTTATAGGAAATATAGCTATCTCATCTCCTCCACTTTCAGTCTTCCAAAATCCTTCTATATCATACTGATTTGCCTTATAGATATGCTCATCATCTACAATTACATACTCAACTCCACAACTCTTTAGAGATGATACTATCTCATCACTCCAGACTCTCTCTGTTAGCCATAACCCTTTTGGAGTTTGAGAGAAGTTATCTTCTATAAAACTAGTTAGTTTTTTTATCTGATTGATTTGAGACTCTCTATCTATAGAGCTTAGTATCGGCTCATAGTACCCACCTGTAAAAAACTCAATATTACACTTTTGGATATTAGCAAAAACCTCTGGGTAGTTATCTTTGATAAATTCAAGTATCCATCCACTAGAGTGTAGAGCAAATTTAAACTCCCTATACTCACTCATAATCTCAAAAAATGGAGCATAAGATAGCTCTATAGCCTTTTTTACAGCTACACCTAGATTATCAACAGGTTGGTGC
>JAADFE010000134.1 GCA_013153055.1 Campylobacterota bacterium
ACTAACCTCATCAATAGATACAAACAGATTGGCATCTTTTGCTTGAATTCCTACTCTAGCACCTAGATAGATATTAAATCCAAACTCACCATTACTATTAGCTAATACAAAACAGCAGTCATGTCCAAAGATATTACATGAGTTTGAGAGAGAACCCAAAATCCCTGTATTGAATTTTCTAGGAAGTACTGAAATCCATTCGGGGTTTTCTATAATGAGTGATTGTAATTTATCTACTATAGGTTTAGTATTTATGATATTATCAAAAGCCAACCCGTCAAGTGGGTCTGCTACTATATTTCTAGGATTATCAACACCTGTTTGAAAGGTACTAATGCCTACCTCTTTTAACTCTTTGAGTACTTTTGCTATATCTTCTATCTGTAGATAACGAAGCTCTATTTGCATTCTAGTGGTTATATCTATATAATCATTGCCATACTTTTTGGCAACTTCACCTATACGGATTGCCTGTTCATAGTTTAGCTGACCTATAGGAACACGAACACGAAGCATAAAATCTTCGCCTTTATCAAATAGTCCAAAACATTTTAAAAAATAGCTACTATCCTCTTTGCTCAATCCCTCATAACCTGTACCTGCTATCTCTTCAAGCTGAGTATAGAGACTCATAGGGAGTTTAAGAGCTTTTACCTTTTCTACTTTGTTCTGTTTTTTATTCCTCTTATCAAATGCACTCTGCAAGATACTCATTGTTATCCTTTATCTATTATGAAAAAATTATAGTAAAAATTTAATCATAATAATTACTATAATTGTATAATATTTAATCAATAAAGGATAAAATCAGTATGATTTAATACTCTCTAGCCACCTCTGCCATCTCTACCATTTTATTCATCTCTGATAAGAGTATAGGGTTCTCTTTTATTATTATGGCTAACTCTTGTGGGGTTGGTTCCTCTTTTTCATATAGTGGTTTGAGTTTTGCCCATATCTTAGCGACTTTATCTAGTTGAGCTTTTATCTTTTTATTGGTTGGCTTAATGATATGTTGTTTCTCATCACCATTTATTAGTGCATTTAAAGAGTCGTCAAACAGTTTGATAGTATTTTTCAGTTTATCTTTGTACTCTTTTTTACCTTGTATAAATAGCAGTTTCTCTTTTGTCATTTTTTGAGATAACATTCTCTGTCGTCCTGCTACATTTACTATATGTACTTTTGCTTTTTCTAAATAGTTATCAGATTTATTTGATTTTTCATATAGTTTTACCAAATCATTAGATGCTTTTAGTAACTTCTCATTATTTGATACTAGATATGAGAGGGCTTTTTTATCTTTGTCTTTACCATCAATAATCACTTTGATATTTTCATAAAATGGTTTCCACTGTTTCTCAACTAACTCTATCTGCTTTAGAACCTCTTTATCTTTTGTTGGGGTACAATCTAAATCTTTATCTCCATTTTTAAAACCATTTAGAGTTTTGTCATATAGTTTAGAGAATTTTACTAACTTCTCTTTATTTGATTTTGGATTAATATTTGAACTAATAAGCAGAGATAGCTTTGTCATTCTCTGAACCAACATTCTCTGTTTTCCAGATAGATTAACTCTCTTTTTTAAAACTTTGTTTTTATTCATAAAACTATTTAAAATAGAAGCAAACTGTAGTCTCTGTTTTTGTCTATTTACCGATTGAGTATATAGTGTTACAGCTTTGTTCATCTCTACTAATATATTATCTAGTTTAGTAATAGCTTTCTCTTCATCTTTTCCTTTTAGAGCATTGTCTAGTAGTGGTTGAGCCTCTTTCCACTCTTTGGATACTACATCTAACTGAGCTACAATCTTAGGTAGTTTGGTTCCTACTAGATTTAACTTTTTGTCTCCATTTTTCAGCCCTTTTAATGTCTCACTAAAAAGCTCTCTAGCTTTTTTGAAGTCTTTGATATGAGCCTCTTTGTCTAAGTTATTAGTAATAGCCAACAAATCTTTTGCCATTCTCTGGGTCAACATTCTCTGCTTTCCTGCTAGATTTATATCGTTGGCTAATTTTAGTTTGCTACTCTGTTTATTTTGCAGAGTATATAACCCAACTGCTTTGTTCATCTCTTTGAGTAGGTTCATATTGTTTTTTTCCAAAAACTCATAACTACTCTCTTTTGCATCTCCTGATAGGATTGACTTTATCTCTTTATAAAAAGGTTGCCACAGTTTATCTACAACTTCAAGTTGCTTTTGGATAGACTCCTCTTTTACTGGAACTAAATTTAGAGACTTATCACCCTCTCTTAACCCTTTGAGTGTCTTGTCAAATAGTTGACTACTATTTTTTAGGTTATTTATATTATCTTTTTTATCCAGATTAGCATGAATAAGCAGAGCCTCTTTTGTCATCTTTTGGATTAGCATCCTCTGTTTACCTGCTAAGTTGATAGAAACTGCTAACTCTTTATCTGAAACAGCAAACAAAAAATTACTAAAAAGCAGTAAAAATCCTAAAAGTATCGATATTTGTCTCATATCTTAGACCTCCGTAAATGTAGTATTTAAAAAAATTATATAATAAAAAATATTCTACTATGTTTAAAAATATTTTAAATAAACTTATAATACTCTTTATTTTCACTTATGATTATTTTTTAATCATAGAATTGTATAAAAAATATAAAAAAATCACTATAATTTTTCCAATTCAAACAAACTTAGGAGTTATTATGGCAGGATTTAAAGCGTTAAAGGGGCAAGGGCATTGGCCTACACTATTTGCAGCTTTTTTATATTTTGATTTTTCATTTATGGTGTGGACAATGTTAGGACCTCTATCTACAGAGATAGCTGAGTCACTAGTTCAACATGGGATAGTTATTAGTGCTAGTGCAAAGGCTACTCTACTCTCTATACCAATTTTATCAGGTGCATTGCTTCGGATTTTACTAGGTTTTGGGGTTGATAAGTTTGGTGCAAAAAAAACAGCTCTTATGTCTCAAACTGTTGTTATCTCTGTTCTGTTTTACGCATTTTTTAGAGGTGAGAATATCACTTATAATGAGCTTTTAGTTGTAGCACTTGGACTTGGATTTGCTGGGGCTTCATTTGCTGTGGCACTTCCACAAGCTGGACAGTGGTACCCACCAAAACTTCAAGGAATAGTACTAGGAATTGCAGGTGCTGGTAATATTGGGGTGGTTATTGACTTTCTGTTTGCTCCAAAAATTGCAGAGCTTTGGGGATGGTCTGCTGTATTTCTAGTTGGTGGAGTATTATCAACTATAATATTTATCACATATCTATTTATGGCAAAAGATGCACCAAAAGAGGTATATAGACCTAGACCAAAAAAGCTAAAAGATTATGCAAAACTACTAAAAGACAAAGATACATGGTGGTTTAACCTATTTTATGCGATTAGTTTTGGTGGATTTGTTGGGTTTGCTGGATATATGAAAGTCTATCTAATGAACACATATCAAGCTGATATGTCAGCATTTGGTATTGAGTGGTTCAATGAGCCAAATGTAAAGGTAATCGCTGGATATTTTGGGGCATTGACTATATTTGCTGGGGCTGTTCTTAGGCCCGTAGGTGGGGCAGTGGCTGATAAGTTAGGTGGGATTAAGTCTCTATACTTTTTCTTTGGTGCTGTAGCGATTTTGGCTATAATCAATGCAACTGTAACACTACCATTTGGTGTAGCTATCTTGGTTCTTTTTCTTATTATGGCAAATCTAGGGATGGCAAACGGAGCAGTATTTCAACTAGTACCACAGAGATTTGGAAAAGATATAGGGATTATGACAGGAATTATCGGTGCAGCTGGTGGTCTTGGTGGTACAGCACTTATCAAGACTCTAGGATGGAGCAAAGAGGCATTTGATGGATATAGTGCAGGATTTATGATTTTCGCTGGTGTTGTTTTGGTAGCTATTATTGGAATATCTCTTGTAAAGACTAGATGGAGAACTACTTGGGGGCTTCAAGCTGGGGGTAGGATATAATATTCTAAATTAAATTAAAAAGTATCATAGCTATTTAAAGATAAACTGATAAAATATATATAAAAAATCGGAAAAAGCTATGATACTTACACTTCTTGTTTTATTGACTATACTATTTCTATCTATAGAGATACAAAAATATCTCAAAATTCCATCTCCTATTACTATGATATCTTTGAGTTATGGGTTTTACTATCTATTTCCAAATATGAGACTCTTTTCTGAAGAGGGATTTGCAGAGCTTGTTATATTTCTTATACCGATATTAATAGCTTCAGATGCACTACAACTCAAACTTGAAGATTTGAAAAAAAATGCACTTAGTCTGCTCTATTTAGCACTATTTTCTGTAGTTGTTTCTGTTTTAATGGGGATATTTACAGCTCATGCTTTTTTTGTTGATTATGATTTATCTACAGGGGCTATTATTGCTCTATTTGCTATGGTACTAGCTACTGACCCTGTCTCTGTTGTTAGTGTATTTTCTAGTTTTAAAGTACCTCACAGACTCAAAATTTTAGCTGAGGGAGAGTCTCTATTTAATGATGCTACTGCTTTGATTATATTTGTTTTTGTCGCTTTGCCTATGCTTAGAGGTGAGGATATAGGTGCTATAGATATCACTATAGTTAGTCTAAAGGTACTTACTATATCTATATTAGCAGGGTTTTTAGTTGGTTGGGTTGGTATATTTTTGATGAGATTAACAGAGGATGCTATGAGTGAGCTAGTTTTAATTCTGTTGACTGCTTATAGTGCATTTGAGTTAGCTGAGCATTTTCATGTCTCTGGGTTATTGGCTGTTATTGTGGCTATTATTACACTCAATACAGTTACAACTAAATCTTTTGAGATAGTATCAGATAGAGTAGAAAAAGCTAGAAGAATAGTCAACCAAACCAACAAAAACAAAAAAGTATTCTCTAGTAACTTTATGAATGCCATCACTAGAAAACTCACAACCGATATAAGCCATATCCAAAGACACCAACAGAACCTAAACTATATAGCAGTACTAGCACTAATTGCCAATACATTTCTGTTTGTATCTATGGCTAGTATTGTCAATATCGATTTACTAATGCACTATCACAAAGAGATACTGCTAATGTTTGGAGTTACTACAGTGATTAGAGCTATAATGATAGGTTCATTTGCTATAGTATCCAATATGACAAAAAAGATGACAGATATCGGTTTTCGTTGGTGGAGCGTACTTCTATTTGCAGGAATAAAAGGTGGTCTCTCTATAGTTATGATACAGATGCTACCAGAGGGGTTTGAGTATAGAGAGATGTTTGAGGCTATAGTTATAGGGGTTATTTTGTTATCAACTTTTATCTATGCACTAGTTTTAGTGGGGATTATATCTTTTAACAAATCATCTTTTGACCAAGAGGTACGAGAAGAGCATCATTTACATAGATAAGGATTTATAATGGTTAAAATAGTTTTAATCAATCTACTATTTGTAGTACAACTTTTTAGTTGCACAACATTTTGGCAACCTACATATATCAATGAGGCTGATTTTAACTTTATTGATAACTCATTTTTAAAAGAGGAGACAAAAAACCCTCTATATAGATATGCTCATATCCCATCTTGGGCTTATGATAAAAGAGTTGAATACTACCAAAAGATAAAAAAAGAGTTAAATCTCCAAGAGTGGAGTAGCTATCTTGATATCTCAAAAGATGAAGTTAATAGTATAGTCTATAAAGATGCACCCCCAACAGCTATTAAAAATCAAGAGAAAAAAGAGAAATTTATAGCCTATAAAAGTGCTTTGGGATTAATAAAAGATTATGATACCAACTGGAAAGAGGTACTAAAAAGCTTTCAATCTCTAATGAAACAAAATCCCGATAGATTTTTCAAAACTAGAATAGCATATAATATAGTTAGAGCCTATCACAATCTAGGGGAGTTTGACAAAGAGATAGCTTTTATAGATAGCCTCCAAAAAGATAATAGTATAGTCTGGGAGTGGATAGAGTCATACAGAGCTGGTGCTATACAACATAGAGGTGATTTGGTTACATCTGCATATCTATTTGCTCAAATTTTTGCTACACACAAAAGCGATGCCTATATAGGGTATTATGATTTTAAAATCAAAACAGACCAAGAGTGGAATAGACTACTAAAAATGGCAAAAAACACTCAAGAGCAGACACTTTTTCACTTTCTAAGAGCCATAAATCCAAAAAATAGTGAGCTTTTGGAGCTAAAATATATGACACAAATCAATCCAAACTCTATATGGGTCAAGAGATTACTATATCTAGTAGCCCAAAAGGCTCAGTTTAGAGCGTTTCTGCTAAAAAGTGGAGATTATCAAGACTACTATAACCTAGAAAAAAAAGATTTAGAGAACTATATAGATAGATTTTTAGAGTATCTAAAAGCCAATCCAGATGGCAGTTTTAATGAGTATCTACTAAGCTACTTTGAGTATATATATCACCACAAAAAGATACCAATAAAAGATAGTAAACATAAAAAACTATTAGAGTATATAGCGTTTGTTGACAGTCTAAAAAGTGTAGATGAGAGTTTAGTATCAAAAAGATTAAAAGATATAGAAGAGATATTCAGAGGTAGCGATATTATCAAAAGTCTACAAAAATATACCATGGTAAAGCTATCTACACTATATCCACAAAACAGTATCAAAGCAACACTCTCTGGATA
>JAADFE010000069.1 GCA_013153055.1 Campylobacterota bacterium
GTAAACTCCCATTGAGATGGCTCAATATTTGAATAAAACTTACTAAGTAGTAATCTCAAATAAGCATGAGAGTATATGTAGTTATTCTTATCTTTTAGCTTATAAAAACTATTAGCTATAATTTGCTCCTCTTTGCTTAAAGTTTCAAAAAGGATATCTATTGGAGTTTGAATGTCGCTAAAAGGAATAATCCACATCTACAACTCTATACAAGTCCCAATTCCAGAGCTTGTTAGTATCTCTAAAAGCATAGAGTGTTCTACTCTACCATCTATGATATGAGCTTTTTTAACTCCACCTCTTAGAGCTTCTATACATGCGTCAACTTTTGGTACCATACCACCACTAATTGTTCCATCTTTTTTCAACTCTTGGGTTTTTTTGATATCAAGATTGGTAATTAAATTCATATCTTTATCAAGTACCCCTTGGGTATCTGTTAAAAATAGTATTTTTCTAGCTTTTAGGGCAACTGCTATCTTACTAGCTGCTAGGTCTGCATTGATATTGAACCCTGGGTGTCCTAGTTTTGAGCTTGTTGCTATAGGGGCAATCACGGGGACAAATCCATCATCTATGATATTATTTACTATCTCTGGGTTTATATCTGTAATAGTTCCTGTATATCCAAAATTATCAAAATCCTTTGGTATGGCTTTTAGAAAATCTCCATCTTTTCCAGATATACCTATAGCTTTTGTTCCATACGCATTTAAGATTGAAACTATCTCATTGTTTATCTCTCCACTTAATACCATCTCAGCTATTCTCATAACCTCTTTGGTTGTTACTCTTTGACCATCTACAAACTTGGTATCTACTCCCAAATCTGATAGCAAACTAGTAATGCTCTTTCCACCACCATGAACTATAATTGGCTTCATCCCTACAGTATGTAGCAAAACTATATCTTGGGCAAATTTTTGCTTTAGCTCTTCACTTGTTTGGGCTGAGCCACCATATTTGATTACGACCTTTTCATTATGAAATTTTTTGATATATGGTAGTGCATCTAGTAGAGTCTGTACTACCTCCATTTTTCTTTTCAACTATCTACTCCAATATATTTATCTATCTGTTCTAATTTTTTAGAATTAATCTCTAATTTTAACTCCATTACAGAGAGTGGCAACTTAAATCCTCTCATTTTCACCTCATCTTTTTGAGTTACTAGAAGTGATGTGGCATTGCAACTCAACATTCTCTTTTTAAGAGACTCCTCATCAAAATATGCGTGGTCTTGAAGATATACTCTATCTATAACTCCATCTGGTAGATATAGCTCTAATCTTTGGGGATTTGATATAGCTGTGACTAAAAGCATCCTCTCTGTAGCTTCTTTGATAGTTACAACCCTTTTGAAGTCTATATCTTCTACAAAATCTAAATTGGCAAAATATTTAATAAAATAGAACTCTCTAAATGGACCAGAGGGAAAAGGAAAATAGTTTTTAATCTTTTTAGGAAAAAGTAAAATATCAAACTTTTTTATCTCTACACGATTAAATCCATCATCTAATATTATAACTTTAGCTCTATTTTTTTTAGCTAACTCTATAGCTTTAGCTCTATCTTCACTAACTATTACAGAGGCTTGTGGTAAACTCATAGCCATAAGCATAGGCTCATCACCACTTTTTAGTACATCACAAAGTATCTCACCATTTCTACTAACCTCAATTAGACCTCTGCTCTGTCGTCCATATCCACGAGAGATAATACAAACCCCACTATATCGAGAAGCCAACTCTATTACAAATGGAGTTTTACCACTTCCACCTACTATTAAATTTCCTACACTTACTATAGGGGTAGAGTAATCTTTTTTAGGAGTCAATAGCCTCCTTAGTAACATAACAATACCAAAAATCAAAGATATAGGAGAAGAGAGAATAATAAAAACCCAATCTAATAAATTGGGTTTAAAATATAGCCTCTCAAAAAAAGAGACTAAAGAAGAGTTAACAGTAGCCATTAAATATGAGCAGCATCAACTTTTTTAATAGCTTCTACCACTCTATCTAGCTCTTCATCAGTTAGAGATGAATATATAGGTAGAGACATAACTCTCTGAAATGAACCAAGTGCAACCGAATAATCAAACACTTTCATAGAGTATTTACTCTTATAATAGTTTGTAAGATGTAAAGGCATATACTGCACACTTACTTTTACTCCCTCTTTTTTAAGCTCATTTACAAAGTGGTCTCTATTCTTATCAATCTCTACCATATACATATAACATATATCATTTTCATCTCTCTCTGGAAGTTTTACATGATTTAGATTTGCTAAAAGAGTGTCATATTTTTTTGCAATCTCTCTTCTTCTTTCTATATTTTGTTCTAACCCCTCTAGGTCAGCAAGACAATATGCAGCATGAAGTTGGGAAATATCATATTTCCAACCGATATCAACAACATCATAAATATAATTAACATTACCATATTCATCACAGGATTTTCTTTCCATCCCATGAAATCCTAAAAGTTCTGCTCTTTTATATATCTTTTTATCATTTGTAACCATCATACCACCATTAGTAATAGAGTTACATAGATGTGGTGCAAAACTAAAAATAGTTATATCAGCACCCGAGTTTCCAATATATTTTCCATTATATTTTGCACCCATTACATTACTAGCATCCTCTATAACCTTGACCTTGTATCGTTTTGCCATCTCATAAATTCTATCTAAATCGTTTAACTTTCCTGGCATATGACTGACAATTACTGCTTTTAGTTTTTTACTCTGATTTTTCTCTAATGCTTTTTCTAATTTATTTAAATCTATATTATAATTTTTACCTTCTATATCTACAAATATAGGTTCAGCATCAAAATGTCTAACAGACTCTGGTACAGAAGGGAATACATTAATACTACATATAACCTTGTCTCCTCTTTTAAAATCCAATGCACACATAGCTAAATGCAGTGCTGAGGTACCACTATTAGTAGAAATTGCATAATTGCAACCAATAAATTCTGCAAAGGAGTCCTCTAACTTCTTGACTTTTGCATTGTCAGAAAATGAAAGAACATCGTCTATATATAGTTTCGTATTCTCTTGTATAGTCGGTTTGAAGAACTCAATTATATTTTCCATTTTTTTTCACTTTTTTTTATTTTTTATCTTTATATTTGATATTATACAATTAATAATATTAAATATAATTGTAAACACTGTATATTTGATAATATTTTTTTATGTTATCATAATTTTTTTTTATAAAAGTGCAATAAATTATCACATTTTATTTTATTTTTAATAAAAATCAATCAATAACACTCTATATCAACTTGTTTTTTAATTTTGACAAAACTAAAACTAACTTTTTTTTAACAAAAATATTGATATATGGTCTATAATTTTTTTAACTTATTTTTTTATAAAATTTTAAAACAAATAAAATAATCTAATTTGTTTTTATTATAAAGATAGTTAAACTATCTATTATCATTTTTGTATAATTTATCTCCTTATTATAAATAATATCTCAGAAAAAATAGATTTATTTTTGCTACAATACTCAAAATATTGCTAAGAGTTCATATAAATTCATAGCAATATTATAATACAAAGGTGATTTAATGGAAATTAAAATACAACCAATGGGAACATATCAAACCAACTGTTATATTATTACAATTGATAACAAAGATATTATAGTAGACCCAGGTGTAAATGCTACACAATGGGTAATTAGCCATACTCAAAATCCTGTAGCAATACTAAACACCCATGGACATTTTGACCATGTATGGAGCAACAGAGACCTACAAAATGAACTCAAAATACCTCTATATATACCAAAAGATGACGCTTTTATGTTACAAGATGACCCATTTGGTCAAGGTACACCTACTAGCAAACCTGATGTACTTGTTGATGGTGATGGGGAGTTTAATATAGAAGGAATAAAGGTCAAATATAGACATTTTCCAGGACATACACCAGGTAACTCTATTATAGAAATAGAGGATATATGGCTAAGTGGCGATTTTCTATTTGATGGTTCTATCGGTAGATGGGATTTCCCATACTCTAGTGGAGAGGATATGATAAAAAGTCTACAAAAAGCTATGAAAATAGAAAAAGATTTTACTCTATACCCTGGTCACGGCATCAGTACAACTCTAAAAAAAGAACAAAGAGTTATACCTCAATGGATTGAGTATGTAAAACACACTCTATAAATTAAACTATGCTGTTTTTTCATAAGAGAATTTATATCCTCTTCTTCTAACTGTATGTATGACTTGAAAGCCTAAAATACTTTTAAGTCTTTTTCTTATTTGGTTGATAGCAACTTCTACTGTATTGTCACTTACATATTCAGGCTCCTCCCAAAGAGCATTGATTATCTCATCTTTTGAAAAGACTCTCTCCTCTCTTAGAGCTAAATATGCCAAAATATCAAATGTCTTACCATTTAGAGACACTATCTTATCATCATACTCTATCTTTTTGTTTGCAATATCAATTGTAAGCTTTCCAACATCTATTCTAGTACCAAATAGTTTACGCATATTTGATAAAACTCTAGCAGCTATCAATTCAGGCGAATCAATATGATTTACTAAAACATCATCTGCACCCAAATTAAAAAGAGAAATTTGATTTTTCTCATTATCTGTTAAAATAATAATTTTAGTTTCTCTTTTTTTCTTTTTGACCTCATTACTATATTTTTCTAATGAATATTTTTGATTTTCATCAACAATTATAATAAGTTCGTAATGTCTGAAATCAGTAAAATTAGTAGCATCATATAAATCTTTTGCACTATCTACTATACATATAAAGTATTTGGCAAGTTCGACCTCTAACTGTTTAACAAACTCATCTTCGAACCCTATAGTCAATATTCTCATTGTAATCCTAATTATTTTCTTATTAGCTTTTTACGGTTATATCTAAAAAATACTTATTTAAAAATAAGATATAATTATTATATTTTTATCAAAATTCTATCTAAAGCCAAAAAAGACTCAAATTTTTCTTTAATTATACCTTATTTTTTGCATTTTTGAAAATAAATTTTATAAATCAACTATTTTTTTTAATTTTCTTGGCTTTTATATACACTCTTTTTGGTGCAGGATATCCCTCAACTGTTCTATTTTCATCATTTTTATCTAAAAAATCATCTAATGACTCTGTATTTATCCACTCAGTTTTTCTCTGCTCATTTATCTTGGTTTTTGAAATTTTCAAAACCTCTATATTCTCAAATCCTGCTCGATAACACCAATTTTTTAGAGCATTGATAGTCGGAATAAAATAGATATTTGGTATCTTTGAGTATCTCTTTTTAGGAGTTAAAGCCACCTCCTCCTCTCCATCTATCATAAAAGTATCCAAAATCAACTCTCCACCCCAGTTTAAACCCTTGTATAGAGATTTGAGTGAGCCTATGGGGTCTGGTCTATGATATAGCACCCCTAAACAGAAAAGTATATCAAATTTATGCTCATAAAACTCGACATGCTCAACGCCTAAAAGCTCATACTTTATACCACTTTTAATAAAATGTTCAAGAAACAGAAACTGACAATATGGAATAGATGAGGGGTCAAATCCTACTAACCTTTTAGGATTATCAGCCATCATTCTAAATAGATAGTAACCATTATTACAACCTATATCACCAACAATTTTATCAGTTACATTAAAATAAGGTTTTAATAAATCATATTTAATATTACTTTGCCACTCACTATCTATAAAAGTTTTTGAAATTCTAAATGGACCTTTTCTCCATGGCTGAATAAGCTTTGCTGTATCATATATAAAGCTTTCATCTTCATTAGATAAACTATCCGAATCTACCTCTATAGCATCACCTATTTTTATCTCAATATCATCCAATCTAGGAAGCTTTTGTATAGCTTCCCAACGAGGTTTGATATTTTTCCACTCTAAACATCTCTCTCGTTCTTGTCGTAACTTATCTAAATCTATCATCTACTCTTTTATATAGGCTTTGATAATCTTCTGTTCAGCTACAGGTCTATCACCTCTTGCTGTTTTTGTATTTTCAATCTTTCTTACTACATCTTGACCACTAACTACTTCACCAAAAATTGTATATCCACCGTTTAAGTGAGGAGTTGGAACAGTTGTAATAAAAAATTGGCTACCATTTGTATTTGGTCCATGATTTGCCATAGCAAGTAAAAATGGTCTATCAAATACTACATTTGGAGCGTACTCATTTATAAACTCTTTGTGCCATATAGACTCCCCACCTCTACCTGTTCCTGTTGGGTCTCCACCTTGAATCATAAAATTTTTAATAACTCTATGAAAAATTAGTCCATTATAGTAACCATCTTTTACATGAGTAGTAAAATTCTCAACAGCTAATGGTGCAACCTTTGGAAACATCTTTAGCTCTATATTTCCTTGATTTGTCTCTAATACAACAATAGTTGAGTTTTTTGTATCCTCTTTTTTTACAGCCGTTTTATTATTATCTGCTGGTTGAGCATTACAACCTGTAACAAACATAACCAATGAAACTAATAGTAGTAGTCCAATTTTTCTCATTTTTTTCCTTTGAAATCTATTTTGCGTAATTAAT
>JAADFE010000084.1 GCA_013153055.1 Campylobacterota bacterium
ACTTTTTTGAACCATAATAGAGATATAACATCACCAATACCTTTTCCTGTACTTGGAAGTGCCACGCTAGAGATAGGGAAACCTGCGTAAGTTGCCTCTTCTCCTCTATCATCAGAGATTGTACAGATAAACTGTTTTGGTCTTCTATATTGTGGGATTTTATTGATTTCAGGCTCTTCAATCTCACCAATAACACCCTCTGCTTTTAGCTGATTATATACTCCTGCAATCTCTGCTGGTAGGTCATTGAAGCTTTTTGGAACATGAATTCCTGCCTCAGCCATTGCTCTATTTTTAGCCTCTGCTGTCTCCAAATCAGAGTTTGCACTAGCACCAGCGTGACCAAACTGAACACCACTATCATAATATTTTGCAATAGTTCCAATACACCAAGCGATAATTGGTTTTGTAATTCTTCCACTCTTTACAGCTTCAATTACTTTGTACTCTTCTGTACCACCAACTTCACCGAGAAGTATCATATATTTTACATCTGGGTTATCTTGCATTCTAAGAAGATTGTCAATGAAAACTGAGCCTACAAATCTATCTCCACCGATAGCAACACCCTCTGCAATACCATCTGCATTGATAGCAATAATATTACTAAGCTCATTAAATAGACCACCAGAACGAGTTACAAGTCCACATGAACCAGCTCTATGAAGTTTTGAGTTGATGATATTTTCAATAGTACCACCGATATTTGCAATTTTAAATGCACCTGGAGCGATTGCACCAACAGTAGCTGGTCCAATTACAGTTACACCTAAGTCTCTAGCTTTTTGGTTCATTTTTCTAGCAAGTCTCTCAGGAATACCCTCAGCTGTAATCATAATTACTCTAAATCCACCAATATCCAAAGCTTCATTAGTTACATTATAAGCTGTTCTAAAAGATGCAAAGTTTAATAGTACATCAGCTTGTGGTTGTGCCTCTTTTGCTTCTGCTGTACTTTTATATACAGGAACCATAATCTCATCACCACCCCAAAAGAACTTCTCAAATTTGTTTGAGCTTGTAGGTGCAACAATTGCTGCCACTGATGGTGTCTCTCTTTTGATTACGAAATCATAATCTAACATTCTTTGGATTGCAGTTTTATTATTATTCCAAAAAATTGCTTGTGTATCTTTAGTAAATAATTTTGACATATCTCTTCTCCCTACTTCTCTTCTAGTGCCATACGAACAATATCAGTAACATGAGTCTCTGGTCCATATACTTCAATATCAAGACCCATTCTATCGGCTGCCTCTTTAATATCTTTTAGACCCTTTTCATAGTTTGGTCCACCTCTTCTTACATAAATCTTAGTTCCAACCTCTTTTAGTTTATCTTGATAGTTCTCAAACGCTTGGATAATACCTGTAAATGTTTTTGCAACATCTGTAAAGTTAGCGATAGCACCACCAATAATTAGAACTTTTCCTCTACCTTGTGGGTCAGGCTCTCTTGTCATTAGGTCAAAAATAGTCTCTGCATAGAATTTAGTCTCACCTGTTGTTGGACCTCCACTATACTCACCATAGTTAGCCAAATCATCAATACCAGCAAAATCAGCAATAGTATCAGCATAAACAACCGATGCACCACCACCAGCTACCATAGTCCAAATTCTAGCCTCTGGTTTTAATACTGTAAGTTTAAGTGAAGCACCTGTTTTGCTATCTGCAACCTCAATTGCTTCCTCTTCTGGAGATTTAGCTTCCATTCCAAATGGTGTTGGATACTCAATTTTACCCCAATGGTCAACCATCATAAATCCAGCTGTATCATCAAGTTTTGCAACCATATCAAGAAGTTCGATATTTGTTCCTTGCATTACAAATGGGTTTATCTCAAGATATGCAAAGTTTAACTCTCTATAAGCTTGGAAAAATCCAATTGCAAACTTAGCAAAGTTCTCTTTGTCTTCCTCTTTTACATCAGCTGGGATATTTTCTCTAATCGCTTTTTCAATCTCCTCTTCTGTAGCTGTGATTGAAAATTTAACCTCTGTTACCTTTTCATCCCAACCCTCTTCAACTTCCATTCCACCTTCTGCTGACATATAAAGTACATCATCATCACCTACAACAGTAGCAGAGATATAGTACTCTTCTGATTGGTCATGTGGAGTAAATGGCTCAACTATAAAGTGTGTTAGATAATCAACTGATGGCTCACCTTGTGGCTCATCTCCATCAAATGAAAAATAAACACTCTGTTTTTCGGCTCTTTTTTCATCAATCCATTTAGCTGCATCTTCTAAAGTTACATCTCCTGGTTTATTTACCTTAAATAGAACCAAATCATTTTTACCTCTTTTTCCAAAAAGCATATCTGGTTTTGCTACTAATGGTTTCTCTTTTAACCATGGGTGAGTTGTCTCAGAAGCTTTTATAAGTTCCTCTCCACTTGTTACCAAAATTGTTTGATATGGATAGTTAAAGTTTGGGAAATAACTGTCCCAATGTCGAGCTAAAATCGACTTTGCGTCGTATTCTCTAATCGCTTTTTGAGCCATCGAGTTCTCCTTATTTTTAATGTGTTGGATAATTCTACCATTTGGAGAGTATATTTTATATTTTTGATACGAATAGTGGCTATAAGTTTTATTTAATTGTGTATTTTAGGAACATCCTCATTTTTACACTCATTTATTCCATAATATTTTAACTGATACTGTAACTTAGTTCTTTTTGCAGTGTAACAATTTTGCCCTAATTTATCTAGTTTGGATTTTATCCAATAAGCTTTATAAAAAGGATAAGCAAAATGTTTTGTTTTATCCTCCAATATATAAAAAAGAGGCTTATGAAATAGAATTACCAATGATGTAAAAACCAAAGAGCCTACAACAATCTTGTAGCCCAATCTATAACCCCTTTGAAATTGTGGTAGTCTAACATATAGAGTATTGTGATAAACCACCAACATAAGAACAACTGCTACAATAACATAAGGAGCAAAATCTGTCATAATAACCTGTTGACGCAAAGAGAGTATAATAGATAAGATAAACGCAGTAAAAGAGATATACCATAATATATCTTTTCTCTCTCTAAGCCATATCCTATATAAAGCATAGAAAAAATAGATAAATACAAAAGGGGAAAAGAGTGCCACATAAAGCCCAAAAAGCTCCAAAAATTTACCTTTTGGTTTACCTCCTATATCCAATCCATTGAAATACAATAGACTTATAGCAGTAAGAATAATAGCTATACCAAAAAGCTTTTTGTCTCGTTTAAATGCAGAGTATATAGATAAAGATATAAAAAAGATAACAGAAGCATCATGAACAAACAGAAGTAGAAGCATAACGACCCCCTCTCCTACTATCTGTTTTTTAGCATGTAATATAATGAACCCCAAGACCAATGTAATAACAAACACAGCGATATTAACTATCACTGATGCTGTAATGATACCAGGTAATAGTGCAAAAATTGTAGTAGCAAGATAACTTTGAGATTTATCTTTGCAATAGTTTTGACTCATAGAGAAAAATAGATAGATATTTAACAGTCCAAATAACAAAAATGGCAAACGAAAATCCAAACTATTACCAAAACAACCCAAACATAGATGCGTCATAAAGTGTAATATTTTTGTATCTGTATAAAATACCTTTGCCTCATTTGGTCCAATAGGGAGTTCTATAGCTAAATAAAATAGTGAAAAAGTATATACTATTATAAATATATAAAAACTTCTAGCACTCATATGCTACTATCTTCCGAGATTAAATATCTAAAATCATTCAGTTCAAAAAGTAATAAATTCTTATCATCGCTACTCAAAAGCTCATTTGAGAACCCATTTTTGGAAAATAGAGCAAAAGTATCAACCTTGATACCAGAGTGTTCGGCTTTTTGTTTTAACTTTGAGAGTTCATTTTTACAAATCTTTCTATTTTTATATTTGCACTCACCTAATATAGTTTCTCCACTTTTAGTTTTTGCTAATATATCAAACTCACTATTTTTATCCCAATAGCTACCCATAGATTGAAGTTGATTGTTATAGTGAAGATTTAGTAAATCATTAGATAACTGCTCAAAAACCAAACTACTCAAACGGGAAAAGTGATGTTCAAAGTTTTCAAAAAATCTCTGTGAGTGTTTTTGAGATAACTCATGAGAGTAAGGCTCAACAAAACCAAACCAAAAACGATAAAATGGAGTTTTGAACCTAACTTTAGACTCTATCTTATAAGAGCGAAGAGATTTTTCTAATTTTTGATTTGGATATCTCCTCAATGGAGCCTCTCTTGACTCCTCTAGTTCGACAATATCTAACTCAACAAGCTCTTCTAAAATACGAATACCCAAACTATCACCAACTCTAGCTTTTCTAAAGATATTAGACAATCTCCCATCTCCTCTTGCTACTGCAATTAAGATAGAGCGATAAGGTTCATCAAGAAGATAAGATGGAGAGATAAGAGTCTGTAGAGATTTATACTTGTCTATAAAATTAAAACGAATAATAGACTCAAGGTCATCAAAAAAATCCAACTCCAGATACTTCTCTATTCCCCCAAATATAGAAAAAAACTCAATAGCTTGGTCTAACTCCAAATAACCAAAATGGTCAAAAAAATTTTGAAATTTTGTTTTGATAATCTTTTGCCTTTGATGTAAAAATATATATTATTGTAATATCTTTATCTTTAAGATAGTCTATTTTTAACTAAGAAAGATATAATTTCATAAATTTTTTAATCAAAAGGAAATAATAATGGGTAGAGCGTTTGAATACCGAAAAGCAGCAAAAATGAAGAGATGGGGGACAATGTCCAAAGTCTTTCCAAAATTAGGTAAGGTTATTACTATGGCAGCAAAAGCAGGTGGAACAGACCCAGATATGAATCCTAGACTCCGTACAGCTATTTTAAATGCAAAAGCTCAAAATATGCCAAAACATAATATAGAAGCAGCTATCAAACGAGCCACAGGAAAAGATGCAGCAGATATAAAAGAGATTCACTATGAGGCAAAAGCTCCTTATGGAGTACAACTAATTATTGAATGTGCTACAGATAATAGTACTCGAACTGTAGCAAATGTAAAAGCAGCACTCACTAGAAACAAAGCTGAGATGTTAACCTCTGGTGCACTGAATTTTATGTTTAGTAGAAAATCAGTTTTTACATTTGATAAAAAAGATGATATGGATATAGAAGAGCTAGAGTTAGAACTTATTGATTATGGTTTAGAAGAGATAGAAGAGGATGTAGAACCACAAGAAAATGGAGATGATAAACAGATTATCAGAGTATATGGAGCGTTTGAATCATTTGGTGAGCTATCAAAAGCACTAGAAGATATGAATATAGAGGTAACAAAAGCTCAAACACAATATATAGCCAATACCCCTATAGATTTAACAGATGAACAACTCGAAGAGATAGATGTCCTAATAGATAAATTAGAAGATGATGAAGATGTTCAAGCCGTTTATACCAATATCAACTAATCCTTCCCAAAGACAGCTCCTATATTAAACATAAATCTATAGGAGTCATGATAGTCATTTTCTCTTCTTTTTAATACAGAGGAGAGCAGTTCATAATAGACCCAATCTTTGTATAAAAGATTTCTATAGCTATGATAAAGCTGATAATACTCCACATATATATTACTCTTTTCCTGTTTACTTGTAATAGAAGCTCCTATTGAAACCTGCTCTTTTTTTCTCAAAAGCCTAACAAACGAAGCATCATTTACGATATCTCTTTTGGATGTCCAATTTCTATATCGAAAACTATTGTTCAATGTAAAAAAGAAATTATTATCCAAAATATATAACGATTTTAATAAAGTTGTATTCTCAATATCCCCATCGCTATAGTATCTAAAACGATTAAAAAAACTCTCCTTATGCTCTGGAGTATCTTCTATTTTATATTTTACTTTCATATTAAGATATGGTTGTAAATTAAATTTTTTAAATCTAGCACCAACACCCATTATAATCCTAAATTTTTTAATAATATAGTTAAAATACTCCAATCTAAAAGAGTAACTCTGATTTTCCAAATGCTCATAGTTGTTATTGAGTTTTGTTCCATCATATAACTCATCATCACTTGTAGCATCCTCAAATACTATTCTTAATTTATCTTGAAGTTTTGGTAGATTAATACGGATTTTGAGTCTAAGAGCATATTCACTTTTTTGAGAATTCTCAAAAGCACACGATGTTTTTACCTCAGCATAAGTTTTACTATGAGTTGTTTTATTTGAATCTATAAAATAGTTATCAAGAGTATCACTTGTATTAACAAGCCACTCAGCAAAATTATCATGATACTCATCTATATCTGTCATATTCAAATCTGCATGTAATATCGATAAAAAAAAGGTAATAAATAAAAATAAATATCTAAACATAACAGCATTATAATATAATACTCTTTTCTTATAGATATAATAATTTATTTAAAAAGAAAAAAAAGATAAAAATCAGTTATTTTCACATTTTGTAGATTATGGCGGACAGTGAGGGATTCGAACCCTCGGTACCGTTACCAGTACGCATCCTTAGCAGGGATGTGGTTTCAGCCAGCTCACCCAACTGTC
>JAADFE010000148.1 GCA_013153055.1 Campylobacterota bacterium
TCTGCCATAGTATCAGATGAAGCAATAGCAGTTCCACATCCAAAACTTTTAAATTTTGACTCTAAGATTACATCTGTTTTTGGGTCAACTACCCAATATAGTCTTACAGCATCTCCACAGCTCTCTGCTCCAAAATCAGCAACAATGAGTTTTCCACCCATTTTCTCTGCCTCTTCTTCTGTTATCTCACCCATATTTCTTGGGTTATTCATTAGGTTTTGTACCTTTTGGCTATACTCATCCCAGATGGTACCACCAATTAAACTATCCATTCCCATATTATTTCCTTTTTATTAAATTATTAAAATTCTTGCAAAACTAGAAAGCGATGGCTTTAGCCTCGTCTTATTCGGGACTAAAGTCTCCAATTCCAAATTTATTAAAGTTGACTTTTATGACCCTTTGGGGTATAAGCGTATGAACTTGATATTTCTCTAAGTCTTTTGACTGCTTTTTTTACAACCTCTAGTGTATAATCTAGTTCCTCTTTTGTTGTATATCTACTTAGAGAAAATCGTATAGCTGTATGGGCTAAGTCTGCATCAGCTCCTATTGCTTCCATAACAGGATTACTCTCCAAATCTTCACTAGCACATGCACTACCAGTACTAGCAGCAATTCCTGCACAGTTCAAATCCCAAAGCATAGCCTCACCCTCTATTCCTCTAAAAGATATTAGAGTTGTATTTGGAGTTCTTTTTTCTCTAGGAGTTACTACAAATGTATCAGGAATTTTAAGCAGTTCATCTTCAAACTCATCTCTAAGCTCTCTAATTTCAGTCATCTCAAAATCTAAAGCATCAACTGCCTG
The DNA here is from genome assembly GCA_013153055.1 of Campylobacterota bacterium. Taxonomy (GTDB): domain Bacteria; phylum Campylobacterota; class Campylobacteria; order Campylobacterales; family Sulfurovaceae; genus UBA1140. The sequence goes on from JAADFE010000148.1 coordinate 812, forward strand.
TTCCATAGCTTTTCCCATACCAACAATACCTGCTACATTTAGTGTGCCTGAACGGTATCCACCCATTTGAGCTCCACCATGAAGTAGAGGTATAAGCTCTTTTCCTTTTTTGATATATAAAACTCCTACACCCTTTGGTCCATGAAATTTATGAGCTGAAAAGGTCAGATAATCCACATTGAAGCTTTGAACATCTACTGGTATTTTTCCTATAGCTTGAACTGCATCTGTATGAAATAGTACACCATGCTCTTCACATATCTCTCCAATCTCTTGAACTGGGAAAATACCACCTGTTTCATTATTTGCCATCATAATAGATACTAATGCTGTCTTATTAGTAATATTGTCTCTAACCTGTTGTGCATCAATTAGCCCCTCACTATTAATAGGTAGATAGGTTACTCTACACCCCTGAGACTCTATAAATTTAGCAGTAGCAATAACAGATGGATGTTCAACTTCACTGATTATTATATGGTTTTTTCGTCCAGTTAATATATATTGGAAATAGATACTCTTTAATACCCAGTTATTACTCTCTGTAGCACATGAGGTTACAACTACACTATCCTCTTTTGGTGCATGAATTCCTGCATAAATCTTCTCCATCGCCTCTTTGAGTGGTTGATGAGTCTCACTAGCAAAAGAGTGAAGAGAGTTTGGATTACCATATTTTTGTACAAAAAAAGGCTCCATCTCTTTAAAAACTTGTGGGTCAACTATAGTGGTTGCATTATTATCTAAATAGACACGCATTTTCTTCCTTTATTTTAAATCAGACAAACTTAGTCTTAATTAACTTTCCCCATAGTACATTACTAAACCTTAAAGTTTAGTAATGTATCTGAAAATTGAGTGGATTATACTGCGTTGGTGTTTAATTTTCTATAAAGAAATATTATAAATTTTTATTTTTGTTTATTTTTTTCCCTAACCATTGAGGATGTAGATATTTGCTATACTCATATAGTATAGTTGTAAATTGACTCTCAAACTGCCACTCATAAAAGGCATATTTGTCATCTTCTCTTTTAAATCTTTTGTTTATAGAGTAAAAATATCCCTCAACTTTTAGAGTTCTATCTATATGTTTGAGATAATATTTTGCATACACTTTTGACATCTCTGACATTGAGTATGTATCTATTACTAAATCTACACTACTATTTGGAATATATGGACTAATCCATGGTGGAATAATTATAAAATCATACTCATCTATCAATCTATCAAACTCATCTAATCTATCTATAATATCACTTAGATAAGCTATTTTTTTATTAGGAAAATTATAAGCAATAAAATAAGAACAATAAGTTAGCGTCTCTGGTAAATCTAATAATATATGACAACTATTAGGAATATATGATTTTAGAATTCTAGCCAAACCACCATACCCTGCACCTATCTCCCAAATAACTGGTCTATTTGATAATCTGGTATTTGATAATAAATTATCTGCCATAATAGAGTGAAACAGAAGTCTAAGACTGAGTCTAACTCCTCTATAGTTTACACATAAATTATTTCCTGCATAACTCTCTGAAAGAGAAAAAAGTATCTCTTTTTTGACTATTTGAGCATGTCTATGATACTCTAAGACCAAATCTATAGCTTTTAAATAAGATATATAATAACCAAACTCTCTGTTTACTATCAAAAATTGGTCTTTGACTAAATTAGCAGGAAGCTCTTTTATTCCTCTAAAATTTATTAAGTAGTCATGATTTATATTACCATCTTTATCAAATAGCTCCTCTTTAAAAGCCCTACTCATCTCCTCCCACCATGAAGCTCTATCAAATCTATCTGGGTCATTATCATTAGCTAAAGTATATGATTTTTCTATAGTTTTAAATATAGATTTATCTATACTCTTGTTTTTTTCAATTTCAACTAATGGTGGTTTTGGATGTGGTATAGTATCTCGTCCTATCTCATAAAGTTTTTTTACATCTATATTATCAAATCCATCTAGTAGTATCTGTTTCTTAAATATAACACCATTTGAAACAAGAGCTAAAAACTCTCTAAAAGCAAACCCTACTCTACCCAAAAAGCTATAAAATTTTATAGGCTCTAATGGGCAAATATTTGGCATATCTGCACTAAGTAAAAATTGTGATTGAGGTTGATATACCAACTTTTGATATAGATTTTTTATCTCTTTTTTAACTAAAATAACTCTTCTTATTAGCCATTTTAAAGTATATATTAAATTTCTCATTTTATCGCTAAAATACCCTCAAATGGTCCAAATTTCGCTACACTCATGGTATCAACAAAACCTGCTCTTTTGAGCATATCGATATTACCCTGAGTAGAGAATGGCTCTAGTACACCTTTTAGACTTCGAGATTTTTGGATAATCTCCTCTGCACTATAGCCTTGTTCTAATTTATACTCATTATAAACTCCTGTCATAATATCTTGAAATCTAGCATCAGGAGCCCTTACCTTTTCAAAATACAAAAATGCTCCACCCCAATTTAGACTTTGATAAATTTTATCTATTAATAACTGTCTATGGCTTGGACGAATAAACTGAACTACATAATATGAGGTAATAAAATCAGATGGTAAAAAGTCATACTCCAATACATCAGCATAAACAAACTCCAAATTATCCATCTGATACTTCTCTTTTGCTTTTTTTATCATATCCTCTTCTATATCTATACCGATAAATTTAGCATCTCTATCTGAAAATCTCTGTGCAAGTTTATAAGAGAGTATTCCTGTAGATGTTCCTATCTCATAACATACAGAGTCATCTTTGACAAAATAATCACTAATTTTCAATATAATATCATGTCCCTCGTCATATAAAGGAACAGATTTTCTAACATGCTCTTCAAAATCTTTTACCATCTCTCCAGAAAACTTCCAACCTGCATTTTGTGTACTTATATTATCGCCAACTGAACTTTTACTCATAATAATCCTTTATAGTTTTTTTATTTTTTTAACACTTAAAAATATTGATATTATCAAAAACATATATAATAAAGAAAAAATAGAAAACATTTTTCCAACTCCAACACTATCTGAATTTTTATCTGATGTTATATTATCCTCATCAGGATATCTAATAGGCATATCTTCTAAATTTTCAGATAGATTAGTGTCAACAGAGGAAAACATCTTGATATTATCTATCAATCCACTATTTTTTACCTCAAAACTTTTAACAGAGATTAAACTATTATTATGTTCAAAATCTTTTATATCTTCTTCCAAATTTCTAGTAACTCTCTGCCATAATCCAAGCTCATTTAAAGGGTCATCTCCTACCCAAACTGAACCTATAGTTCTATCGTCACCTAATCCATGATGAATTGTCTTTCCACCTTCTATTAGACCTAAATTATACTCTCCTAATGTATAGACTAAATCTCTCTCTCCATTAGCTGTATCTACTTTTACTCTAAACTCAAAAGCATCAGGGTCTCGAATAGTCCCTCTCTCTATTACTTCTGGTTCTCCTCCAAATCCTTTGAAACTCCATTGTAAAATCTTAAATTTACTATTGTTTATATCCAATTTATAACTATTATCTACTCTAACCTCATCATCTTGATAAACTATCTCTTGTGGAGTATACAAAACAATATCATCAAGCCGTCCATTGTTTCCTCCATTATATATAAATCCATTTATAGCTATCAAATTATTATCTGGTTCAGCATCTTTTAAATCTGACTCCAAATCTCTGGTTATAGTTCTCCATCTTCCATCTATAGTAGTTTTTCCTAGACCATGATGAACACCATTTGGCAATCCATGTCTGAGACCTCTACTAGGAGTACTGACATAAAATATATACCTAAGTCCATCTGTAGTATCTGCTATTATATATATAGTATAAGCAACAGAGGTTTTCATTTTCCAAGAGATAAATTTATCATCTCTTATATTTAAAGCTTTCTCTCCACCTGTAGCTCCTATCTTATAAGAACCTCCACCATTTAACTCTATAACTCTACTATCAAGTTCACTATCATATATATTTACTATATCACCTATCTCTCCTTGAACAATTTGCCATTTAGAGGTAGAGTTGTCCTCTGCATCCTCTATTACGGTTTTTGCATTCAATACCAAAATAGGTAATAACAAAAAAATTAATATTTTAAAATGCTTCAACATCATCTATAAGTCCTGAACCACGAATCATAAAACTATTAATAGAAATCAACTCATTACCTGCTTCTGCATTAGCTATATCTTGTGCTATATCTCTCTCTATTGTATGCCATGAACCATCTATTATATCTGCACCAACACCTAGACGAATATAGCTACCACTTAAACCTCTATCATCATCTCTTGCTGTATATACTAAATATCTAGTTCCATTCTTAGTTTGTGTCTCTATATATAAAGTAAATGGTTCACTATAATTCATACTCCATTTGATATTTTTATGAGTAGTATCACTCCATATATGATTTTGTGCATCTCTTAGTCTATACCCATCAGCTAAACCTTGACCTTGAAGCTGTATTACTCTACTCCCTCGATTATTATCCAATATATTATTTATAACAGCATTGGCAGAACTATTAGCATATACAGTCCATCTATTTGTAGTTCCATCTTCTGCATCTTCATAAACAGTTTTATGATATGTCAACATCGTTTTTATATCATCCAATCTTCCTGAACCACGAACTAAAAAAGCATGAATAGCTAAAATATCATTATCTGGTTCAAATTGATGCAAATCATCTTCAAGATTTCTATTGATAGTATGCCAAGAACCATCTGCGATATTTGAACCCAAACCAAACTTAAGATAATTACCAGATTTTCCTCTATCATCATCTCGTCTTTCATAATTCATATATCTAGGTCCATTAGTTGTTTCTAATGCTACATATATACTAAAATTTTCACTATAATTCATACTCCAACTAATTGCTTTATGATTTCGATTATTCCATTGACCATCACCTCTTCTTGCTCCTATCTCATAACCATTAGCTATACCATCACCCTTAAGCTCTATTACTCTACCTTTTGTAGCATCTATTACATTTGTAATTGTAGCACCTGCTGGGTCATTATCATATACATGCCATCCATCAATAGTACCATCTTCTGCATCTTCATAAACCATATCTTTTTTAGGGTCAATAACAACTGGTCTATCCAACATCTTCACATCATCAATAAGACCACTACCCATAACCTCAAAAGAGTTTACAGATATAAGTTCATTATCTGGTTCAAAATCCCTTAAATCCTGTTTCAAATCTCTAGTAACTGTCTGCCAAAAATCATTAACTGAACCAAAATCTCTTTCTTGTTCCCAACCATTTACACCTATAAGTGACCTTCCACCCATCTCATGCCAAATGGTATGACCTTCATTAATAACTCCACCACTTGGATAATAGTTATTGCTATTTGTATAGAGAAGTTCTCTCTCTCCAAGTCTTGTTTGAACTTTTATAGATACAGAATATGTTTCATAAAACCTACTTCTCCATTGAATAATACTCTGTGTTGTATTATTCCAATTTTCAGGATTTAATCTATATTTATTATTGAGTCCATCTCCTTGTAGTTGAATTACATCTCCTTGTGCATGGTCTCCTTGTGGGTCTATAACTCTTGATATCCTAGCACCTGCTGGGTCATTATCTGATACTACCCAATCACCTACATTACTACCATCTGAATAAACATGTTCTGTAGGATTATATAAAAGAATATCATCAATTGAAACATTAGCACCTGCGTAAATAAATCCATTGACAGAGATAAGCTCATTGTCTGGTTCTGAATCTTTCAAATCTCTCTCTAAGTTTCTAGTATATGTTCTCCACACATTTTTATACTCACTATGATTATATCCACCTAAGCCATGAAGTATTCCACCCTCAAAACCATGCCTCAAAATCCTTTTGGGCAAATCATTATAAAAAAGATACCTCGTACCATTTTTTGTAGTAACAGGAATATATACTGTATATCTACTTCCTTGTACCATTTTCCAAGAAATTGTTTTTTCTCTCGTATTATTCCAAGCCAAATCTCCAGAAACAGCACCTAATATCCAAGGTCCCCCTTTACCTTCTAATCTAATAACTTGGCTGTCTCTTGCAGGACTATATATATTTTTTGCTGGTTCTCCATTTTTTTGAACTCTCCAACCATTTGCTGTTCCATCCTCTCCATCCTCATAAACTGTAGTAGCACTCAAAATGCTACTACAACTCAAGAATATAAATAAAAATATATCTATTTTTTTCATATTATTTTCCTTTATTTTTAATAATAAATAATTTATTTTATAATATTTTAAGCTTATATATATATAAACTAGCTTAAAAAACCTCTATATCATCAAATCTTCCACTTCCTCTTATAATAATAGAATCTATAGCAACAAGTTCATTTTCATCCTCAAACTCCGATATATCGGCTTGTAAATCTCTACTGAAATTTTGCCATACACCATTATTACTATTTGCTCCTAATCCTATCAATATATAGTCCCCTCTTCTTCCTCTACTATCATCTCTTGGTGTATAAGTTAAATATCTTCTACCATTTGTTGTTCTAACTGATATATATATCGTATAATCTTCATTATAATTCATATTCCATCTAATATGATGATGAGTAGTATCATTTAAATTTGTATTATCAGCAGAACGAAATCTATAAGCATCTGCTTTTCCCTCTCCTTGAAGAGAGATAACTCTACTAGCTTTATCATCATCCTCTATATTAGAAATAGTAGCTCTACCTGAAGTATTAGAAAATACTGTCCAACCATCTATATTTCCATCTTCTCCATCCTCTAAAACAGTAACATTCTCTCTATTATCATCACTATCAATATTAACAACAGAAGAAAGCATCTTGATATCATCCACAAATCCACTATTTCTAACTTGGAAACCATTTACAGCTATCAATCTATTATCTGGTTCAAAATCTCTTATATCCTCTTGTAGGTCTCTTGTTAAAGTTTGCCATAATCCGAGTTCATTCATAGGGTTATCTCCTGCCCAAACAGAACCTCTAACTCTATCATCTCCTAAAGCATGATGAATAGTTGTACCATTTTCAATTACTCCTAAATTCTCTGCACCTAATGTATAAGTTAACTCTCTAGCTCCATTTTCTGTATCCACAAAAACCCTAAACTCAAAAGCATTAGGGTCTCTAATAATACCTCTTGGGTCTATTATCTCAACTTCTGGTCCAAAATTTCTAAAACGCCATTGAAGTACTCTTTTATCTTGATTATTCCAACCATTTTCACTATCTCTTGCACCTATCATATAAGCATTATCAAAACCAGAACCATTTAAACTTATAATATTCCCCTGTAAATGTCTATTTTGTCTATCATTATCTTCGATATTAACAATAGTAGCACCATTTGGAGTATTATCAGATACTATCCATCTATCAATACCATGCTCTCCATCTTCATAAATTGTCTCATCAGCATTATATAGAGTGATATCATCAATCATACCATCGTTACCACCATTATATATAAAACCATTAACCTCTAACAACTCATTTTCAGGCTCTGCATCTTTTAAATCTCTTTCTAAATCTCTAGTAACCACTCTCCATCTACCATCTATTGTTGAAGCACCCAATCCATGATGAATACCTCCTTCAAATCCATGTCTTAACCCTCTATTTGGACTAGTAGTATAAAATAGATATCTCAATCCATTAGTTGTATTTACTACAACATATATAGAATAAGCAACATCTGTTCTCATCTTCCATGAAATCAACTTTTGAATACTATTATGCCAAGCATCATCTCCATTCAAAGCACCTAAAATATATGAACCTCCTCCTCTTAGTTGAATAACTCTACTGTGGCTAACACCATCAAAAATATTTACAATATCACTTGCTTCTCCCTCTCTAACTCTCCATCCATTTGTAGTTCCATCTTCTGCATCTTCATATACTGTAGGTGGTACACTCATTGGTCCATTTGGCTCAGGAACACTAAAAAGCTCTATATCATCTACCAAAGTATTACCACTAATAGTTATCCCGTTTACAGCAATAAGAGTATTATCGGCATCATAGTCATGTAAATTATCCTCTAAATCTATAGTATATGTTTGCCATCTATTATCTGTTCCTATACCATAATTAACACCTTCTCCATCTCTACTAATACCCAAACCATGATGAATTCTTAAACCATCTTCACTTATACCATTATCTCTTCTAGTTGGAGTATATACTAACTCTTTATTTCCCTCTTGAGTTTGAACATGAACAGTAATAGTAAAAGGATTATTATTTCTCATCTTAAGCTGTAATATATGTTGGTCTTGGTTATTCCATCCAGTTTCACTATCTATACCACCTATAGTATAACTATTGTTCTCACCATCCCCATTAAGCCTTATCACATTTTCTCTAGTCTCATCACTATCACTATCCTCTGCAACTACAGTTACAGTAGCACCCTCTGGGTCATTATCTGAAATAGTCCAATTCCCTGTTCCATTTTCTCCATTTTCATATACTCTTCTAGTTGGATTATCCAAAGTTATATTATCAATTAGTCCTAGTATTCCCCCAAATCTCATCCCATTCACACGGACTATTCTATTATCTGGTTCAGTATCTTGTAACTCTCTATCTAAATCAATAGTCACTCTTTGCCATGTACCATTATTTGTACTAAAACCTATACCATTTAAAATACCACCATTATGAACACCAACATCTACATTCAACCTATTATAAAATAACCATCTATGCCCTTGAAGAGTATCAACACTCACATATATAGTATAGGCATCTGTAATTTTCATATTCCATGACAATACTCTCTCAGTTGTATTATTCCAACTCCTACTACCTAGTCCAATATCATATGTCCCTGGAGATAAACTAACAACTCTACTCTCTAAATCATTATCATATATATTACGAATAACTCCATTATCTCTTGATAACCATACATCAGTGCGACCATTCTCCCCATCAAAATATACAGTTTTTGCTTCTGTATAAATAGCCACTAGTACCAAAAATAATAATATTTGCAACAGTTTCATTATAGTTCCTTCTATTTAATTTCAATAATATTTAAAACATTATTCAATATTATATATTATAATTTATTATTTTATATTTAAAATCGTTGAAAGAAGGATTAGAAAGTAAAAATGTATAGAGATATATATAGTTTATATTTTTATTAATTTAGATAATATAAACTATATAAAAAAAAGAGTTAAATTATTTTGCTTTTATATCAAATTGAAGATTTTGAAAAATTAGGTTCTCTTCATCCCCTTTTCCAGTTGCCTCTTCTAAATCAGCTGTACCTGTTTTAGATATTATATCTTGTCCTTCTGAACTCAACACAAAATCTATATACTCTTTAGCTAAATCTTTTGGTTCCTTGGTCAAATAAAAATATAGAGCTTGTCTCAATTTATACTTATCAGATAGTATATTCTCCTTTGTAGCTTCAACTCCATCTACTTTGAGTAGTTTTATATCTTCATGCTTACTTGAACTAATAATATTATCTATAGCAAAAGCATCCTCATCCTCTGCAACTGCTTTTCTAACGAAACCAGAACTTTTCTCTTTTATTGCGTCTTTGGCAAAATCAATATCCTTATCTTTAAATAGTGCTTCTCTAGCAGTCAACCCTATTCCAGATTTTTTACTCTCTCTTACTATCAAATGAATTGGCTTATCATCCCCACCTACTTCTTTCCAATTTGTAATTTTACCCATCAATATCTTTTTAATATTATCTGTAGAGATATTATCTATCTTGTTTTTTGGATTAACAATAAATGACAAAGCACCCCATGCAACCTGAGTTGACCATAAATCTTTCTCATTTTCATCGTCTTTTATAGTATCTCTACAACCTGAACCTATATCAGCCTCTTTTTTATGAACACCTTCCAAAACAAATAGGTCTCCACCATGCTCATTCATAATAACTTTAGCATTAAATTTTTTTTCAAAAGCTTCATTTAACTCTTTCATGAAAGCAATTCTCGTAACCCCACAAGAGTACATCTTGAGTTCTTTTAAACTCTTTTTTGTATCTTTATCAGCAAAAACCAGTGAACTACAAAAAGATATAGTCACTATCATAATTAATAATTTTTTCATTTATTTCCCCTAAAATTTAAATTGATACTGTGCTAAAACAGCATTGTCTCTATAACCCTTAAGACCATTCCAATCATCTCTATCACCATTAGCCATAACATAATTTATTTGAATTCTATGTGAATTTTTTTTCTTTTTAGATAATCTATCCATTTTATTATTTGCTGGTTCCAAATAATAATTAAATCCAATATAAGTGTTACCTAAATCAGTTTCAACTCCATCTTTTTTAGAAGTTCCTTGAATATGCTTAGAAGCTAACTCTAACTCATCTGATATAAAATAGGTTCCAGTAATAGAAAAAGTCGATTCATCCCAATTATCCACACCTTGTAAATTTTGAGCATCAAAGTATTCAAATTTGACATTCCCTTTACCTAAATGAGAATCTACACCAAAATTTAATGCCTTATAATCTTTTGTATCTGATGATAATGGTACTCCATTAATCTCTGTCCCCTCTATACCACCAGCCTTTTGAGAGACACCATATGATAACTCTGCATGAAATAGCTCTGTCCAATCAAATAATACTCTAACTATATAAGCATTTGCATCGCCAGGATTTGCATTTACTACTGCTCCACTTCTACCTGCTTGATTTGATATCATCAAATCATATCCAAAACCTTTCCATGGTCTCTCATGTCCCATCTCAAAACCATTAACTTTTCCACTATTTCCAAATCCTAAATCTCTCCCAGAAAGCATAACTCCCATACTTCTCTCAAAAGCTAACTGTTTATCAAAACCTCTCTCTACAACATCAAGGTTCCATCCTGGTGTTGTAAATCCCATACCCAGAGGTTCTTTAATCAACCCTACTTTTATAGCTAAAGCTTTATTATATAAATAACTTGCAAAAGCATCTTTGACCATATCAGGAAGTCCTACACCTGATTTATCATCATGTGCTTGATTAAAATCTAAAAAAACCTTACCTCTAACTTTACCCACACTATATTTCCAGCCCAAACGGACTCTTTGAGCACCAAATTTGACATCAGCATCTTGGTCATCTTTTATAACACCATCACCACCTCTTGCCTCAAGTTGAGCAAAACCAAAAATTTGTAATTTTGAATCTTGTTCTCCCACTTTTCCTTTCATATCAAATGCTAATAAATCTATTGTTGATAACAATAAAATAGATAAAAAAGCCACCCTTTTTACTGTTGCTGTTTTCATTATATAACCTTTAAAAATATATGTTATAATTAATAGTAATTTTTACATTACAAATAAAATCTCTGTCTCTTTTACCTTCAGACTTATAAGAGGCAGAGTTTAAATCTATTTAACTGTTAATCCAACTAAGTTCCACATCTGCATACCACCTCGATAATATAATAATTTATCCTCAGGATAACCTATATCTATAAGATTTTTAATAGCTAATGTGGCTTGTTCATCCCATGCTCCATTACTATATATTAATAAAGTTTGAGCATTATCAAAATTCCATGAGTTACCAACCTTTTTACCACCTAAAAGTGTTAAAATTTTATTTATATATTTACCATCTTTCTTCAACATTGTAAAAGGTAGATTAATAGCACTAGGAATAGCACCTTTTTTATACCACTCTCTTGTTCTAGCATCTATAAGTAACTTATCATTACTATCTCTCATCTCTTTTATAAACTCTAATACTTCAAGCTCTCCAACAGTCTTTACATTACCAATATTCATTGGCTGAATACAATATGGAGGACACTCCTTCGCCGTATTTAAAAAAGCACTATTTAATTCGGTATTAGGATTTTGAATTCTTTTGATAACAATATCTGTTCCCTTATCTTTTGCAGTAATAGATTTTAATTTTTCTGTAATTTTGATATCTACAGCTACTGCTTGATAACCCAATGCAATTAAGGCTATTCCTATAGTTGATATAATAGTATGTTTCATTGTTTTCTCCTTACTTTGTAGTTTCTTCTAATTTAGGTATTACCAGTGTTGTACCTGGGTAAATTGTATGTCTATTCCCTATTTTCTTTTTGTTGGCTTCATATATCATTTTATACTTTCTTGCATCTCCATAATATTTAGCTGCCAAAGCAGAAAGACTATCTCCTGTTTGAACTTTAATTACCACAAATGTATCTGTTGTTTTTAAAATTTTAATTTTTCTTTTAGAGACATCATCAATAATAGAACTAGCTAATCTCTTAGCCTCTTTGGTACCTTTTTTCTCTGCACTATCTACCAAATTTTCTAAATTTAATTGAGTCTGTTTTAAACTCTCCTTTTCCTCTTGTGTAGCATCTCCTACTAACGCTAATAACTTCTCCTTTACCTCCTCTTTTTTAATTTGTTTACTATGTGCTTCATCAACTAATGATAAAAGTTTAGCTTCTACCTCTTCTCTTTTTAGCTTTGAGTTTTCTACATCTTCAACTAAACTTTCTAATTCATCTCTAAGAACACCTACACTATTTTCTTTATCATAGTTGTTCACCAAAGTTTCTAATCCTTTTGCTACATTATCTGTATCCTTATCAAAAAGTTCTTCTACCTGATTAACCAAAGATTCCAAATCCTCTCTATTACTATTTTTGGTCTCCTCTTTTTGCATATCTTCAATTAAATTATTAAGTTGAGTTCTTAATGATTTTTCATCTTCTGTAGTTCCATTATCCTCTTTTGCTAATGTATTTAAGATAAAACTACTACTAGAACCATCTTCACTACACTCTTCACCTGATTTATTATTATCACATCCTATCTCTTTGTTATCGTCACCCAATGCCTCTTTTGTTTTTTGAGTAATAGATTGACTATTTCTGTCTTTATCACCTCCACAACCAAATAACATAATAACTAATCCCATCAACAATATCTTTTGCCATATTTTCATATCTATTCCTTATTTTGTAATTTTTTTAGCATCTTATACTGTTGTAGAGATACTTTTAAAAGCTCTGCTAAAGTATAAGATTTAGCTCCTATCTCAAAAGCCAATATCTTACCATCTTCTCCAATGACTATACTCAAAGGAATAACACCACTCCATCCATGGTGTTCCTTTAAATAATTTAGAAAATCCTCATACTTATCACCTGTAACAATGTGATAGTTAATACCTTTCTCTTTTGCCAATTCGATATTCTCTTGTGTTGTATGATGTTGAGACTCAATGGCTATTACATCAAATGCCCCATCAAATTGATTTTTGAGCTTAATTAGTTCTGGAATCTCTTTTTGACAATATTTACAATTCCATCCAAATACTTTTAAAAAAATTATTCTGTTTTGAAGCTTTGGAATTTTGAAGTTTTTTGGAGAAGCTATTATTTTAAAAGTTTGACCTTTTATTGTTTTTAATACAAAAGTTTGTTCTGCTGAAGTATGATTTTTTTTATCGCTTTTCTCTTTAGCTTGAAAAACAAAAAAATAAATACCTATAAATAGAAAAAAAACTAAAAAAATTACTAATAATCTTTTAGTTGATTTATCTTTTTTTGAGGAAGAAGTACCATCACCACCATTTTTTATTAATTCCCTCTTTTTCATTTGTGTTAACCTTCAAAGATAATTTTTAACATAATAACATAAAATAGAATAAAAAATAATAAATAATATAAAATAGTTTTATAATAAAGATAAATATATATAATAAATATGAATTGTATTGAAAAAAGTATAGAAAAAGCCCATATTATGGACTTTAAAATTAATTCTAAAATTTAATTTATTAATTTTTTTTGAGAGAAATCATCAAATAAATTAATTATTTTTTAAAATTAGTTTGTTTCAGCTTTTGCTAATTCTTTTAATAACAATTTAGTCTTACTGTCCATTTTCTCTAATGTAGCATGAATTCTAATTAAAGAGGCAAACTCATCTCTTTGCTTTTGTCTATAAAGAGAAGCTGTATATAATTTTACCAACTTATCTGATTCTATCAACAAATTATCCAAATCATTTATAACATCTTTTGTATTTTGACCATTTAATGCTAACTTGAAATCTGATTGCTTACTACTCCATAACTCTTGAATAAACTTTAATTGCTTGGTAATAGCAGGTAAACTTGTACCTCGTAAATTTAACTCTTTGTCTCCTGCAGACAACCCTTTTAATATCTTTGTAAAAAGCTGTTGAGACTCTATAAACTCTCTTTTATTTTTATCTACATCTATTTTATTATTAGCAATCAACAATGATTTTGCCATTTTTTGCAATAACATTCTCTGCTTACCAGCGAAATTCATATCATTTGCCAAAAGAAAATTACTTTTTTTATCCTCTTTGGCATATAGTTCAACAGCATGATTTACCTCTTTTAGCAATTCAGCACTTTTTGATGTGATATCATAATAGTTTTTTTCATTATCTGTACCACTGAGTATATCTTTGATATCTAAATAGAAACCACCCCATATAGTAGATATCTTTTTTAACTGCTCTTGAATTTTTTTATCTTTGATAGCAACAAGTTTTAACTCCTTATCTCCAGCTATCAAACCATTTAGAGTTCTATCAAAAAGTTGACTACTATGCTTGAGCTTTTCTATATTTGATTTTTTATCTATGTTAGATTTTATTAAAAAAGCCTCTTTTATCATCTCTTGGGTTAACATTCTCTGCTTCCCAGATAAGTCTATAGTAACTGCCAACTCTTTGCTATCTAATCCAAAAAGAGTGCCTGTTAATATAAATAGCGTAGTAATCATTTTCAAAGTTGTTTTCATTTGATGTTTCCTAATATTATTTTCTAATTTATAATAATACAACAGAAATAATATGTATATATTTTATAATGTTTTTATTTGGAAACTTATCTATAAATGTATATATTTGTAACAAACAGACAAAAAAGTTAAATTTAGTTACTATATATGATGATATTCATCAACTTTTTATCTCTATAACCTCTTTTTTATAACCTAAAATAATAACAAAAAATAAAACAACTAAAACAGTATCATAAAATGTAAATCTTGGTATTCCTGTTCTAACCCATGTAAAAACTTTGGTTAAAACAAAAGCATATAATATAATGAATTTTGGATTATAATCAACAAGGTTAATAAAAAAATACTCTATCTTTTTAACTAAAAATCCAGAAAAAAAGCCTGTTATCATGACACCCAATATCCCTAAATTATAATACCCAAAAGCAACTACCCCAGGTGGAACTATAGCCTCCTTGGCATTATAAAAAAAGTATGTATTCATAATCATCGTGTTGTTATCTAAATTAGTTAACCAAGACATAGGTATAAACTTGCCTCTTAATCCTGATATAATCCCCTCAAAATAGACTAAATCATAATCTTTATTTAATGCAAACTCCAAAGATGTCTGGTCAAAATTAAAAAATGACAACATATTCAAAATAGCTTGTAAAATATTCATAGGACTAGTAATAACTATTTTGCCAGTATCAAGATATGACTCCAATCCTGGAATTAGAAATATAGCAATCAGAAAAAATATCATAAAATGAAATAGATAACTCTTTTTATTTTTTAGAGATAGATAAAAGAGATATAAAAGCAATAGTTCAACAATAGCTTGTTTACTTTTAAATAGTGCCAACCTAGAAAATAGAACTACTCCCAAAGCTACCCATAACATTATCTTCGCCCAAAAACCTCTATTTTTTTCTAACAAGAAGTATATAATGACAGCTAATATAGAAAAAGGAATAAATCTATATACAAATATGTATGTTTTACTAATCCAATACTCATCACCATGCCCAGACCTAACAGCATCAGCAGCCATAATTGCTCTTTGCATCCCACCAAACTGAGAAGCATATATAAACACAGAAGCTAGAGACAAAAAAGCTAAAAACAACCCCATAATATAGAGCAGATTTATCTCCCTAGAAAATATAGTAATAGTTCTCTCAGTGAGTATATTTTTAGACATTTTTTTATATTTAACAGAGTTTACCCCTGCGAAGAAAAAAGCCAAAAATATAGAGACAACAGCAAAAGATTTATAACTATAAAATCTATCAAGATAGTTTGATGGATGCAAATCCAACATCTTATAGTCAAGAAAAAGAACCGTATCATTTAGTATCATACTAATGGGTATCAATAGATATTGAATAGACCAAAATAGTAAAAATACAGCAACCATATTCCAACCATCTTGTACACTATGTAGTATGGTTCTAACCATATATATAAATAGAGCTAAATATAGTATAAAAATTATTAGTGTATCAAACTGCTCTGTCATTAAAACTCCGTAACTATCCAAATAACTGTTTAAAATGTTCCATATTTGGCATCTTTGGTTTTCGCATAAATCTTTTTAACATTAAATATTTATTATAATATTTTAATCTTTTTTTAAAGTTAATATCTGAACTTGGAAGCCATTTTGGTATATTATAGTTGCTCTTTTTGACAATACCATTTTCTAAAACAACAGTAAAAAAACTAACATTGAAATCACTATCAAGCTCAACTACAATAGAACGCCTATGTTCAATCTCTTGCTTTTTAACTCTCTTGGCTGTAAACTTTTCACCATCATATTGAGTTGGTATATCCAAATCTGGAAAGATAAAATTACCCAATCCATAAAATATATATTTACCTTTATAGCTCTCATGACTTTGAACTACATGAGCATGATGACCTATAATCAAATCAGCCCCACTATCTATTAAAGCGTGTGCTATCTCTCTATCAATAAATCTAGGAAAAGGTATCTCTTGGATACCCCAATGTGGTTGAACAATTACAAAATCTACACTATCTTTTATAGATTGGATATCTCTAATAATAGCATCTAGTTCTAATATAGCACTACCATTATGTTTATCATCCCCAAATATAGGAGAAGTGGTCTCACATGAGTACCCAAGTAGTGCTATTTTTTTATCTGCAAACTCTATTATAGATGGGTTATTAAAATTCTCTGTTGCTAATCCAGCCCCAAAATATGGAATATCCATACTATCCAAAATCTCTTTTGTTTTAGCAAATGCCTCCTCTCCAAAATCCATTACATGATTGTTAGCAAGTGATACAGCTAGAGGTTTTTTGCCAAATGTCTCTACTATATATGAACCATCTTGACATATATTTACCTTATTTTTTGCTATTGTACCCTCACATGATAGAGGTGTCTCCAGATTAAAAACAAACTCATCTATATCAAACTCTATACTATATGGTTTATCTAAAACCGTATCACCAAAAAAAGCTAATTTCATACTATTTCTCTCCTTTTTTCTTCTATTTTTTTATAAATATATATCATAACTCCTCCATTATGTAAAACTCCAACTATCACAAATAGTATGAGTGAAACTATATATGAGCCATAAAAGTAATATCCAGCATATATAGCTAGAACCCTAAAAACCAAAGTAACTATCTGAATTATAAGTCTAACCCTCTGCAAACCATATATATTAAACATTACAGTAGTAGGTGGCGATATAAAACCAAAAAGAAACCAAAATATAACAATCTGTGCAATCACTCCAGATTGGCTCCACTCTTGACCAAAAACAAATACAAATAAATCCTCTCCAAAAAATAAGATAACAACCAAAGGTATAATAAAAAGTTTCAAAAGAGCCAAAGTAGTCTTCATATAGAGTGGATATAAATCTTCTCTATTTGCATACATCTTGGATGCCTTTTGATAAAAAACACTTCTTGTTGAGTTTGAAACCAATGATAGAGGTGTCTGCATAGCTCTGTATGTCAATGAGTAAAATCCTGATATAGCTGGTGAAAACAGAGAGGCAAACATAAGTAGAGGTATATTTTGAGAAAATGAGTTAATCAATGTCGAAGGACTCTGATATTTTGGAAAATTCTCATACCTTTTTATATTTGCTTTTACTCTTCTCTTTGAGAGATATTTTAGTTGTAGAGTCTGTTTTTTGATATTGAATGAAATCAATAAAAAAACTGCTAACATATCTGATATAACTTTACCAACAACCAACCCATTTAGATTAAATCTATATCTACTAATAGCTTGAATTGCTACCGTTGTAAAAGAGGCTATCACTTTAGTAGTAGCAATTTTTTTATAAAACTCTTTTCTAGTTGAGTAAGCATCAAAAATCTGCATCAAACCAATAACCAAAGTAGATATAGGTAGTATCCATATCAAATAACTATAACCTTTAAAATAGTCCAAAAAGAAATCATAAAAAATAGATAAAACGATTACTAAAATAGAAACAATAGATATAGTAACTAATATAGACAAAAATACTAAGGCCTGAGCATCTCTATTGGATTTTGGTAACATAATAGCCTGTTCATAATTCAAACTAGATACCATACCTATCATACTAGATAGTGCAAAAAATATAGAATACAATCCAAACTCACTAGGAGTATATAAACGACTCATAATAGGAATAAAAGCAAATGAGACTATTTGAGCCATAAGTGTACCTGACATAAGTGTCATAATCTGTAACAAGTAAGTATTACTTCTTATCTTTTTTAAAAATTTATTCATATTTTTTAATCATCTCTTTATAATATATCAAATATATTATATCCACTTTATCCTTTGTTTTAAAATGTTTTTAAATGTTTAAAAAGTTTTTTTAAACAATTTCACTATAATTAAGAGTAATTTTATCCGATTTAAACTATAATTTCCCATATAAATTAATTATAAGGAAATAAAATGGCAGAGACAGTAACATTCAAAAATGATACAGTATGTAACTTAGCAGGAAATCAAATCAATGTTGGAGATAAAGCTCCAGAAGTAACAGTAGTAAATTGTGACCCAATGCTACAAAATGAAACAGTAGGTGGAGAAGGTAAAGTTCAACTAGTAGTGGCTGTTCCATCATTAGATACAGGTGTATGTGATGCAGAGACTAGAAGATTTAATCAAGAGGCTGCTAATCTTGATGGTGTAGAGGTTATTACAGTATCTATGGATTTACCATTTGCTGCGGCTAGATGGTGTGGTGCTGCTGGTATTGATAACCTTAAAGTATGTTCAGATTTTAGAAACAAAGATTTTGGTAATGCTTATGGTGTGCTTTTGGCTGATGGTCCTTTAGCTGGTATTTTAGCTAGAGTTATTTTTGTAATTGGAAAAGATGGAAAAGTGACATATAAACAAGTTGTTCCTGAAATTACTCAAGAACCAGATTATGAAGAAGCTCTTAACGCTGCAAAAGAAGCTACAAAATAATTACTCCTCTAAAAAAATCTCTCTATAAATTTAATAGAGAGATTTATTTTCATTTAATCACAACTCATAATTTAAAATAAACTATATATGGTAGATGAAGATTACTCTTCATCAGAAGCTGTAGTAAACTTCACCTTATCAAGGTCAACCATACCAGTTCCAACAGGAATTAGTCGTCCAATAACAACATTCTCTTTTAGGTCTTCTAGTGTATCAACTGTTCCTGCAATTGATGCTGAAGTTAATACCTTTGTAGTGTCTTGGAATGATGCAGCTGAGATAATACTATCAGCTCCAACAGCAGCTCTAGTGATACCAATAAGTAGTGGTTCAGCTATAGCAGGTTCTCCACCAAGTCTAAGTACTTTTTCATTTTCAATATTGAATTTCTTTTTAGATACTAAATCACCATCGATGAATTTACTATCTCCACTATCAACTACTTTTACCTGTCTCATCATCTGTGATACAACTATTTCGATGTGTTTATCTGAGATATTAACCCCTTGACGACGATAAACCATCTGTACCTCTTCAACTATATACTCATATAGAGCTTTTTCACCTAGAGTTGCTAGAATATCATGGCTTGATACAGTTCCATCTGTTAGCTTTTCACCAGTGTGAACGAAGTCTCCCTCTGTTACCACTACTGTTCTATTTTTGTCAATAAACTGCTCTACCATTCTACCATTCTCATCAGTAATAATAAGTCTCTTTTTCCCTCTAAGAGGTTTTCCAAAAGAGACAACACCATTGATTTTAGCAATATGAGCTGGGTCTTTTGGACGACGAGCTTCAAATAGCTCAGATACCCTTGGAAGACCTGAGGTGATATCGCTTGATTTTTGAGCCGCTTTTGGTGTTTTGGCTAAGATATCAGCTATAGTTACCTTGTCACCATCAGAGACAAATATAGATGTCTTTGGTTCAAGAGAATATGTAATCACCTCATTATCTTCAGTTGCTAATATAATAGCTGGTTTGTATGAAGCTGGGATATACTCATTAAGTGTAAGTCGGCTCTCTCCTGTTAACTCATCAAACTGCTCAACAGCTGTAACTCCAGCAATAATATCTTGGAATTTTACAACACCATTAGATTCAGCAATAATTGGCTCAGAGTATGGATCCCACTCAGCAATAACTACTTGGTCATCTGTCTTTGGTGCGGCGATTAAATCACCTCTTGAAATAACTGTATTATCTTCAACTGTTACCAATGAACCCCTAGCTATATAGTGTCTAGCTGCTTCTCTTTCGTTTTCATCAACAATAACAGCAAAAAGTCCTTTTTCATTTACATACTCATCTTTTTTGATGGTATCTATTCTCTCTATATAGTCACCCTTTAATAAAAAGAATTTCACTTGACCTTTTGCATCAGCATATATATTTTGAGTAATAGGAGCTCCATCTTCAACTTTAATCTCACTTGCAAATGGAATACGAGTAGGTACTGACCATGCCTCTTTGATAATCTCTACAATAGAGTCACCCTCTTCTATTATCTCTCCATCTTTATAAGGAATAAATAGTTTTCCATCAACTTTTCCACCAACACCTGCAAGTTCATTAGTTTTTGCTACATCACTTTTTCTAATAGTATATTTTTGCTCTTGAGCCCCTTGTTGGACTATAAGTGTAATCTCATCATGAGACTGTAATATAGAAATTCTACCTCTAGTTAAAGATTTAACCTTTGGTTCAACCAAAAGTACACCAGCATTTCTTCTATTTGAAACTAGAAGTTTATTCTCACTATTTTTATAAACATTTAAGTTATAGTAACGAATAAATCCTTCTTTGTTAGCTATAACCTGTCTCTCCTCTTTACCAGCAGTAGCAGTACCACCTGTGTGGAATGTTCGTAGAGTTAGCTGAGTACCAGGTTCACCAATAGATTGAGCCGCAACAACTCCAACAGCCTCTCCAACTTTTACTATTTTGTTCTCTGCCATATTAAGACCATAACATTTAGCACAGATACCTTTTGGAGCTTTACATGTTACAGATGTTCTAATGTTTACTGTTCTAACTCCTGCATCACTAATCAATTTAGCCAATGGCTCATTAATCATAGTCCCTTCACTTACAAGAACCTCATTTGTAATTGGGTCTATAACATCTTTTGCGATTACTCTTCCATATATTCTATCAGCAAGAGGTTCTATTAGCTCATTACCAACAAATACATCTGATACATCAACACCCTCATGAGAACCACAATCGTGCATTATTACTTTAACATTTTGAGCAACATCAATTAACTTTCTAGTCAAATATCCAGCACTCGCTGTTTTCATAGCTGTATCAGCAAGACCCTTTCTAGCTCCGTGAGTAGAAATAAAGTACTCCAATACATTTAGCCCCTCACGGAAGTTAGATGTAATTGGTGTCTCAATAATAGAACCATCAGATTTTGCCATCAATCCCCTCATCCCTGAGAGCTGTCTAATCTGAGCTGCACTACCTCTAGCTCCTGAGTCTGCCATCATATGAACAGAGTTGAAACCATCTTTATCTTTTTTAATAAGCTTCATCAGCTCACTAGCTACAGCATTATTGGTATCTGTCCAGATATCAATAATCTTATTGTATCTCTCTTGTTCAGTTAAAAGACCTTTTCCAAACTGCTTTTGAATTTCAACTACTTGCTCTTTTGCTTTGATAACTGTTGGTTCTTTCTCATCAGGTACTTTAATATCATCAATAGAGATAGATACACCAGATTTTGTAGCATATTTAAATCCAATATCCTTTAGGTTATCTAGGAATTTTGATGTATAAGAGATACCACTATGTGCATAGATATAATCAACTAATGCTGATATATCCTTTTTCTTAAGTATTTTATTCCAATAACTTTGAGGAACATAATCTGGAATAATATCTTTTAAGATAACTCTACCTGCTGTTGTTGTGATAATCTTATTATCAACAACTGTTCTAATCTTTGCATTAAGGTCAAGTCCACCTTGTTCATTGGCAATCATCACCTCGTCAACATTGGCAAATAGTTTATGTTGTCCAACTACATCTACTTTTTCCAAAGTTAAATAGTAAAGCCCTAAAATCATATCCTGAGATGGTACAGCAATCGCTTTACCTGAAGCTGGAAGCAAAATATTCATAGATGCCAACATCAAAATCTTAGCCTCAGCAATAGCCTCAGATGATAAAGGTACATGCACAGCCATCTGGTCACCATCGAAGTCAGCATTAAATGCTGCACAAACTAGTGGGTGAAGTTGAATTGCTTTACCCTCAATCAGTTTTGGGTGAAACGCTTGAATAGAGAGTTTATGAAGTGTTGGTGCTCTGTTTAGAAGTACAGGATAGCTATCAACTACCTCTTCAAGACACTCCCAAACCTCATTGGTTTTCTTCTCTATCATCTTTTTAGCTTGTTTTAGAGTTGTAGCATAACCTCTCTCTTCTAGTTTCGCCATAACATGAGGTTTAAATAGCTCAACAGCCATTTTTTTAGGCAATCCACACTCATCCATCTTTAGGTTTGGTCCAACAACAATAACAGACCGTCCAGAGAAGTCAACCCTCTTTCCAAGTAAGTTTTGTCTAAATCGTCCTTGTTTACCTTTGATAACCTCTGATAGAGATTTTAGTGGTCTCTTGTTTGCACCTTTTACTGAGTTTCCTCTTCTACCATTGTCAAAAAGAGCATCAACTGCCTCTTGAAGCATTCTCTTTTCATTTCGTACAATAATCTCTGGTGCATCAAGTTCAACAAGTCTCTTTAGTCTCTGGTTTCTATTGATAACTCTTCTATAGAGGTCATTTACATCACTAACAGCAAATTTCCCACCATCGAGACTAACTAATGGTCTAAGGTCAGGTGGCATTACTGGTAATACTGTAAGCATCATCCACTCAGGTTTATTTCCTGATTCTAAAAATGCTTCGATTACTTTTAATCTCTTTACAATAGTCTTTTTCTTTGCTTCTGATTTTGTAGCTTGGATATCCTCTTTTAGTTGAGAAAACATCTCTACAAGGTCAAGCTCACTTAAAAGCTCTTGGACTATCTCTCCACCCATTCTAGCATCCAAACCAGAATCTGGAAATCTCTGAGTAATAGATTGATACTGCTCTTCATTTAGAACATCAAATTTACTCAGTGGTGTAGTCCCCTCACTATCATAACAAGCAAATCCAGGCTCTTTTACAATATATGCTTCATAGTATAAAACTCTCTCCAAGTCTTTCATCTTTACACCAAGAAGTGTACCAATTCTTGATGGAAGAGAACTTACATACCAGATATGTGCAACAGGAGCTACAAGGTCAATATGCCCCATTCTGTTTCTTCTGACTTTTGAAGTTGTTACCTCAACACCACACTTTTCACACACTACACCTTTGTATCGCATCTTTTTATATTTACCACAAAGACACTCATAGTCTCTAACAGGTCCAAAAGTTTTAGCACAAAATAGACCATCTCTTTCAGGTTTTAGTGTTCTATAGTTAATAGTTTCAGGCTTTTTTACCTCACCATAACTCCAAGATAAAATTTTTTCTGGACTAGCTACACGCAAACGCATAGCTAAAATATCAGTAGGTCTCTCTTCACTCGTTAAATCAATAGGTCTTAACCCATCTAAAAAATCACTCATTATTTTGCTCCCTCTTTATCTTTCTCAAATAGGTCAACATCAAGACCTAGTGCTTGAAGCTCTTTTGTAAGTACAAACATAGTCTCAGGTACACCTGACTCTGGTACAGATTCGCCTTTGGTTATAGCTCTATATGCTCTAGTTCGTCCATCAACATCATCTGATTTGATAGTTAACATCTCTTTTAGGATATGAGAAGCACCATACGCCTCTAATGCCCAAACTTCCATCTCTCCAA
>JAADFE010000117.1 GCA_013153055.1 Campylobacterota bacterium
GGAGCCAAAAAGGCACTCTCTTTAGCAAAAAAAGAGGGTATAAAAAAGGCTCTACTAAAAGCAAACTCTCCCTCTTGTTCATCAGCGTATGTATATGATGGCTCTTTTAGTGGTAAGCTTATAAAGGGTAAAGGGGTTACTACTATTTTTTTGGAAAAAGAGGGGATTGAGGTTTTTGATGAGAATAATGCAAAATTAGGAAACGATGGCTTTAGCCTCGCTTTTTTCGGGACTAAAGTCTCCGATTCCGAAGAGTTTTAAAAAAAGTCTAAAAGAGAAAGGCATAACCAACCAATGAAAAGATTACAAATAGATATAGGAAGTACCTATTTTAAGGTCTCGGCAAATGGAGAGACAAATCAGTATTTTAGAGATTTTGATATAGATATATATGATGATGTACTAAATAAATGTGGGGATATTATAAAAGATTTCTCAAAAGAGGAGACCTTTATATGTAGCTCAGCCAATGGTGGGCTTAGTACGCTTATTATTGGTATTAGTTCTCTATTTAGTATCAAGTATGCTACTAATATAGCTTTTAACTCTGGGATAAATATTATAGATACTATTCTTTACTCGAAAATAAAAGAGACTCAAGCACCAAAAGATATTATAGATGTGGTGATAGTAGCAGGTGGGATTGATGAGGTCAAACCAAAGTATGATGATAGACTACTAGAGTATCTAAAAGGTGTAAACTATCAAAATATCGTATATGTTGGCAATAGAGTTGACAAAGAGTTTGTAGAGGAGAGTATCAAAGATATTGTAATCTTGCCAAATATTATAGACAACAAACTCCAAGTGCTAGAAGAGCATCTAAAAGAGTATCTAACCAATCTCTATCAAGCCGATATTGTAGGCAAAGAGGATATAAAAAAGCTCTACAATATAACAAGCAATCAGATATACTCAACTCCTTATGTGGTAAATAATGCTCTGCCTAGATTAAACTCTCTATTTGAGATAACAGACCCATTTTTGCTTATAGATATTGGTGGGGCTACTACTGATATTCACTATAGTACCGATTTGATAGAGAACAAAAATATATTAACCCAGAGTGGTTATGATAGGTTGGTATTTAAAAAGCTAGGGGTGTTTAAATCCAGAGAGAGTCTAGTTTTTGGTGCAAAGAGTAATGAGTTTGTATATGAACTACTAGATTATTTGGGAGTCAATGAGAATATACTAGAGGAGTATAGCGACAAAGCTACAGTAACACTTATGCAGTTAGCCATATTTTTGGTGCTTTATCAGGTATCCAAAAGTCATAATGATTATGTAACTCTAAAGCTAGAGATACTAAATAGTATAGTTCTCACAGGTGGTATATCAAAAGTGCTTAGTGATGAGGATATAGATAGGATTATTAGATTTTTTTATAAAAAAATATTGAATTTTAGAGAGATACCTACTATAATAACTGATAGAGAGTATGAGATTTGGACTCTTGGAATGGAGGAGATACATGGCAAGTAGTATTAGAGAGTTACTAGTAGAGGCATATCAAAATGTTCCTAATAAAATAGCACTAATAGAGAATGAGCATAGTTACTCTTATGAGGAGTTATATAGTCGAGTTAATAAGTTGGCAAACTATCTTACTCAATTGGATTTAAAAGAGGGTACAAGAGTAGGAATATACTCAAACAAAAGTTCTAATCAAGTAGTTGCAATATTAGCTCTATTATCTACTCCATATATTATTGTACCTATTACTAGATTTTTAAAGCCTGAACAGGTTGAGTATATTATCAAGGATGCTGGTATAGAGTGTATTATAACTGATAGTACCAAAATCAAGAATATAGATGAGATAAATTATAGTGGTAAAGTTGTTACAGTTGAGCCACTTAGGGATGAGTTGGTCTCTTTTAAAGAGATAAATAAGTGCTTTAATCCAAAATATAATATAGATATCAATCCAAATAGTAATGCTGTTATTACCTATAGCTTTGGTAGTGATGGTTCTCAAAAGGGTATAGTGATAACTCACAAAAATCTAATAGATGGTGCTAGAGTGGTATCAAAATATTTAGAATTAAAAAGTGATGATATTATATCAGGGTTACTATCTTTTAATCTTGATTATGGACTCAATCAAATTTTTTGTAGTCTATATAATCAGGCAACATTAGCTCTACATAAATTTATATTACCTACTGATTTTTTTGCACATCTAATTAGAGATAGAGTTACAATATTAGCTTTAATGCCTGTACATATCTCCAAAATGTTTGATGAAGAGCCTCATAGATTACCTATCTCATCTCAACTTGACCATGTTAGAGTCATCACATCTTCTGGTGGCAATATAACTGAAAGTATGGTCAAAAAGGTGGATGACTACTTCAAACCTGCTAGATTTTACTCTATGCACGGACTTACAGAGGCTCTTCGCTCTACATATCTTGACCCATCTCAAATTCATATCCGACCAACATCTATAGGAAAAGCTATTCCTGAGGTTGAGGTTTTTGTTTTAGGTGAGGATGGATATGAGTGCAAAGCTGATGAGGTAGGGGAGCTAATACATAGAGGTTGTTGTATCTACAAAGAGTATTGGAATAGTCCCCAAGAGACAGCAAAAAGATTTAAATCTATCTCTATACTTGAAAAGATAGTCGATATAGATAATCCAGATGAGCTAGTAGTAGTCACAGGTGATTTGGTATATAGAGATAGTGAGGGGTATCTATATCTAAAGGGCAGACAAGATGATATGATAAAAACAGGTGGATATAGAGTAAGCCCAAAAGAGATAGAAGAGGTGGTATATAACAATATCCCATCTATAACCAAATGTGCAGTATTTGGTGTACCTAACCCTGATATAGAGGAGGAGATAGCCCTAATCTATAGTGCCAAATCCAAGATACCTAAAAATGAGCTAATCTTTGAGCTGAAAAAACATTTGCCAATTTATATGATTCCTACTATTATAGAATATAGAGAGACTCTACCTTTGAAAGCTTCTCACCATGAGGAGGTTGATAAGTCTGTATTGAAAAAAGAGTTTCTATGAAAAGTTTGATTTATCCATGTAAAACTATAGCTCAAAATTCAGATAGAAGTGTCGGTTTTGAGTTTGAGTATTCAAATTTGGAAATAGAAGATACAGCTAATATCATTGCTAAAAATTATGGTGGAGAGATTAAGATAATCAACCCATATAACTATAAGATTTATACCTCTATAGGTACCTTTAAGGTATTGATGGATTTTGGATTTTTGTCTAACTCAAAGCTAAAAGAGCTAAACAAAGAGATAGGGCTAGAGATAGATGAGGATACTATAGAAAAGATAGAGGAGATAATAGCACAGATTGGGAAATCATTAGTACCATATGAGCTTACAACCCCTCCATTAAAATTTACTCAGATTAATGAGGCACATAATATCAAAGAGCTTTTGAGAAAAAATGGAGCCCAAGGAACAAGAGCAAATCTACTTTATGCTTTTGGAATGCACATAAATCCAGAAGCTAGAGAGCTAAATATAGAGACTATATTGAGTGATTTGAGAGCTTTTTTTATACTCTATAACTTCATAAGAGATACTCTTGATATTGATATCACAAGAAGATTGACAACATATATTGACCCGTTTGATACAGCTTATATATTAAAAGTATTGGATTTTGATTATAGACCAACTATGAGTGAGTTTATAGATGACTATATAGCTTATAATCCTACAAGAAATAGAGCTTTGGATTTATTGCCTCTGCTTACTTTTATAGATGAGAGTAGGGTAAGAGAAAAACTACCTGATGAAAAGATAGGAAAGAGACCAACATATCACTATAGATTACCAGATTCAAGAGTAGATGAGACAGCTTGGTCTCCATGTTTTGCTTGGAATAGTTGGGTTTTGATTGAAACACTATCAGCAGATATTGAAAACCAAAATAGATTGGCAGATTTGATGTATAAGTATATAGAGACCCCTTGGAACCTGCTACAAAGGGATAAGTTTGAGCAAGAGGTAAACGAATGGGTTCAAAAAAGTATAAAATACTTATAACAGGCTCTAATAGAGGGAGTAGATTAGCATATACCTTTATAGATTTTATGATAGACCAAAAAGGTATAGAGGTTATATTTATAAAACCAGATATTAGATTTACTCCTACCTCTTT
Organism: Campylobacterota bacterium; assembly: GCA_013153055.1. Classification (GTDB taxonomy): domain Bacteria; phylum Campylobacterota; class Campylobacteria; order Campylobacterales; family Sulfurovaceae; genus UBA1140. The sequence goes on from JAADFE010000117.1 coordinate 4,148, forward strand.
TGATGGGTTGATAATTAGTGGTGGTGTAGATATCAATCCAAAACTATATAGTAAAAGTGTAGATAGAAGTGTAAAAAGAGTTGAACCCAAAAGAGATGAGTTGGAGTTAAGACTATTAGATATCGCTATAAAAAGAGATATACCAGTTTTGGGGATATGTAGAGGGATGCAGTTAATCAATGTCTATTTTGGTGGAACATTGCATCAAGATATCTCTAATTTGGACTTGAAGTATCCCAACAGAGATACACTATTCCCAATCAATAGAGTTAAAGTCATAAGAGATAGTAAGCTTTTTCGGATACTAAATCAAAATATTCTCTATGTAAACTCTATCCATCATCAAGCAGTTGATAAACTAGGAAAAAATCTAAGAGTAAATGCTTATGATAAAAATAAGATTATTGAGGGTATTGAGAGTAGTGATAGCCGATTTCTAATAGGAGTGCAGTGGCACCCTGAGTATATATTTTATAAAAGAGAGAGTAGAAAGATATTTAGTCGTTTTGTAAAAGCTGTTAAAGATAAGCAGTTTTGAGCTATTTTTTAACCTGAGTTCGATGGGATATCATAGTCACAGAAGCCTAAAAATAGGTAAGATTTTCAAAATTAAATTCGTAATACTAGCCGTAGCTAATTCAAGAATTTTATTTGGGAAAGATTGCCTATTTTTAGGCTTCCCTTTGGGCTAAACGAGGTTTCTCATATGCTTATGTAAATTTTTTTGAATTAACTAGTTAGTCCTGCAAAAATTTACCTTTGCCTATAAAAAACCTCGTTTAGCTGTGACTATGATATCCCATTGAACTCAGGTTTTTAGTATTATGGGAAAAAATTTTGAGAGGATAGTATGAGTTTTTCAACAGCAGATTTTTGCGATAAATATAAAGATGAGTTACAAGTTTTGGAGTTAGCACTGAACTCTTATGGTGGAGTTGATAGCTTTAGTGGAGAGATAGTAACTATAAAATTAGATAAAAATAACCATGAACTTATCAAACTACTTAGAGATGAAAATGGAGAGGGAAAAGTAGCCGTAGTTGATGTAGATGGAGCTTTTTTTGCAGTAGTTGGTGATAACCTAATGAAGTTTGCTCATCAAAATGGATGGAGTGGAATAGTTATCAATGGATATGTTAGAGATACCAAAATAACCAAAACTATACCCGTTGGACTAATGGCAATAGGCACTTGTCCTAAAAAAAGCTTTGAGAGTAATGAAGCCAAAAGGAATATAGAGCTAAATTTTGGTGAGATTAGTTTTAGAAGTGGGGAGTATATATATGTTGATGAAGATGGAATTATAGTCTCTGATAAGATATTACAATAATTGTTTCTCTTGACTTGTTCCTACCATCTTGGTAGGAACGGATATGATAGCTTGAGCTTTTTTATTTGGTTGGATATTATGATTTGTTTAATTATTGGAGTTGGTTTTGTTACTGTTATTCTTGTATTCATTCCCACTTGGAAAGTGGGAACGAGTTAAAATCACACTATTTAGCTTGATTTCTATTATATATATAATTAACTAACTCTTCTTTATCTAATTCAAAATCTTGAGCTATTTTATCAATAGCTAAACCATATTTCATCACTATAACATAGGCACTCTCGAGTTTTCCATTTTTTTTGCCTTCTATTTTGCCTTCTATCTTACCTTCTTCTCTACCCTCTTGTTTTCCATAGATTAATCCTTTTTGATAAAGTGGGTCTCTTTTCTCTTCTAATATTAACGGCATAAATCTATCTCCTTTATCCATTTTTTCTATTTTAGCATAAAGATTTGGTCTTAGTCTTAAAAGAAATGATAACTTTTGCATATAATCAGCTCTTTTATGTTCTTTTAGAGCCAAAAGTTTATCTCTAAGTCTATATATAAATTTATCAAAATCCTCTATCTTACATAGTATGGCTAATATATTATCATTTATATCACTACTCTCTATTAGTTCATGACAATCTATATCTTTGATATATTTTATACTGTAGTTATATTTTAGATTTTCTACATCTATTGGTTTATCTTTTATCTCTTTTTCGCTTAGATATAAGACCATCTGTTTGGGAAATTTATTATATAACTCTTTGATTAAAATAGCATATTTTAGCATCCTTAGAGGCATATCTTTATCCTCTTTGGTTTGTACTTCAAGATGAAATATATCTCCATTATCAAGCTCTACTACAAAATCAGCTCTTCTCTCTTCTGTTTTTGGAAATGTGGGGTCTAAG
>JAADFE010000015.1 GCA_013153055.1 Campylobacterota bacterium
AATCTTATCTAGGAAACGACCCACTATTTATATCAATAGTAGTCCCATTGATATACTCAGGTGACTCCGTAGCCAACCACAAAATGGTCTTTGCTACCTCATCAGCATGAGCAAAGCGTTTTGCCACCACTGTTTTTAAAAAAACCTCACGACGAGCCAAAGGGATTTGCTCTAACATATCGGTCTCCACAGGAGAGGGAGCCACGGCATTGATGACCATACGACCATCAAAGATTTTGGCAAAACTCTTGGTAGCATTGATTAGCCCTGCTTTGGTCGCCCCATACCAAACATCGGGATGCCCAATCTGCCCTGCAATAGACGCATTGTTAACAATACGCGTCACCCCAACCTTGGCACACTCTTCTATGAGTTTAATCGGTGCTTCAAGATTGAGCTTTAACATAGTATTGACCTTCTCTCTTGGGTAAGCATCATAAGGTAAAGAGTACATTACCCCTGCGTTGTTAATCAATACATCTATCATCCCAATAGAGGCTATAAGCTGAGGTATTTTCTCTACTTCTACCAAGTCAAACGCTATGCACTCCACCTGCTCTTTTAGTTCAAAGTTTGAAAAGTCTCTGGCAATGACAATCACCTCATAGTTTAGGGCTAAGAACATTTTTGTGAGTTCTAAGCCTATTCCTTTGTTTCCACCTGTTATTAAGGCTTTTTTCATAAAATTCCTTTCTAAATTAACTCCAACCCATCAATAAATCGAAAATCCTTAAGATTATAAGTAAAAAGAGGAGCATTTAAAAGCAAAGCAGTAGAACCAATAAGACTATCAGGAATATCTAAATTATGACTTTTAGCATAAGTTTTAATAAGAGCTGTAGATTGTTTAGAGATAGCTTCATTGATATTAATAATTTCAAAAAGAGCCACAAATTTTTCGAGTTTTTTAACTTCGGCTTTGTTTAATGCTCCATAAAAGAGTTCCATAACGGTAATAGATGAGATAGCAAGAGAAGAGCTAAAAGATTGTACTTTTTGGATAGTTGATTGATTATCTTTTAAAATTTCAATCAATACATTTGTATCTAAAACTATCACTTCCAAGCCTGTTCTCTAATGGATTCTTGGGTAATATCTCTATCTTTCCAAATTCCTGAAAATTCAGAAAATTGATTTTTAGATTTTTCTTTATTGATATTAGATACTTTATTATGAGAAATTATTTTCAATCCCTCACTCTTAAAAGCATTTAATAGCCATACTATTTTATTAAATAACTGTTCATTGGGTATCTCTATAGTTAACTTCATCAAGACTCCTTTTTTATCTTTATATTATATTCAAATTTATAACGATTTAACTTTAAATCTCAATCACCCCATCAGGCTCTTCTATTTGATAGATTTTCAGTTGCATAATTATCCTTTAAAGAGTTTCTCCACCACCTTTAAAGGCATAAGCACCCTCTTATGTGTAGCTCTAGCCACCAACTCACCTTCTGTATTCAAGGCTTCTATCTCAAAGAAGATATCTCTTTTTTCTCTTTTAATTAGGGTTGAGATAATCTCTATCTCTTCGCCTCGTTTTGCCATCTGTAAATGCTCTATATCAACCCGTTGACCAACGGTTATATATCTCTTTTGGTCTATCTGAGCATTAATATTTTTGGCACTCACTATCTCCATCCATTTAACTAGAACATAGGTTCCCAACATCGCAGGGAGATAGTCGGCTAAATCAGAAATGCAATCCTCTTTTTTTACTCTAAATATTTGGGTTAATTTATTCATCTAAACTCTCCACTAACTCCACCTCAAAAAACTCCCCAAGAGCCTCTTTTTGCCCTAAAATCTCCTCCATCAAAGGGCTATCCTTTCTAATGATAAAAATAATTTTTTTAATAGAACTCTCTATCATCTGAGGTATAAACGCTTCAAGTAACCATTTGGTATCTTCCTCATCATTCTCAAAACCATTGGTAGTATCAGTTATCCAAGTGGTAGGTTGATACTTTTCAATAAGTTCTGCCCCATATCTAAATGGGTTACGATAATCATTGCTTTTACAGAACTTTTTCCATTGGCAAAAGATAGCATTTTTTTCTTTTTGGTATTCTACTTTTACATATTGGGTCTCATACATTTAACACTCCTTATAAGCCTCAACCCTAATTCTAACATAATCAGCCACCCAACCATCTTTTGGGCTATAATTAGTCTCTTTCAATAACTCTCTAACCTCATCTCTAAACTGCTTCTGTTTACTATCACTTAGATGTTTAGTAAACCCATTAGTAAAAAGTATCAACCAATTAGCAATATCATCAATAGGTGTAGGTCTTGGGATAAGTTCAATATATCTTACTTCAAAGCCATACTCCTCCAAGATAGATTTATACTCATCTGTAGTAGGGAAATACCAAAAATCATCAATCTCTCCATATTCAGGATGTCTTTTAAAAACCTCTCTCATAGCTTTTATAATAGAAGAGATATTCCCATATCCCCCAAACTCTGCAATAAATCGCCCACCAACTTTTAAGACTTTTGCAATATTTTCTACTGCTAATTTAGGCTCATTAACCCAATGAAGCATAGCATTTGAAAACACTGCATCAAACTCTTGATTAAATGGCATATCCGTTACACTCATAACTCTTGCATTTAATCCATTTTCTCTAGCTTTAGCCACCATATTTTCGCTTAAATCTATACCAATTACTTCTGCTTTATATTTGGCTATCTCTAAGCCTAAGATACCATCACCACAGCCTAAATCTAATATCTTTTCACCCTCTTTTGGGTTTAATAACTCTACTACAGGAGAGGCTAAATCTGATACAAATCCTGCATGTTTTCTATATTTTTCAGCGTTCCAACTATTTGTTTTTTGTCTATTCATCTTTTTTTCTTTCATATTGTCTATTTTTTGGAATCGGAGTGTTTACACCCGAACAAGAGATTTTAAAATAGTCATCCAATCAAGGAATCAAAAATTATAAAGGGATGTATGCTCACTAACCGAGCAGAAAGAAAAAGAGCAGAAGAGCTGATATTCTTGTGTTGATATATGATATATTTAAATGGTTCATCTTGCTCTCCTTGTTATTTTAGTTCTGAAAGCTTATCAGAATAATCTATTGTTGTCAAATTAAAATCTCCTCTAATAGCCTTACCATAGCTGAGATTTTTTGTAAAATAGGTAAATTCATAATTGATTCTTTATCTTAAGTTGAATTAATACTATATTTTACTCTTTTACCCAATAAGCCTCCAATATCCTACCATTCCTAAAAATACTATAGAGGTGGCATTATAACCATGTATATAGACCTCTTCAAAGGTATAATCTAGTAGTTTTTCTCTTGTGGTTTGTTTTTTGGTCATTCTCTTAACTCCAATACATCAGGAAAATTTTCTATCATTTCATTATAACAACCACTCTTTTTCAAAGCATCTATCACCACATCCAATGGTTTAGCCCAAATTCCATCCAAGTCATACTCATTATCTGCTAATTCAAATGCCAACTGCTCATAAGGTGGATTAAACTCTGCATTGACTCCTTGTTTATTGCCTCTAGCATCCACTTTATACCAACCAAAATCTTTGAGATAGATAGCATTAAGCCCATGCAGATAGTAGGTATCTTTTTTGTACTCAAAACAGCTCAATCTTTGATAACAAAATCCTGTAGGAATGCTATTGGCTCGTAAAAGACCCGCTAAGAGATGACTCTTGGCATAACACCAACCTGTTTTGTATTTTAGTACATCAGAGGCTCTATAGGTGGTTATATCAGCTTTTATATCTCCTGAGTGTTTAATCTCATCTCGTACATACTCAAAACAGTTTCTGGCTATTTGGGTATCTATTTTGCAATCTTTTGATAGTTGCATGGCTAGAGTATAGACCTCTTTGTTATGATAGTCTATTATCTCTGTGGCTTCTAAATATTGGTGCATAACTGTCTCCTTAATACAAAAACCCAAACAACCAAAGAGGAATTTTCGCTCCAAATCCTACCTCTATATCATCTAAAGCCAAAAACGAATTGGGAATATTGGCTATCTGTTTGAAATCCTTGTTTTTACCACCCACTTCAACGGTATATTTCTCTTCTAAAAAAAAGTCTCCCTTTGAGGCTGAAAATATACCTTTGTTGTTTAAACTATTCTGTATAGTATAGTAATTAGAGAGTTGATTCATAAAAAAAGTCTCTCGCACATTGCCTATTTCAGGTTCTGTGATATACATTAGATTTGGATTGGCGAGGTAAATTTTTTCAGGCTTATCAATATTTTTCATACTTAATGATGATTTCATCAAGAGTTTAATCAACCCTGCATCATCAAGTCGTGCTAAATACTCTTTGATGGTTCTATCATCTCTTACCTCAATACTCTGTTTTAGACTCTTTATAGTGGGGGTAAAAGGGACATTTTCCATAATTACAGCCAAAAGAAGCTTGATTTTTTTGATGCTTCGTCCATTGAGCGAGGGGTAGATATTGAGTAGGTCACTCTCTATTGAAACATTGATATTTTGTTTGAGTGTTTGAAAAAAATAGACCTCATTTGGCATACTTAGATAGTATGGATAGTATCCAAATTTGAGATAATCTCTAAATAGTACTAAAACTCTATGTTCATGGGCTGAGAGTTTATCTACAATACTATCGGCTATCGTTTGATGCGTATTAATAATTTCTTCTAAACTAAAGCTATCAAAATCATATCCATAATGCAACTCCAAAAACTCTCTAAAACTCATACCTACCATTGTATAAACAATAGCCCTACGACTTAAATCATGTGAGCCTTTGTGAATTTCTAACGCTGAACTTCCACTTGCTATGACTTTGAGTTTTGGAAAGCTATCATAGATACTTTTTAACTCCTGTGACCAATTATCGTATTTGTGTATCTCATCAAAACAGAGAAGTTTTCCCCCTTGTAACTCAAAAGCTTCAGCTATCTCATAGATGCTCTCTTTGGCATTATTTATATCATCCAAAGAGACATAAAGAGCCTCATTACTACCATAAGCACTCATATATTGAGCGATAGTTATGGTCTTTCCTATACCTCTAGCTCCTAGTATAATAGAGAGTCTATGTTCCAATGGCTCTTTTTGTATGAAGTAGCGTCGATATTTTAGATTGTTGTTTTTGACAAAGAGGTGACTTTTTCTAAATAGATTGGTTAACATTATTAACTCCAAGTATGTATTGGATTACAATTATATCATATTTTTTATGTAATCTGATACATATTTTAATACAAAAAACAAACAATCAAAGATATTTTCTCAATAAATTTAAAAATCCGTAGCCCTAATAGCCAACCCATACCCCACGCTTGAAAATACATCAGTATGTATAATCTTATCAGTAGAAAATAGCTCTTTGTATATCCTCTTTACTTTGGGAACAAGAGTTGAGCCTCCTGTTAGAAACACTTTATCTATTTGGTTATAACTCACTCCTGCCATTTGGATAGTCTCATCTAAGGTCTTTTTTATCTTTTCTGTATGAGAAGATATTACATGGTTAAACTCTTTTTGAGTTAACTCTTCTGTAAAAGGATTTTCAAAAAAGTTCATATCAATAATCGTTGAATCTTTAGATGATAAATCAATTTTGGCTTTAATAACCCTCTCTGAAAAATCAAAATAGTAGCCATCTTTGATTATCTCTAAAAGTCTGCTGATTTTCTCTTTATCATAAGCCATATAGATATACTTCTCTATAGTATTAATAGTCTTTGGGTTATACATCTTTTGAAAAGTGTGCCATTGGGACAAATCGCTATATAGAGCATAATCAATCTGCATCTCTTTGCCCATATTTTTATAGTATGAGCCATAACCTAGATGTTTTATTACAAAATTTTTGATAATCTCACTATCAAAACTGTTACCACCAATATAACAACCATGTGTTGCTAAAATATCATCTTTCCTATCAGCTCTTTTTTTACCACCCACTCTTATAATAGTATAATCAGTAGTCCCCCCACCAATATCAGCTACTAGTATAGTCTCCTCTTTTGTTATGCTCTGTTCATAAGCAAGAGAGGCAGATATTGGCTCATACTCAAATATCACCTCTTTAAATCCTGCCTTTAAAGCAGAAGCTTCCAATCTATCTTGAGCTTGTTTATCCAAAAGAGGGTTTTTGTCATTAAAATGCACAGGTCGCCCCAAAACAACTCTATCGATACTCTCTTTGGCGTGATTTTCCAAGATATTTTTAAATCGTCTTAAAATGATAGCGATTAAATCGCTTATAGAGTAGGTATCTACTCCAAGTGTCGTCTCAATCTTTTCATCACTTCCCAAAAAGGATTTAAGAGAGACAAAATAACGCCCCATAGTCTCTAATT
>JAADFE010000143.1 GCA_013153055.1 Campylobacterota bacterium
TTTTAATTGACGGACGACTTGTATTTCAGCAGTGGACAGCACAAGATGGAAGTAAAAGAAGTAAACATGCTATAACTGTAGAAAATCTACAGATGTTAGATAGCAAAGCAGATAGTCAAAACCCTAGCTATAATAACGGTTATGACAATCAACCAGCTCAAAATAGTTATGGCAATAGTGGATATAGTAATCCTCCTCAACAACAAGGATATGCACAACCACAACAGCAGACTTCGCAACAACCAGCTTATTCAGCTCCACAGCAACCAACACAACCCTCCGTCCCAGAGATAGACATCGATGAAGATGAAATACCATTTTAGGAGAGAACATGGCAGAGAGAAGAAAGTTTAAAAAAAGATATTGCAAATATTGTGAAGCAAAAGTTGATTTTATTGATTACAAAGATTTAAATCTATTGAAAATTAGTCTTAGTGAGAGATTTAAGATTATGCCAAGAAGATTAACAGGTAACTGTAAAAGACATCAAGAGCTTGTAACTGTAGCTATCAAAAGAGCTAGACAGACAGCTCTAATTCCATACATTGTTGATAGAAAAAATGTAGTGGAAAACCCATTTGAACTTATAAAATAGTTCTACTACTAGAGCCTATTTGTAGATAGGCTCTACTTTCATGTATCATTTATTCCCAAAATATTTTTAATCTTTTTTATTTATAATTTTTTTAAAAGAAACTATTTCAATAAACTATATAATTGTTGAAAAAGATGATAATATGTCAATGCGTATTAATATTGAAAATATACTCAAAAGTCCTCAAAAAACATTTTTGGATATAATAGATAAGTTAACCACTTCAGATATCAAACATACAAAAAAAGAGCTAAAAATAGATAATACCCAAATAGATGAGGTGTTAGTTGATGCTATAGAGATGGTGCTTAGAGATTTGAATAATGAAGAGGGTTATATTAGTAGATTATTATATAGTATATTTAAATTTGAAATCAGAAAAAACAAAAGACGAGAGCAGTTAATCATATTGGGAAGTCAGCTCAAATCTCAATATAATGAGTTAAAAAAAGATATATATAGAGTCAAAGTCAATATAGGCAATATCTCTGCAACTATTGAAAATCTAAAGAGACTACAACAAGCATTTGATGCCAAAGAGATGTTTTTATATAACCAAAAACTTCTGGATAAAAATAGACTATATATTAATATACTAGATAAAAAGATAGAACAGTTATATGGATATAAAGAGGCTTTGGATGAGAGACTACAGAGGCTATATATCAAAGGGGAAAAGTATAAAAAACTATTTAAGAAGATACCCCGTTATCATGAGTTGAGCGAAGATATATATCTTCAGCTCACGAGGTAAGTTAGATATTTTATTCTAAATCATCAGATTTAGTGGCTTTGATGCTATATCTTTGGAGTAGTTGATTATTAATCTCTAGTGCTTTTTGTTTATCTATAATCACTTTTGAGCCATCATCATCTTCAAGGATTATATATTTATCTTTGCTATCTTTGATAATATTATAGAACTCTTTGAAGTTTTTAAAAGCTTTTCCATTTACTTTGTCTATCTTCCAAAATGATATACCATAATCACCTCTACTTAGACTAGAAGCCAATACTTTAAGTAGTAGAACTATCTCTTGTTTATCTTTTGATGGGAACTTTGTTGCACCATATCTAAGAGGTAGGTTTGCACTTCTTGAAGAGACTAAAAGGTTTTCAGTCAAAGGAACAAAAACATATCCCCCAAGCATATAGTATGTAGGCATTCTATCATAGTGAAACTCTGTCATGCTAAACTTCTCTTGGCTAACATGTTGTGGTAGTTTTACTTTTAGTTTAATCTTTTTGCCATCTCTATAGATATCTAGTGATACCTCGTCTCCATATTGATGTGTATCTATATAGTATTTGAAGTGAGTATATTGATTTTCTCTAAACTCTACAGTTCCATCACTCTCTATTTTGTGACCATCTATAGCTGTTATGATATCGTACTGCTTTAGTACATCTTTAAATGGTGAGTTGTATAGTACTTTGACAACCAATATTCCACCCTCATCTTGAGATAGTTTAAAATACTCTTTTTGTGTAGGGTTTTCAAGTAGCTCTGTATATATTCCAAGCTGTGGAAAGCCATCATATTTACCATCTTTTATATCTTTTAGAAAGTGTTTTATGATAGGAACAGGTACCATATATCCAATATTCTGTGAACCTGGGATTTGTTGCATAACTACACCAGCTATTTTACCATTTGATATAGCAGGTCCTCCACTATTTCCTGGGTTGATTGCTGCATCAATTTGAATTGATAAGAAATTCTGACCACTATGTACATAACGGTTATGCTCAATTCTCGATACAATTCCTGTACTAACACTAATAGTATTACCACCCATTGGATAACCATATACTGTTACTTTGTCTTGGATATTTGGCAATCCATCAAGCTCTAGTGGGGTTGTGTCTTTGAAAAATGTCTCATCTTTTACTTTTAATATAGCTAAATCAACATCATGAGAGACAAACTCAACCTCTGCTTGATACCTTTTTGTATCACCATACTTTTTAACCTCTATAAATGTTTCGTTGGCGACTACATGTGCATTGGTTAATATTCTATTACCTGATATTATACTCCCCGAACCAGTAGAGCGAAGAACCGTACTATTCCAAGGTTCTAGGTAGTTTGGTTTTTTTGATACTGTATATATCTTGACAATAGAACGATTTATATTATTTGCATATATTATGGAGCTAAATAGCCCTAATAATATAAAAAGTTTTAAAAATTTTTTCATCTAATACCTTTGTTTTAAAATTTTGTAAGTATATCTAATAATCGTAAATGGTTTATGAATGTAAAATTAATATGATATAATTTCAAAAATTTTTTAGGAGTTGTATTTATGGCAACAGTTTCAATGGGTGATTTGAAAAAAGGTGTTAGATTAGAGATTGATGGAAATCCATTTAAAGTTATAGAGTTTCAACATGTCAAACCAGGTAAAGGTGCTGCTTTTGTTCGTGTTAAGATTAAAAATTTGTCAACAGGTAAAGTAATAGATAAAACAGTTCATGCAGGTGATAAATTTGAGACACCAGATTTAGAACAGAAAACTATGCAGTATCTATATGATGATGGTGATATGTTGCAGTTTATGGATACCACTACTTTTGACCAGATAGGTCTAACACATGACCAAGTTGGCAAAGATACATTTGACTTTATGATTGATGGTATGGAAGCAGAGATTTTATTTCATAATGGTAAAGCTATATCAGTTGAAATCCCTCAAACAGCAACATATACAGTAGTAGAGACTCCACCAAACTTTAAAGGTGACTCACAAGGTGGTAAAAAACCAGCAACTCTTGATAGTGGTGCAGTGGTTCAGGTTCCATTTTTTGTTTTAGAGGGTGATAAGATTAGAGTTGATACAGTAGATGGTAAATATTTAGAAAAGGCTAAATAGATATATTTTTGATATAATGGTGGAATTTTTAAATTTAAATATAAATGGAGCAAAAAATTGAATATTCAAGATGGTATCAATGAAGTTAAAAAAGAGCTAACTAGTGATGAACAGATGTTAGCTTCTGCTTTTAAGTTAGAGAAATTGTACAAAAAACATAAAATTAAAATTTTTACAGTAGTAGGATTGTTAGTAGCTTTTTTTGGTGGAAAAGCTATTATGGAGACTATAGAGAATAGTCGTCTAAATAGTGCGAATGAAGCATATTTGGCATTGCAAAAAGATGCAAACAATGCAAAAGCATTAGAAGAGTTAAAAAGTAAAAATCCTAAATTATTTGAACTATATACATATAAAAAAGCTGTTCAAAATAGAGATACAAAAGAGTTGCAGACTCTATCTAATAGCAAGAATGAGTTTATATCTGATATGAGTAATTATCATCTATCTGTTATAAATAGTAAAGTTGTTGATTCTAAATTGTATCGTGAGTTTGCTTTAGTTAATAATGCAGTTATATATATTAGAGATGGCAATATGAATGAGGCTAGAAATCAGTTGTCGCTTATTGATGAAAAATCACCAGTATATAATATTTCTAAAATTATAAATCACTATACTATCAAAGGCAAGTAATGCGTAGTAAATTTTTGCTCTTAGGTTCTGTAGCTCTACTTTTTTTTACTGCTTGTAGTTCAAGACAGTACTATACTCCAAAGAGTATAACTACTACTGTATCACCATCTTCTACTTCTGAGATAGCAAGTTTCAATAGAGATGGTGCAACACTAGAAAATGGTATGGTTTTGACTAGAAAAGGTGAATTGAAGTTAAAGCTAAAAGATGGATTTAAATTTGTAAATGGAACATCTGAGGGTGTTGTTATCTCTAACAAAGATGGTGACTGTACTATTTTGAGAAAAGGAACTTCCCAAGAGATTAAATTTCCAAAAGAGTTAATAGCAGGAACTGTTATCGGTGATGAGATAGTATATATACTCAAAGATAACAACTTCGGTATTTATGACTTAAATCAAAAATCTATTGTATATAATAATAAAGCAGAGAAAACTTTTAGTATAGATACTAGAGTAGCAAATCCTATTAGAGTTGAAAATTTAGTTGTTATTCCTCTACTTAGTGGTAAGTTAGTAGTATTGGATTTAAAAGGAAAAAAAGTTCTCAAAGAGATTGTAGTTAGTGTAGAAAACAAACTCAACAATGTGATATTTTTAAAACAGCTAAAAAATACTCTAATAGCAGCCACACCATATAAGGTTATAACTGTAAACAATCAAGGAAGAAGAGAGTTTGAAAAAGCTATATCAGAAGTGGCTACAGATAACAAATCTATATTTGTATTTGCCAAAGATGGTAAGATATCGAGACTAGATTTAGGTTTAACTGTTCAAGATGAGAAAAAGTTTAAGTTTGCTCACTTCTCTGTATCAACAGTATATAAAGATAGAGTATATGCACTAGATAAGCAGGGTTATCTAATTGTTAGCAACAAAGATTTTACAAAATATAAAGTGTATGAAGTTCCAGAAGTTGATGGATACTCTTTTGTATCAGGTAGATATATCTATTATGATGGAAATAGAATAGACTTAGAACCTTTAAATTATGAGTAGAGATTTACTAACTGCATTTGAAGAGTATCTCTATATAAACAAAGCTCTTGAGCCTAACTCAATCAAGAGCTACCTATCAGACCTTAATCAACTCTATAACTACTTTCCCAATCGAGACCTATTAAAACTAGATACTATAGATATATTGGAGTTTTTGACTCAATTTGAAAACAAGAGAACACTAAATCGTAAACTATCATCTATCAATACCTTTTATGATTTTTGTCACAAACTAGAGTTTGGAGGCAATCAGATAACTATTCCTATGTCAAAAGTACCAAAAAATCTCCCTAAATATCTATCGTTTGAGCAGATACAAGAGGGATTGAAACTGATAGATAGAAGTAGTTGGTTAGGTCTTAGAGACTATGCGTTGATACTTTTTTTGTATGCTAGTGGTTGTCGTATCTCAGAAGCACTACAAGCACAGAGAAAAGATATCAATGAAGGGTGGCTCAAAATCCGTTTTGCAAAAGGTCAAAAAGAGAGGATAGTCCCCCTAGCACCCATTGCTATAGAGGCACTAGAGCAGTATCTAGCAAAATGTTCAATCCAGAGTGAGTATATATGGCTAAACTATAGAAACGAGCCTCTTAGTAGAATTTCAGCCTTTAAGATAGTCAAAAAGTATCTAGGAGTATCTCCACATATCCTTAGACACTCTTTTGCATCATCTCTTATTATCGGTGGAGCAGACCTTAGAGTAGTTCAGGATTTATTAGGACACAGCTCACTAGAGACTACACAAATATACACACATATCCAACAACAAAATTTAGCTGATACAATCAATAGTTATCACCCATTAGGAAAAAAAGATGAAAGATATAGTAGATAAATTACAAGAAGAGAAACTAGTTTTCAAATCATTGAAACATATAAGCCCAAAAGAGTTAGGAAGCCGTAAAAAGATAGATATATATCTAGGAGTTGACCTAAAAAAATATTATGCTTGTATCATCTCTATAGAGAAAAAAAGCAGAATACTACAAAAAGAGGCAAAAGAGTTAATGGAGTTTCATAAAAAACTAGAAGAGTACAACGATAGCAGTATCAAAAAAAAATATATCTATATCCAAGCCCCTCTATGTTCCAAAGCCAAAGCTCTGTTTGAAGAGGAGGGGTGGGTATTGCTTTAAGATACTATATAAGCCCCACTAAATTTTTTAGACTTTAGAAGCTTTTTGGCTTCCCATTCGTTGCATTTGACTACAACTCTATAGGCTGTTTTTTTCTT
>JAADFE010000107.1 GCA_013153055.1 Campylobacterota bacterium
ATTACAACCATCATAACAAGTGAAGCACTAGGCAGAGCAGCTACACCTACACTTAGTGCAACTACAGTAAGTCCCAAAACAAGTTGGTCACCCAAAGTCATAGGAACACCTGCTAGATTTGCAATATAAAGCACAGCAATAGTTAAATAAGCTGCTGTTCCATCCATAGAGACTGTAGCACCAAGAGGCAGTACAAATCCAGCACTATCTTTGCTCACTCCACCTTTTTCTTGAACTACTTTTAGACTCACAGGCAAAGTAGCAGCACTTGAAGCTGTAGAAAACGCCATAATTGGAGCCTCTTTTATTTTGTTGAGATAGCTATATGGATTTATCTTGGTCAAAAATGCCAAAAGCATAGGTAGAGTAACCAACCCATGAATTAAAATTACAACAAACACCACAACCACATAAGCCCATAGATTTAAAATAACCCCAATTCCTTGTTTTGCAATAATATATGAAATCAGAGAAAACACACCTATTGGAGTTAAATTTATAACCCATTGAGCGATATAGAACATAGCATTATTGATAGCTGTAAAAAAGTCAAATAGAACCTCTTGATACTTTTTCTCCAACTTAAATGAAGCCATAGCCAAAAATATAGCAAATACAATAATCTGCATCATAGAACCCGTAGCCAAAGAGTTAAAAACATTGGATGGAATAAAACTCATAATCATATCATGAAATGAAAACGGTTTTATCTCACTAGCCTTTGCATACTCCAACCCACTAACACTCATAGGCTCTCCTATATGTACTATATTCATAACAACAATAGCCAAAAGCACAGCTAAAGCAGTAGTTACTATATACAAAGTGATAGTCTTTAGACCTATATTTTTAAGCTTATCAATAGACCCAAGCCCTGTTAGTGCTGTATAGATAGAGGCAAAAACCAATGGAACCACCAGCATCTTTAGTAGTGCTACAAACATATCTCCAATAAGTTTCTGCTCTAGTGCCAAATTTGGAGCCAATATCCCAAAAGCTATTCCTAGGACTATCCCTATTAATACCTGAACATTAAGCGATTTTAAATAGTGCATACAACTATTCCTTTTTTGGCGTATTTTAGCCGATTAATTTATAAGTAGCACTTATATAATCCAATTTAGTTTTGCTATTTTATACTCTAGGTTCCAAAATCTTCTTAAGCACAGGAATAGTAGAGATAATCTTAATCTTGTTACTCACCATCCCAAAAAGTAGTGTCTCAAACACGAATATATATATCCTCATAAACTCATCAATGTTTTTGTCCCTATTGATTAACTCCTATTTTAGGTTTCCGTGGTGGTACTCTTTTTTTTCATATTTTGATTTTAGCATAATTTTCAAAAATAAATACCATTAACTTTAAACCAATCCAAAGGAAAAAACCATGAAAAAAATCATTATAGGAGTTGCTATCTCTACCCTAGTTTTTGCTCAAGATGCAGAGGATATAGCAAAAAAGGCTTATGAGAAAATTTCTAAATATGATAAATATAAAACATTCAAACAGATAAAAGATATACCAAACTCATTTTTAGCATGTGATGATATTGAGATAGGGCATGGAGCCAAAATTTCTATTTGGTTATTTGATTTTTTGTATTAACTTTATTAGATTTGAACTATTATTTTAGTAGATTACTGATATAATCTCTTTATTATATTACAAGAGAAGAGCATGAGTCTAAAAGAAGATTTAAAAGAGATGATAGTAAGAGAGTGTGACAAAAATATAAACCCTCAGGATATAAAAGATAGTGATATCCTATTTGACCCAAACCACCCATTGGAGTTAGATTCACTAGATTCACTACAGATATCTATGGCACTACAAAATGAGTATGGTCTTAGAGTTACTGACCCAAAAGAGGCTAGACGAATAATGAAGTCTATAAATACTTTGGCAGAATATATAGAGTCTAATAGATAATGGTATATATAGAGGGATACTCTCTACTTAGTGCAATAGAAGATACAACTAATGCTATCAAACAACTTAGAAAAAATAGTTATGAACCTATTTTAATAGATGAAGAGATTAAATACTATAAAATTCCAAATATAAAACCGTTGGACTATTATAATATAATTGAAAAATCAGTTATAGATGCAATCAATAGTGCCAATCTATCAAAAGATGAAATTGAAAACTCTGCTCTTTTTATAGGAACATCTTCTGCTAAACTTCCACTCAATGAGATTTATGCAAAACAAGACAAAGAGATACTCAAAGATTTAGAAATAGATAAAATAACAAAAAATATAGCCGATAAAATTGGTATTAAAAATATAAAAACTATTATCTCTACAGCATGCACATCTAGCTCAAATGCTCTAATCCAAGCTAGAGAATTAATCAAAAATAATATGGTAGATAGAGTAATTGTAGTTGGGATAGAGCTATATAATGAATTTACAATTAGAGGATTTGACTCATTTATGCTCCTAAGCTATGATAAATTAAGACCATTTGATAAAAATAGAGATGGAATTATATTGGGTGAAGCTATCTCTACAGTTATTCTCAGCAAAAAAAAGAGTTCATTTGAACTAGTAGGTGGTGCTATCAAGGTAGATACAACCTCTATTACATCCCCTACTCCACAAAATTTAGCTTCTGTAATGCAAGAGGCAATAAGAAGTGCGAATATAACTCCAAAAGATATAGATATAGTTAAAACACACTCAACAGCTACTAAACAAAATGATGAAGTAGAAGCAGAAGCATTATATAAAGTTTTTAATTCTCAAATACCTAAAATAGTAGCTTTAAAACCATATATAGGACATACTCTCGGAGCATCTGGAACAAATGAGCTAGTGCTATTAATAGAGTCTATAAAAAATGGTTTTATACCCAAAACAATCAATTTTTTAGATATTGATGACAAATGTAATATCATACCAAATATAGAAGAGTTATCAGCGATAAAGGGATATTACCTACTAAATTATTTTGGTTTTGGTGGGAATAATAGCTCTTTGGTACTTAGATATGGAGACTAATATGTATATTTACTCTTTTTCAAACTATACAGATATACCAACAGATAATTTATCTGATAAAAAAAAACTATTAATAAAAAGATTTAACCGTACTGACAACTTTATCAATCTAGCTCTATTGGGTGCTCAAAGATGTATGAAAGATATCAAAATCAATAAAGATAGTAGTATATATATCTCTAGTAAAAATGGAAATATGAACTCCACTATAAAAGTATTGGAAGCTATATTCTTAGAAAATAAACTTCCTATGCCCTTTAATTTTCTAAATAGTGTAAATGCTTCTACACTATTTTTTATAGCACAAAATTTTAACATAGAAGGTAAAACAATATTTATAAATAATTTTGAATCAGCAATAGTTCAAGCTTATATAGATGTTTTAAATAACAAAACAACACTTATAGGTAATGTAGATGAAGCTATATCTGACTGTGAGCTACGCCAAAAAAGATTTAAATCAAAAGATATAAAAGAGTATAGTAGATGGTTACTCATATCATCTAATTCTTTAACAGAAAAACCTATTGCCAAAATTTCGGATATAAAATTAACTACAGATAATAAATCACCAAACGATATAACTAATCTATTTGATTTTTTAGAGAGTAGTAGTAGCAGTTTTAATTTTATAGGTAAAAATCTATCGCTAAATATCACAAAACTTTAAGTAAAATTAGGATAAATTTTATCTTAATTAATCATCAAGGGTAGAACATGAGTAAAAAAGTAGAGACCAAAGAGATAGAGAGTGTATGTACCTACTGTGGAGTGGGATGTGATATTACAGGAGTAGTAGAAGATAACAAAATAGTTAAAGTATATGCCCAACAGGATGGAGTGGTCTCACAAGGAAAGCTATGTATCAAAGGAAAGTACGGATATGATTTTGTAGAGTCAGATGAGAGAATTAGAAAGCCTCTTATTCGTAAAAGTTTTTTAGAAAAAAATCCTCACATCAAAAAGCAGATAGAGAGTAAATTAGAGCCTTTTGATGATATATTTTTCTCAACTGATTTAGATAGTGCTACCACTATAGCCTCTATAAAACTCAAAGAGATAAAATCAAAATATGGAGGAGATAGTTTCTGTGCTATTGGTGGTGCTAGAACTAACTGTGAGAGTGCCTATCTATTTCAAAAATTTTGTAGAGAGAGCATGAGTAGCCCTCATGTCGATAACTGTGCTAGAGTATGCCACTCTCCATCACTAAAAGGTATGAGAGAAACTATAGGTGAAGGAGCAGCAACAAATCCATACAACGATATATACGAATCTGAATTTATAATAGTAATTGGTTCAAATACAATGGATGCTCACCCTATTGTAGCTAATCGTATAATTGATATGGCAAAAAAAGAGAACAATCTAGCAGTTATAGATGTCAGAGAGACAAAACTAGCAAAACTAGCAAAACATAACTGTATTATTCCATATGAAACAAACCTGCTTATACTAAATATGATGGCTTTTATAATTATTGATGAGGAACTATATGACAAAAATTTTGTAGCCAATAGAACAAAAGGATTTGAGGAGTTCAAAGAGAAGATACTAAATGACCCATATGCCAATCCAAAATTTTTTGAAAAAATTGAGGGATATGAGTATCTAGCCAAGATGATACCAAATATAGCTAGAGAGTATGCTGTCAAAAAATCTATGATATTTTGGGGCTTGGGCATTACAGAACATCTCGACGGCTCATATGCTGTTATGGCTATAACTCATCTAGCTATTATGACAGGTAATATTGGTAAAACAGGAGCAGGGCTTATGCCTCTAAGAGGACAAAACAATGTCCAAGGAGCTTGTGATATGGGGTGTCTGCCATACTATGCACCAGATTATCAAAAACCAAAAGAGATAGGACTAATGACACCACAACTCATAGATGAGATGAGAAATGGTAAAATCAAAGCACTACTAAATATGGGTGAAGATATATCCCATATCCACCCAAATATCAACAAAATCCACAAGGCTTTAGATAATCTGGAGTTTATAATGGTTCAAGAGCTATTTATGAGTGATATTGCCAAAAGAGCCGATATAGTTATAGGTGTCAAGAGTGCTTATGAGAAAACAGGAGTATATATCAATGCTATGAGAAGGCTTCATCTATCTCAACCGTTAGTTGAGTCCAACCTGCCTGATGATTGGGAAGTTTTACAGATGTTAGATAATAAAATAGGTGGAGATTTTGACTATATAGACAGTGAAGCAGTATGGGAAGAGGTGACAAAGGTTGCATCACAGAGATTTAGTGGTGCAAAATACTACAGACTTGCTAGGCACAGAAAAAGAGGTATGCAGTGGCCAATATATCACGAAGATACACCTGTACTTCATCTACTAGATTTTAGAACTGATGATGGGTTAGGTAGGTTTGTATATAAACAGTATCAACCTAGAGGAATGGTATCTGAGATTTTAGATGGAACATTTTATAGTGATACTCTGGATAATTTCTATCTAACAACAGGTAGAACCCTAGCTCACTACAACAATGCCTCACAAACAAAAAGAAGCAAAAAACTACTAACAAAATATGATGAAGATATACTACTAGCCTCTATAGACGATGAAGGAAAATTTGGAGAGAAGGTTAAATTAGTAACTGAATATGGAGAGAGTGCAACTCTTAGCGTAAAATATAGTGACAAGATTAAACCAAAGACTCTATTTACTACTTTTCATCATGCCAAATCCAAAATTAATGCTCTATTTGGTGATGAATCTGATGAGTTAATTATGACAGCTAGATTTAAATCTATAAAAGTAAGAGTAGTACCTCAAAATGGATAACTCCACAAGAGAAAAAGGCAACCAAGCCGAAGGTATAGCCATATCTTATATAGAAAATTTAGGGTTTAAAGTAATAGAGAGAAACTATTATGCTAGAAAATTAGGAGAGATTGATATAATAGCAGTAGATAAAGGTATATGGCATTTTATAGAGGTCAAATCGGCAAATAGAGAGTTTGAACCTATATATAACCTAAGCCCAACAAAACTAAGACGAATAATAAACTCAACAAACTACTATCTCAAAAAGAAAAACTTGGATGTAGCTTTTTGTATTGATGTAGTTCTTATTAGAGATAGCAGTGTTGAGTTTTTGGAAAATATCACTATATAAAGGAAAATAATGAGATTTAAAATATTGATTTTACTATTCATATTATTTAATTTTTTATCTGCTGGAGAGATTAAAATAGCAGTTGCTGCAAATGTTAGCTATGCTATAGATGAACTAAAAAGTGAATTTAACAAAATATATCCTGAGACAAAAGTTCAAGTGATTTTAGGTAGTACTGGTAAATTGACAGCTCAGATTAAAAACCAAGCTCCCTATCATATATTTATGGGAGCAAATATGGATTACCCTGAAACTTTATACAAAGAAGGATTTGCTATAACAAAACCCAAAGTATATGCAAAAGGCTCTTTGGCTTATCTGAGTCTCAAAGAAAGAGACTTCTCAAAAGGTATAGAGCTACTCAAAAGTAATGAAATCAAAAAGATAGCTATAGCAAACCCAAAGACAGCCCCATATGGTATAGCCACAGTAGAGGCACTCAAAAATGCAAACATTTATGATGATATAAAAAACAAATTTATCTATGGTGAATCTATATCTCAAACCGTTATATATACACTAAGAGCTACAGATATAGGTATCATAGCCAAATCAGCACTATATAGTCCAAAAATGAAAAACTACAAAGAGGGAATAAATTGGGAAAGTGTAGATACAAAACTATATACTCCTATCAAACAAGGTATAGTAGTTTTGAAAAATGGACAAAACAGTAAAGAGGCTATGAATTTTTATAACTTTATATTTAGCCCAAAAGCAAAAGAGATATTTGAAAATTTTGGATATATAGTAGATGAGTAGTATAGTTGCTACAGTATCAAATATTTGGACTATAGATAGTCTACACAAAATAGAGCTTGATTTTTGTGGCAAATCTATTTTTATGATTTGTTTAGAGCTAGATAACTCTATAAAAGTAGGTACAAAAGTAAAACTAGCAATCTCTCCATCACATATAGCTATAGCCAAAGATTTTAGAGGTCTAATTAGCTATTCAAATATCATAGACTCTACTATAGTATCTATAAATAGGGGAGAGATACTTAGTAGTGTAGAGTTAAAATTCAATGATATAACTATAGAGTCGATAATCACCACTACTGCATCAAAAGAGATGGATTTAAAAATAGGAGAGAGTATAAAAGCTATGCTAAAAGCTACCGAACTCTCAATTATCGAGGTTTTAAATGATTGAAATATTTGATAAACTAGATTTTGCACCATTTTTACTATCTTTTAAATTAGCAGCGATAACTACTCTAATTTTATTTTTTATTAGTCTGCCTCTGGCTTGGTGGTTATCTCAAACTAAATCAAAATCCAAACCTATTATAGAGGCGATAACAGCTCTGCCTATAGTTTTACCTCCATCAGTTTTAGGATTTTATATTTTGGTATCTCTATCTGCTCACTCCCCTATTGGTTCATTTTTTGAGGATATGTTTGGTGTCAAACTGGTTTTTAGTTTTATAGGATTGGTAATAGCTAGTTGTTTTTACTCTCTGCCTTTTATGGTTCAACCCCTACAGAGTGGTTTTGAAGCACTCAATAAAAATATGTTAGAGGCATCATATATAGTTGGTAAAAGCAAAATAACCACCCTATTTAGAGTAGCACTACCCAATATCAAGCCATCACTAATTAGTGCTATTATTATAACTTTTGCTCATACAGTAGGAGAGTTTGGTGTAGTTTTAATGGTAGGTGGGAGCATACCAAGTGAGACAAAAGTAGCCTCTGTAGCTATTTATGAGATGGTAGAGACAATGGATTATGATTTAGCTCATATATATAGTGCTATTATGGTATTGATTAGCTTTTTGGTACTTTTGAGTGTATATATTTTTAACAAAAGAGTCAAAATATGAGCAAAATAAGAATAAAAACAACCAAAACACTATATGGTAGTAGTGGAGAGATGTTACTAAATATAGATTTAGAAATTAATAAGGGTGAGTTTATAGCCCTAAGTGGTCCTAGTGGTAGTGGCAAGACTACACTACTTAGGATTTTGGCAGGATTGGAGAAATCTCAAGGTGAAATTATAATAGGAGATAAAATTTGGCAAAGAGATAAGATATTTCTGCCCCCTCAAAAACGAAAAATAGGATTTGTATTTCAAGACTATGCACTATTTCCAAATATGTCTATAGAACAAAACCTACTATTTGTAAATAGAGACAAAGAGTTAGCAAAACAGCTACTAAAAGTTACAGAGCTATATGAGCTTAGAAAACAGCTACCCAATAGATTGAGTGGAGGACAAAAACAGAGAGTATCTCTATGTAGAGCTATGATGAATAGACCAAAACTGCTACTAATGGATGAACCTCTATCTGCACTAGATACTGCTATGAGAACAAAACTACAAAATGAGATACTAACTCTACATAAAAAATTTCAAACCACTACTATTATGGTATCTCATGACCCAAGCGAAATTTATCACCTCTCATCTAGGGTAATTTTGTTACAAAATGGCAAAATAGTAAAAGATGGCACACCAAAAGATGTATTACTAAAAACCACAGGTTCACAAAAGTTCTCTTTTGAGGGGGAGATTTTGGATATAATTGAGGTAGATGTCATATTTATTGCTGTTATATCTATTGGTCAACAGTTAGTTGAAGTAGTAATTAATAGAAAAGAAGCAAGAGAGTTAAAAATAGGACAAAAAGTGAATATTAGCACAAAAGCATTTAGTCCAAATATTAGAAGTTTATAAAATAGGAGAAAAATCTCCTATTTTATATATATTATTTATACCTAAAAGTAATACGACCCTTGTCTAAACTATAAGGTGTGAGTTCAACTTTTACTTTATCACCAGGTAAGATTTTGATATAGTGCATCCTCATCTTTCCTGCTATGTGACATAAAACTACATGTTTATTTTCAAGTTCTACTCTAAAAGTTGCATTTGGTAGTGCTTCAACTACTTTACCATCAATTTCTATTACATCATCTTTAGCCATTTTTTCTCCTTTGTTATATTTCTGTTAAAATTACTGCTTTGTTGTCTATTATTGCAACTGTATGTTCATAGTGAGAAGATTTCAAACCATCCTCACTAACTACAGACCATTTATCATCCCAAACTACTGGTTTACCACTCCTTTGACAAACCATAGGTTCAATACAGAATACCATACCATTTTTAATTTTTGGTCCCTGTTTTGGTTTACCCTCTAAATAGTTTGGAATATTTGGCTCTTCGTGTGGTTTTTTCCCAATTCCATGACCACAAAAATCTCTAAGAGGAACATAACCTCTACCTAGGATAAATGTCTCTAAAAGAGCTGTCAGCTCTTTAAATCTCATACCAACTTTGATATTCTCTATAGCATAGTATAGAGCATCTTTTGAACAAGCAATTAAATCTTCATCCTCTTTTGAGATATTTCCAATAGGAATTGTTACAGCCCCATCACCATAATAGCCATCTATTTTAGTACCTAAATCCAATCCAAGAATATCACCCTCTTGAACTTTGATATCAGTAGGAACTCCATGGATACAAACCTCATTTAGTGAAGTACATACAGAAGCAGGAAAACCATATAGACCCTTGAAAGAGGGTTCTGCCCCTAGGCTTCGGATAAAATCCTCACCCATAGCATCAATCTCTTTTAAGGTCATTCCAACAGTGATATTTTCTTGGAGATATTTTAAAGTTTTAGCAACAATTGAACCAGCTACTTGTAGCTTGTCCAACTCTTTCTTTTTACGAAGTGCAATAGCCATTAGAGACCTACTGCACCTAGTGTTTCGTACTTGTTCATATATATTTGAGCCTCTATCTTTCTCATTGTATCAAGTGCAACTTGAACAACAATCAAAACAGCAGTTCCCCCAAAATAAAAAGCAGCTCCCATGGAGTTAATCAATAAAAATGGCAAAGTAGAAATAAGTGCCAAATAGATTGCTCCTGCACCTGTAAGACGACTTGCAACCTCATTTATAAACTCTTTGGTATGATTACCTGGTCTAACACCTGGTATAAATCCACCTTGTCTTTTTAGATTATCTGCAATATCTTTTGCATTAAATACAATTGACGCATAGAAAAATGCAAAAAATACAATTAAGATAAATGTTATAACATTAAACAAAACTCCACCAGGATGAAGTGCATCTGCTATTGCTACGAGATACTCATTTGTACTACTCTGTAACATTGTAATAGGAAACATCAATACAGCACTAGCAAAAATTGGAGGAATAACACCTGATAGGTTAACCTTAATAGGTATATAGTTCATTACTCTCTTATCTTTGTTTTGCATAATTGTTTTTCTACTATATGAGATAGGAATTCTTCTCTCACCAAGCTCTACATATATAATTACAAAAATAGTCAATAGTATAATAGCAAATATAGCAAGTACGGCTAAAAAGTTAAGTTCACCTGTATTTACTGAGTTTATTGTATTTGATATAGCTCTTGGAATACCTGATACGATACCTGCAAAGATAATCAAAGATATACCATTACCAATACCACTTTGAGTAATTCTCTCACCAATCCACATCAATAACATTGTACCTGTAAGCATAGAAATAGTTGTAAGAAATGTAAACATCATAGGGTCAATCATTACAGCACTCTGACCATTAGCACCAGTCATACTTTGAAGCCCCATAGATACACCAAATGCTTGAACAATAGTAATAAAAATAGTGGAATATCGGATAATCTGCATATATTTTTGCATACCATCTCTCTCTTTTTTCATCTGACCGATGGCAGGGAAAGTAGCAGCTAAAAGCTCCATAACAATTGAAGCAGTAATATAAGGCATAATACCTAAAGAGATAATACTCATTCTACTAATAGCATTACCAGAGAACATATTTGCCATTCCTAACATTCCACCACCGTTAGAGTCAAAAAGATGAGCTATAACGGAGGTGTCAACACCAGGAACTGGTATGTATGCTAAAACTCTATATGCAAACAAAAATCCAAAAGTAATAAGTATTTTTTGAGTTAAAGCACTACTCATGGCTATTTACCACTAGTTGTAACAGCTTCATCTTTTATTTTAGATACAAGCTCTTTTGCTTTTGAACCAATAAGTTTTACTTTTGTTACAGTTTTTTTCAATTTATGAACTGATTTGATACTCTCTAAAGTAATCTCATCAAGTTCAGCTACTGCTTTAATCTTATCAACATTGATAACATAAGGCTTGATAACTCTTGAAGAGAAACCTACTTTAGGAACTCTCTTGTATAGAGGCATTTGACCACCCTCAAAACCTCTCTTTTGAGAATAACCTGTTCTTGATTTTTGACCTTTGTTACCTCGTCCTGCTGTTTTACCATTTCCAGAACCTTGACCTCGACCAACTCTTTTTCTATTTCGAGTTGAACCTGGTGCTGGTTGTAAATTATGTAAACCCATATCTACTCCCTTAAGCTTTAATTCTTGATAGAGCAGTTACTGTAGCTCTTACAAGGTTATTTGGATTATTTGAGCCTAATGATTTTGCGATAACATCTTTGATACCTGCAAGTTCTAGTACTGGTCTCATAGCACCACCTGCGATTGTCCCTGTACCCTCACTTGCTGGTCTAAGGATAATTCTACTAGCACCTTTTTTCTGCTCAATATCATGAGCAATAGTTGTACCTTTGATATTCACTTTTACAAGTGATTTAAACGCATCATCAACAGCTTTTTTAATAGCATCTGGAACCTCTTTTGCTTTTCCAGTACCATAACCTATTGTACCGTTTTTGTCACCAATAACTACAAGGGCTGTAAATCTAAATCTTCTACCACCCTTTACAACTTTGGTAACTCTTCCGATATTTACAATTTTCTCTTCAAATTTTTCTCTATCGATATTTTGCATACTCTTTCCTTATAACTTTATTCCAGCATCTCTGAGAGCATCAGCAAAAGATGCAACAACACCATGATAGAGATAACCATTTCTATCGAAAACTACAGCTTCAATATTTTTAGCTTTCAGTGCTTCAGCCATAGCCACACCTACTTTTTTTGCATCTTCTTTAGTTGCTTTTAGTCCCATAACTCTACCATCAGCATGAGCTAAAGTAGTACCAGTAACATCATCGATAGCTTGAGCATAAAAGTGTTTGTTAGATTTAAATACAGATACTCTTGGAAGTGTAACTGTACCTGAAATCTTACCTCTTACTCTAGCTTTTCTTTTTGCTCTAACTCTATTTTTTCTCTTTTGAATACTTTTTAACATCTATGGCTCCTATTAACTAGCTGATTTTCCAGCTTTTCTAATGATAACTTCATCAGTATATTTAACCCCTTTACCTTTATAAGGCTCTGGTGGTCTAAAGCTTCTAATTTTAGCAGCAACTTGTCCCACAGTCTGTTTATCAGTACTTTTTACATGAATAATATTCTTTTCAACAGTAATCTCAACACCCTCTGGAATATCAAAATTAATATCATGAGAAAAACCAAGTTGTAAGTTAAGTGTCTTACCTTGAACAGATGCTCTATAACCAACACCATTAATCTCTAAAGATTTTTGAAAACCTTTATCAAGTCCAATAATGATATTATTAAACAATGCTCTATATGTTCCCCAAAAAGCTGCACTCTCTTTTGAGTCACCTACTTTTGAGAAAACAACCTCAGAACCATTGATATCAATACCAACTCGTCCATAAGTCTCTAATCTCTTTTCCAACTTGCCTTTTTTAGCAACAAGAGTCGTACCATCAAGTGATACCTCAATACCACTTGCAACAGTTACTGGTCTTTTTCCTATTCTTGACATATATTTTCCCTTACCAAATACTACAGATTACTTCGCCACCAACATTTTGCTTATATGCTTCATCATTCGCAATTACGCCTTTGTTGGTAGATACTACTAATGTTCCGTAACCATTTTTAAAACTTCTAATCTCATCAGCACCTTGATAGACTCTTCTACCAGGTTTTGAGATTTTTTTAATTTCATTGATTACACTGTGACCATTTTCGTCATACTTTAGTACAACTTTTATAGTCTTTTTATTTCCATCTTCTTTTACTTTATAACTCTCAAGGTAACCTTTATCTACTAAAATAGAAACTGTAGCCTCAATTGTTTTTGAGTGAAGAAGTGTTGTTACATCCAATCTTCTTTGTGCAGCATTTCTTATTCTAGTAAGAGAGTCTGCAATTATGTCTGTCATCATATTATACTTCTCCTTACCAGCTTGATTTTTTCATACCAGGGATTAGACCCTCGTTAGCCATTTTTCTTAGACAAATTCTACAAATTCCAAAGTCTCTATATACAGAGTGTGGTCTTCCACAGATACTACATCTAGTATAAGCTCTTGTACTAAACTTAGCTGGTCTTTTCTGTTTAGCAATCATTGATTTCTTAGCCATTAGTTCTTTCCTTTAGCAAAAGGCATACCAAGTTTCTCTAATAGAACAAATGCCTCTTTATCATTTTCTGTGCTTGTAACAATATTGATATTCATACCGTGAGTTTTAATAATATTATCAAACTCAACCTCTGGGAACATTAACTGTTCATCAAGTCCAAAGCTATAATTACCTCTACCATCAAAACCTTTTCTAGGTACACCTCTAAAGTCTTTTACTCTTGGAAGTGCAATAGAGATTAGTTTGTCTAAGAAGTTATACATATTTTCACCTCTTAGAGTAACTTTGATACCACTTGGACTTCCCTCTCTAGCTTTAAAACCAGCCACTGATTTTTTAGCTTTTACAATCACTGCTTTTTGTCCAGCAATTAGTGAGATAGTATCTGTCATATTTTGGATAAGTTTGTTATCTTTACCCTCTTCACCAGCACCAACAGATATTACAATCTTCTCAAGCTTAGGTGTCTGCATTACATTTTTAATAGCACACTCTTCTCTAAGTGCTGGTGTAATGTCATTGTACTTTTGCTTCATTCTACTCATAGATTACGCCTCTACTTTTTTTACATTTGAAATATGAATAGGCATCTCTTTATTGACAAACCCACCATCTTTATTCTCTTCGCTTGGCTTTACAGCTTTTTTTGCTATTTTGCAACCTTTGACAATTACAGCATCTTTTTTAGTAAGAACTTTTAGAACCTCACCTGTTTTGCCTTTATCATCACCAGCGATGATTAAAACTTCATCACCTCTTTTAATTTTAAATTTCTTTGCCATTACCATACCTCTGGAGCCAATGATACTATCTTCATAAATCCTGCATATCTAGTCTCTCTAGCTACAGGACCAAAGATACGAGTACCGATTGGTTGTTTTTTATCATCAATAATTACAGCTGCATTATCATCAAATCTAATCAAAGAACCATTTTCTCTTTGGATTTCTTTGTGAGTTCTAACAACTACAGCTTTAACTACTTTTCCTCTTTTTACTTTACCTGTTGGTAGAGCTTTTTTTACAGAAGCTACAATTACATCACCAACTGATGCGTATCTTCTTTTAGACCCACCAAGAACCTTGATACACATAATCTCTTTGGCACCACTATTATCAGCCACATTTAATCTTGTAAAACCTTGTATCATTACTCTTCTCCTACTTTTAGGATTTCAAGCAGTCTAAAGCTTTTTCTCTTTGACATTGGACGACACTCAATCGCACTAATTGTGTCACCTACTTTAGCCTCACCTTTTTCATCATGAATAAGATATTTTTTAAATCTTTTTACAGTCTTGTGATATCTAGGGTGAATAACTTTTCTCTCAACTAAAACTGTAGCTGTTTTTTCACCTGCTATTTTAATCACAGTACCAGTTATTTGTCTTTTTGGCATACTCTCACCCCTTACTTAGACGCATTAGCTGTAATAGCTGTTTGAATTCTAGCGATGTCTCTTCTCGCTACTCTTAACTCACTAGTATTAGTAAGTTGCATTGTCTTTTGCTTTGCTTTTAAAGTAAAAAGCTCTAACTTTTTTTCTTTTAGCATAGCTTTTAACTCTTCTACACTTTTATCTTGAATATCAGTATATTTCATTACTATCCTTTGCAGATATAATCTTACATTTTAATGGAAACTTATGCAAAGCTAGAGTTAAAGCATCTCTTGCAACATCTTCAGGAACACCAGCCACTTCAAATATAATTCTACCTGGTTTGATGTTCATAACCCACTCTTCAACTCCACCTTTACCTTTACCCATTCTAGTCTCAAGAGGTTTTCTTGTCAAAGGTTTATCAGGGAAAACTCTAATCCAAGATTTACCTTGTCTTTTCATTCTTCTAGTCATTGTAATTCTGGCAGCTTCAATTTGTCTTGAATTTACTCTACCAGCTGAAACTGCTTTTAGTGCGAACTCACCAAACTCAATTTTGTTTCCTCTAAAAGATTTTCCTCTGTTTCGACCTTTTTGGACTTTTCTATATTTTGTTCTTTTAGGCATTAACATAACTATTCACCTCTTCTTCTCGATGGTCTTCTACCACCTTTTTTCTCTTCTTTTGGCTCTGCTTGAATACCTTTGGCTAAAACTTCACCTTTGAAAATCCAAACTTTTACACCAATAATTCCATAAGTAGTATTTGCTTCAGCAAAACCATAATCGATTTTTGCTCTAAGAGTATGCAATGGAACCCTTCCCTCTAAATACCACTCAGTTCTAGCCATTTCAGCTCCACCAAGTCTTCCTGCAACTGATACTTTAATACCTTTTGCACCTGACTTTAATGCACCTTGGATTACCTTTTTCATAGCTCTTCTAAATGCAACTCTTCTTTCAAGTTGAGTAGCAACATTCTCAGCAGCAAGTTGAGCAGAGGCTTGAGCTTTTTTCTCTTCTTTGATATTTAAAGCGATATCTTTACCAAACTTTTTAACCAATGTCTCTTTTAGTTTAGTAATATCAGCACCCTTTTTACCAATGATAATTCCAGGTCTAGCTGTTACAATAGTTACTCTAATTTTTTTAGCAGTTCTCTCTATAATAAGATTAGATACACCAGCATAAAAAAGCTCTTTTTTAAGATACTTTCTTAGTTGATAATCTTCTGCAATAAAATTAGCTGTTCTCTCTTTTTTAGGAAACCATCTTGATTCCCAGTTCCTATTAATTCCAAGTCTTAGACCAATTGGATTAACCTTTTGACCCATATTATGCCTCCTCTGCTTTTGCTACTTCTACCAAAATATGAGCTGTTGGTTTTAAAATTCTACTTGCTGTTCCTCTAGCTCTTGGTCTAAATCTCTTCATTACAGCTGCTTTGTCAACTCTACAACTTGTAATTACTACCTCTTCTGGTTCAAAATCTCCATTTGCCACTGCTGAAGCGATAACTTTAGAGATAATTCTAGCTGCTTTATTTGGCATAAACTCTAGTGATGCAAGTGCAAGTTCAGCATTCATACCTTGAACTTCTCTTGCAATCAATCTAGCTTTTGTAGGTGATACTCTTGTAAATTTTAATAATGCTCTACTCATACCTTACCCTTTTCTCTGAACAGAGCCTTTATGACCCTTGAATGTTCTAGTTGGTGCAAATTCACCAAGCTTATAACCTACATGGTTCTCTGTAATAAATACAGGAATAAACTGTCTTCCGTTATGAACATTAATTGTCAAACCAATAAACTCTGGAAAAATTACAGAGCGTCTTGACCAAGTTTTAATTGGCTTGTGAGAACCTTCTGCTTTTGCTTTTAAAACTTTTTTCTTTAGGTGTTCATCTATAAATGGACCTTTTTTAGTTGATCTTGCCATCTCTTACCCTTACTTCTTTCTCTTAGAGATAATTAACTTATCACTAGCTTTTTTCTTACGAGTCTTGTGACCTTTTGTAGGCATACCCCAAGGTGATACTGGATGTCTTCCTGAGTTAGTCTTACCTTCACCTCCACCGTGTGGGTGGTCAATTGGGTTCATCGCTGACCCTCTAGTTTGTGGTCTAATACCTCTGTGTCTCTGTCGTCCAGCTTTACCACCAACAACATTCGCCCAATCTTCAGACCCAACTGTTCCAATAGTAGCCATACACTCACCTAGAACATATCTCATCTCACCTGATGGTAATCTAAGAGATACATACTTTCCATCTCTACCCATAATCTGAGCATAACTTCCAGCACTTCTAGCCATAGAACCACCTTGACCAATATTTAACTCAATATTGTGAACAAGTGTTCCTACTGGAATTGCCTTTAGTCTCATAGCGTTTCCTGTTTTAATATCAAGTCCACTCTCAGCTGACATGATTTTATCGCCTACGCTCATACCTTTTGCTTGAAGAACATATCTTCTGTCACCATCAACATACTTTACAAGACAAATTCTACAAGTTCTATATGGGTCATACTCAACAGTAGCTACTGTTCCCTCTACACCAAACTTGTTTCTTTTGAAATCTATAATTCTATATAGTTTCTTTGCTCCACCTTGTCTGTGACGAGATGTAATTCTACCATTGTTATTTCTACCAGCACTTCTTGGAAGCTTCTTTAATAGACTTCTAACACTAGCTTTTGCTGTAATATCACCACTATCAAGGTTTGTAATATATCTTCGCCCAGCTGAGGTTGGTTTATATGATTTAATTGCCATCTATTTCTCCTATACTGCTAAGCTTTCAATTTTCGCATCTTCTGGTAAAAATACATAGAACTTTTTAAAGTCTGGTCTCTTACCTACGATACCTTTAAATCTCTTTACTTTACCATTAACTCTCATTGAATTTACTTTCAATGGTTTAATACCAAAGTACTCTTGGAAAACTGCTTTTAGACCATTTTTAGTCATTCTTGGGCTAGTTTGAACAACGATA
This sequence comes from Campylobacterota bacterium, assembly GCA_013153055.1. GTDB lineage: Bacteria > Campylobacterota > Campylobacteria > Campylobacterales > Sulfurovaceae > UBA1140. Next base: position 17,869 of record JAADFE010000107.1, read on the forward strand.
ACACCATCTTCTTGAAGTTCAAGAGACTTCTCTGTGTACATAATTGCTTTAATATCTGTAATATCTGCCATCTTAGCTCTCTTTTGTCAATTTATCCCAAACAGCTTTTTCAATTACCACTGAGTGATAAGCAGCTGCTAGGTAAGCGTTTAGCTCATTAGATTCTACCAAATACGCATTTTGAAGATTTCTAAAAGCAAGGAATGTTTTGTCATCGATTAACTCTTTGACTACCAATACATCTCTCTGATTTAGGCTATCTACAAATGCTTTAGCATCTTTTGTTTTACCTGACTCTATAGTAACATTTTCAACAACAAAAAGTCTCTCATTTGCTGCTAGTTCTGCTAACGCATGATAAAGAGCCAACTTTTTCTGTTTTTTGTTTACTTTTTGGTCGTAGTTTCTGTTGTTTTGTGGACCAAATGCAACTCCACCACCAACAAATACAGGAGAACGAAGAGAACCAGCTCTTGCTCGTCCACCACCTTTTTGAGCCCATGGTTTTTTACCACCACCACTAACCATTGAACGGTTTTTAGCCTGAGCTGTATTTGCTCTAAGTCCTGCTGCATAAGCTTTACAATATAAGTAAAGGTTATGTGGATGAACATCTAAAAATGACTCTGGTAGGTCACTTGTTTTAATTACTGTTGTACTCATTATTTAACAATCCTTACCAATCCTCTAGCACCATTATGTCCTGGGATTGAACCTTTTAATACTAATATTCCATTTTCAGCATCAAATGAGATAACATCATTTTTAACTGTTACTTTAGTGTTTCCGTATTGACCTGGCATCTTCTTACCTTTTTGAACACGACCTGGCCACTCAGCATTACCGATTGAACCAATTCTTCTACCAAATCTATGACCGTGAGATGCTGGTCCTCCACCAAATCCGTGTCGTTTCATACCACCTTGGAAACCTCTACCTTTGGTATTTAGTGAAGTTTTAACTAGCTTTGCCTCATTTAGAGCCTCTGTGCTATAATCACCAGCTTCTGTACCCTCTGCCACTGAGATAGTCATAAACTTGTTAAACTCTTTATCAAGACCAAACTTTTTCTGTTGACCTTCAATAGCTTTGTTTAATTTTTTACTATAATTATAAGCAACCAATGCTTTACCGTCTTGACGAACTTCACACACTTTAGTTTCGATAACTTTTAAAAGTGTTACAGGAACACTCGGTACTTCGATAGTTCTACTCATACCTATTTTTTCAACTATAAATTCCATCATCTACTCCTATTTGTCCATTGAACGAATTTCAACATCAACTTCAGGTGCTAAATCTAGCTTCATAAGTGAATCGATAGTATCTGAAGTAGCTGAAACAATGTCAATCATTCTTGCATGAATTCTAATCTCAAACTGCTCTCTACTGTCTTTGTTGACATGAGGAGACTTTAGTACAGTATATTTTTTAATCTTAGTTGGCATTGGGATAGGCCCTCTAAGCTCTGCACCTGTTCGTCTAACAGCCTCAACAATAGACGCAACTGAACGGTCTAAAACGCGATGGTCATAAGCTTTAAGCTTAAGTCTTATTTTTTCCATTTATTTTACCTTTAAAGAACTCGTTAAGGTTACTACAACACATAGCACCCCTAACTAAAATTTGGAACGGTATTGTACCGAGATTAACTTTTAGCATAGAGTAGTTTTTTATCAAAAATTGGATTTTTAAAAAAATTATTTCCTTTTAATAAGGAAATAATAGAGTTATATTATAAAAAGAATGCTATTTAAAATTTAAAAAGGTTTTAGAATCATAGTTATTTTCAAAGATTTATTTATATCTTCATAAACTAAATTATCATCAACCTCTACTTTATAATTTAGAGATAAGTTCTTAAGAAAGGTATGAAATTTTGGCAATGCTTCTTTTTTGAGAGTTATCTCTATTTTATACTTATTATTTTGAATAGGTATTACTACAACTTTATCAAAATAATTTTCTGCATCAATTTTAAATACTTCTGCATGAAAAACTTTAGCCTCAGATGTTATCTCTCTTTTATCTAACTTTTCTAATTCAGTTGATTTCTGTTTATAAAGTTTTTCATTTTTATAATAAGAAACCATCGAAGGAATAACCCATGCAAAAAGTAATAATAGTGATATGGCAAACAAAATTTTAGTTATTGGTGATAGTGATTTTAATCCATTATTCATTTTCTTCTCTTTCTCTATTTTGATGTAAATGAAAATTCTGTCATAAAATTTTCTAATGGTTTTATTACAAACCTACCGTCACGATAAAGTTTTGTTAAACTATTTTTTAATGGTTCAATACCCCAAACAATACCTTTTATATCTACAGCATCTGTTGATATAGTTGCTTTTTTTAATTCTGCATTTTTACCCAAAGCTTGAAATAGGTTCTCTGATACCTTTTCCAATGCTAAGTTTCTCTTATGTGCTAATATCTGTACTCTTTTTTGAGAAACCTCATTCGATATTTTATTATTTTTTATTGAAAAAAAACCACCTAATCCCAAAACTAAAATTAGAGGCAAAATAGAAAAAAGTAAAGAAGATTTTGAACTAGAGTTATCCGAAGAGTTCAATGAAAAAAATGATTTAAATCCCTCTAAAAAGCTATGTCTTTTATTATCTTTTATTTTGATATCATCAAGAGGCTCATTTTTAGTAAAAGCTTTTGTCTCTATCTTTTTATTATCTATTTCTAAAAGTGCTTCCTCTTTACTCTTTTTATCAACTATAGTTGGTGAGAGTTCTATCTTTTTAAATGATTTGATATAACTACTCTGAGCAATCTCTTGACTACTTGCCATATGATGAAGTAGATTATGAATATTACTCTGAGACAACTCTATATGTAGAGACAACTCCTCTCTTAGTACTTTTAGTAATTTAGGGGACTCATCTGTTACTAACATCTCTATATGCTCTGCAAAGTTATATGAGATTTTGTAATATGCTTGCATACTTTTATATACTCTATCTGCAATCTGCTTTTCTGTCAAACCTCTAGTTCCTATTATCCAACTTTGGTGGATTTTGTCAGCTGTAGCAAACATCATAAATAGTTTTCTATCAAATAGACCTATAAATAGTGTTAATTTTTCGTTTAATACATCTTTGTAATACTCATACAAAATTGCAAAAGGTGAAAAATACAAAGTAGTAGGAATATCTCCTACATCTATCTCCTCTTGCGTTACAAAATTATCATTGAATATTCTAGCAGTTGCTCTGTTTCTGTCATTTTCTTGACTTACAAACTGCTTAGCTACCAGAGAGATAGATACAATATTATTTTGTGGATATTGTGATTGAAGTTTACGAATTCTCTCTATAAATTTTAGCTTATCACTCTCATGAAACTGTTCTATCTCTTTTGGAATAAAGCCATCTTCTGTCTGTATAGCATAATTGAGAAAATAAAACTCTCTCTCTTTATAATGGGTAATAGTTACATATGTTTCTTTAGTGTTCATATTTTATCTCCTGATACTAAATATTATTATAAATCACATAGAGGATGTGCTTTACTATATTCTTTTAATTTTTTACTATTTTCTAATTTTGTATAAATCTGTGTAGATACCATGCTACTGTGACCTAACAATTTACTTACATCAGCTATTCTTGCACCACTATTTAATAGATGTGTTGCAAAAGAGTGTCTCAGTTGATGAGGAGTTGCTTTTATTCCTCTACTTCTAAATAATTTATTTAAAAGATAACGAATCTGATGAACAGACATCTGTTTATCCTCTTTTTCCAACAGAAACTCTTTTGGATTAGAATTTTTTAAATAAAAATCTATCTGTTGAGCTACTTTTGAAATAAGAGGAATTTCTCTCTCTTTATTACCTTTACCTAATACTTTCACCCAATTAGTAGAGATATTCTTAATTTTTAATTCAGATAATTCAGAAATACGCAAACCCAAACCATATAACAATACAATAATTATTTTTTGTTCTTGATTTGCATACTCTAAAACCTCTTCTATAATATTTTCATCTATTGGTTTAGGTAAAGTTTTAGGTACTTTTATAGTACTGTCTCCGATAACTATTATCTCTAACTTTTTTTGTTCTTTTAAAAATTTAACTAATGAACGGACACTACTTAACTTTTTTGATATAGTTTTTTTTGAATTATTAACGATTTTTAATCTAAATGGAGTGATATCTAAGATGGTTTTATCATCCTCTTGATAAAAATGGCTAACCTGTTCCATCTCAAATAGAGCAGTTCTATAAGTTTTTAACGAACTAACTGCATATCCTCTATTTTTATCAAGATAATTTAAAAAAATATTAATATTCTCTTTTAAACTAATCATATTGAAAGTATAGCCTACCTTTTGTTATTAACAACTTATGTTTATAACTGTTTTTTTATATTTAAAAATATTTTTAAAATTTAACTATATTTTAATACAACATAGCACTTTAAAATAATATTAAGATTAATCTTTAATTATGCTTTAAATGTGATATTAATTTTGAAATTTATTTTTTTAGATAGAGTATCTGTTCATTACTGATTGAAGATGTTTTTTAGCCTCATCTTTTGACATATTATCAAGCTTCACAATTTGATGATAAATCTCAATTTGAGCAAAAGGTTTTGGAATTATAAATCTATCCCAACTTTTTAATTGCCAATATGAACTTGGTTTATAACTTATAGCCATAATAGGTAGGTTAGCTTTTAAAGCCAAAGCTACAGCTCCATCACTCATACTATGTCTAGGACCTTTTGGACCATCTGGAGTTAACAAAACAGTTTGACCACTTTTTATTGCTTTGATTGCATTTATGAGAACCTGTCTAGCACCTCTATTTGAAGAGCCTCTTAAAGGAGCTATATTCAAAGAGTTCAACACTTTTGCAATCAACTCTCCATTAAAATGTCTGGAGATAATAGCTGATGTTGGTTGACTTTTTTTTAATTTTCTATATATTTGTGGTGTCAAAAAAAGCTCTCCATGCCAACTAACAGCTATACACTGCCCATCTATAGGTTCATCTATAAAATGGTATCTCTTTTTGTATGTTATCCACAACAGACGCATAAGAAAAGAGATAATAGTAGGCACAAATATTATAGACAACTCTCTAAAAAATTTTTTACGCCATTTTTTGGAAAAAATCACTAAACTACCTCTCCATCTAATGCACCTCTGGATACTTTTGTCACTCTAACTGGTAATATTTGACCTAAAAGTTCTTCGCTACCTTTTACAAAAAATAGCTTACCATCATCACTTCTACCTGACACTTTTCCACCCGATTTTAGCTCATCAAAATATACTTTGTGTATTTTACCCATTTGAGAGTTCATTATCTCGTCAACTATTTGAGTATGTCTCTTTTGTAATCTAGTCAAACGAGCTGAAGCTACATCATTTGGAATTTGATTTTCATATGTGGCTGCTTGGGTAAGTGGTCTTGGTGAATATTTGAATGAAAAAAGCTGTTCAAATCGAACCTGCTCCAATACATCCATAGTATCTTCAAAATCCTCATCACTCTCATTTGGAAATCCTACAATAATATCTGTAGATATTGTAGCCTCTGGGCATAGCTCTCTAACCTTGGCACATCTATTTAAAAACCACTCTTTAGTATAACCTCTCTTCATCTCTTTTAGAATTTTGGATGAGCCACTCTGTAGAGGTATATGTATCTGTTTACATATTTTTGGATTATATGCAAACTCCTCTAAAAACTCATCATCCATATGTAGAGGATGTGGAGAAGTGAAACGAATTCTCTCTAATCCATCAATTTGACTAACTTTTCTCAAAAGTTGCGTAAAGTTACACTTCTCTTGGTCACTGCTAAAATACTTACCATAATTATTAACATTTTGACCCAGAAGCATAACCTCTTTTGCACCAGAGTTGACAGCTTTTTCTATCTCATTGATGATTAAATCAGTTGGGATAGATACCTCTTCACCTCTAGTTGCTGGTACTATACAATAGGTACATGATTTGTCACATCCCATAGAGATATTGACCATAGCTTTAAGTGGATTTGTTCTATACTCTCCAAAACTATATGTACTATCATCATAATCTAAATCTATCTCAACAGCATGTTTTTTATCTATCACATTTGGCAATTTTGAGACATTTCTAGCACCTAGTACAAAATCTACAACTGGAGCTCTTTTTATAATATCTCTGCCTAAATGTGATGCTGTACATCCTGTTACTCCTATCTTTGCACCATCTTTTTTATGTTTTCTAAAAACGCCAATCTCAGAAAATAGTTTAGATACAGGTTTCTCTCTGACACTACAAGTATTGATAATGATTAAGTCAGCTTCACTTAAATTTTGAGTCAATTCATATGGCTCTTTTTTGTTAAGTTCAGCTATCATATGCTCACTATCACGAACATTCATAGCACACCCTAAGGTCTCTATATAAAGCTTTTTGGAACTCATATATCTATTTTACAATATGGACTTCATATATAAACTCATCATCATTCAAGCCAAATTTTACCTCTCTCATATAAACTGAATAACCTTTTTCTTCAAAATATTCAATCAATGCTTTTAACTCTTTGTGGGAGTTATCTTTATCAAAATAAAATATAGACTTTTTTTCTAAATCTTCTTCAATTTTTGATATATCTATCAATTTGGGTTTTGTTGTAATTGAAGCCCTCGCTAATTTAAGTTTCATTTGTTCCATTCCTTAAAAATATATATAATATGTTATGTTTATGTTTAAAATTATTATACCTATTTTACTTAAAGGTAAGTTTAGCTATAATTCA
>JAADFE010000052.1 GCA_013153055.1 Campylobacterota bacterium
GCAGGAACACCAACCACAATAGCAAGTATGAAAAAGGGCATGACATATAGTACCTATGATGCTAGTAAAATTCACGGCACAATCTTAACTAGAGCAGACTTAGTAGAGCAACTAAAAATCCTATTAAGCATGGATAGAGCTAACAGAGAGGAGATAGTTGGAGTAGGTAGAGAGGATTTGATAGCCTCAGGCGTACTTATATATGAAGAGTTATATAATATCGGAGGGTTTGATGAGTCTATTGTTATAGATGATGGCATTAGAGAGGGTGTGGCTTTTGAGGTTTGTGAGGGGTAGCTGTCACAATTAATTATTGATTTTTAAAAACTTCATTTCATCTTTAGATTTCGGATTAAAAAGGATTTTAGATATTTTTATAATTATACTTCAAAATCGTTGAAATTATTTCAAAATATTTCAAATTGACATTTTTTATTGTTTGTTATATTTTGGTAGGACATTTTGTATGTCCTGTTAATAATGTTTTTAAGGGTGTATGGGTGTTCTTTAATTAGTTAGTCAAAAATAATTAGGAATTAAATTATATATGAATATAAAAGTTGTATATTGTGAATGGGGAAATGAAGACAACATAGCAAAAATACTTGGTGATTGTTATATACTATCATCAGCTAATTGGGATGACTATGGATTTAAAACTTATTTACATGTTCATATATTTAAAAATAATGGAAAATTTGGTAGAAAAATTTTATTTGAAAATCAAAATGAAATTTATTCATCATCAAAATTTTTATCAGAGCAATTAAATTTAGATGGTTATGTTTTATTGGATGAAATAAAACAAAATTATAGATACATATCTCTTGGAGACGAATATGAAGAATTAAAAAAGATTTTTCCAGAAGACTTTGAATATATATTAAAAATTTTAAATGATGTTTTGTATTTAACGAAAAAAGATAATGGACTGAAAAATTAAGACAATTTTTCCCACCATTTTATTTCCAAAATAGATATAATATTACAAATAGAAGGAAAGTAAAATGGCAAGAAAAAAAGGTCAAACATATAGTTCAGAGCAAAAAGCCTTGTGCTTACACTCTCTTTGAGAAAAATAGTACTAGAGCTACTAAAAGAAGATAGTTCTCTTAAGGGGTATAATGCCCCTAAAGATAAATACTTCTATGGATTTAAAGTGCATATGATGTTCCACTAAGAGAAATAAAACGAAAGATTAGAAAAGGAGTGGAGACGGCTTTCTCTGTTATTACAGCAAAATTTGGTAAAGTTATCAAAGCTACTTCTATTCGTGGCTTCTTAGTGAAGCTTAAATTGTTTATTTTAGCCTACAGCATTGATAAGTTTTTTCAGCTCTCTAAGAGTCAACAACTATTGGCTTTTAACTAGCAGTTTGGGTTAAGACATACGATGGTTATAATAAGAATAAGAGAGTGCTGTACCTCCATCAAAAGACCATTCATTAATATCATAATCTTCTAATATGGCAAAGGCAATTTCAAAAAGCTCTTGTTGAGTTAAAAAATTATAAATTGACATTTTTTACTTTAAATCCATTATCCAATAAATTGTTAGAAATAGACTCTAAAGAACTTTTAGAAATCCCATACTCTCCTAAAAAAGCTTTTACAACTTTACTTGGGGTCTCATTAAAAATTCTCAAATAATAGGGAATATATTTTTGGTTAAAAGAGCGTAAAATCTCTTTTAATGTCTCTAAATCTATATGATAATCAGGAGCATAAGACCAATTGCAATAGGTTAAAAGAGGAGAAAAATTTGATTCTTGTGACTTTACAAAAGCATCTTTGCTATTTCGTCTTTTATACTGTAACATATTTTTTCCTTTCAATTTTATATTTATTAAATAACCCCTATCTTCATCTATGTCTATTTTTCATATCATATCATCATGGTACAAAATGTGAATTAGAGAGTTCAAACTCATTGATTAATGCTTTATATGTACTAATCTTAAACTTTGATAAATTTATCTAAATCATATGACATTTTTTTATCTCATTTTTAATCTGATTATATCATAAAGGGACTTAATAGGTTATACTGAGCTTTTTTATGAAGGAAGCTACAAAAGAGGATAGATATATATTTGAGTTAAATGAAGATTGCACTACAGAGGTTAATTTTGGGGTTCTATTTTGATACAAAAGAGGGAATAGATATATACACTATCCCTTTTAAATAAGTCATAGACTATTTTTTATCTTCTCTTGGAATAAATTTTCCACACCCTTTCTCTGGTGTACCTCCAAAACTTCTAACTTCTCTAGCTGTTTTATTTTCAAAGATTACTGTTCTTTGACACTCTGGTGATTTAACACACTCTGTATTGCTACATCCTACATCTGATGGTACTGACATTTTTATATCCTTTTATATTTTTTGCAATAGTATCCAATTTTTACTTATCATTTATAAAATAAATATTATATTTCTAAAGACAAATAATAAATTTATTTAATTATCCTCTTAATAACCTCTGAGCAGATAGTCAAACCAAAAGCTCCTGTAACAGCTACACATGAGCCTTTGGTTTTGCATCTATCCTCTTCAGGGGAAAATACAACTGTAAAGTTTCTATCAAATTTAGCCTTTTTTAGCTCATTTCTAATTTTTCTAGCCAAAGCATCTCCATGAGTTTTCCATATTGAGGCTACCTCTATTTTAGTAGTCTCATATCTCTTTGCTGAACCGGTGGACATGATTAGTTTTTTATACTCTCTTTTGGCTAACTCTATTTTGACTTTGGTTGTATCTGCACTATCTATTATAATATCATAAGGTCTAAAATCAAAACTCTCAACCCAAGCTATATCCATCTTTTGATTTATAGCTTTTATGGTAGGGTATAGTCTCTTTAGTACATCTGTTTTTAGCTCACCTACAGCCTCTGAGCCTATCTGTCTGTTTTGATTAGTGATATCATATCGGTCATAATCTATTATAGTAATATCACTAACACCAGAACGCCATAGACAATCAAGTGCATATGAACCAACTCCACCCACACCAAGTATCAAAATTTTGACTTTTTGTAACTTCTCAAATCCATCCTCTCCAAAAAGCTCCCTACACCTTTGAAATCTCAAATCCACTTCTCCAATATAGCTATATCATCATATGATGTCATATCTAAATGAACAGGTGTAATAGAGACAAACCCCTGATTTACTGCTTCAAAATCTGTTATATGACCTTTTGTATCCATCCACTCCAGATTTGGTAATCCTATCCAGTAGTACTCTACTCCTCTTGGATTTTTATGAACCTCTGCATCATTGCTATATATTCTATTTCCTGCTCTTGTGACTTTAAATCCTCTACACTCACTTGGCTCTATTGGTGGGATATTGAGATTTAGAAATTTTCTAGGTGGCAAGGGAAACTCATGGTCAAATATCTTTTTGACTACTCTATATATACTCTCTTTTGCCAACTCATAACCTAGAGTATCTATATCTTTGCAATGTTTTTTACAAACTTGGGATATAGCAATAGCAGGAACCCCCTGAAGTACAGCCTCCATACATGCTGAGGCTGTTCCTGAGTAGGTTATATCCTCTCCCATATTTTCGCCTTTATTGATACCTGAGACTATAATATCTGGTTTATATTCAGAGTTATATAGCTTATGTAGTGCAAGGAATATACAATCCGTTGGAGTTCCATCATCAAGCTTAAAAAACCTCTCCTCTATCTCTACAAATCTAAGAGGTTTAGTCAAAGTAAGAGAGTGTCCACACGCTGATTTCTCTAAAGTTGGAGCCACAACTGTAACCTCTCCTAGAGGTTCTAATGCCTCAACCAAAGCTTTTAGACCCAATGAGTCAAACCCATCATCATTTGTTATCAATATTTTTTTCATCCACTATCTCCTCGATTAATCTATCTGCCCAATCATCTATATCTATACTAGTTTGAGATGTCAAAATAATAATAGAGGTATCTAACTTTGGATAAATCCTCATAATAGTCCGAAATCCAGGTCCTACACCTTGATGTTGATAAAAAAATCTACCTTTATCTCTGATGTGGTACCAACCTATCCCAAAACTTACCTCATCTTGAGAGGATAACCATGAGTGAACAGGTACAGTCTCATTACTATCAAATAGAGCTTTTGTTTTAGTAGAAAAGAGCTGATTTGAGTTATAAGCAGAGAGAAATTTTGCCATATCATCAATAGATGAGATAAGTCCACCTGCTGGTTTCCATTTTATATCAAAAGATTTTAACCACAGAGTACACCCCTCATAAAAATCTTTTGAGCTATCATCTATCATAAATCTCATGACCGTTCCTATCAGAGAAAAAAATGGAATAGTTCCATAGACTTGATTGTCTGCTATAGTCTCATTATAGGTAAAGTCACTTCTACTCATACCTACAGGGTTTAATATCCTCTCTTTGACCACCTCACCAAACTCTTTATCTGTTACCATCTCTATAATTTTACCAAGAATTATATACTCTGCACTAGAGTATTTCGCTTCACTACCAGGCAGATAAGGCAACTCTACAAAGCTATCATTGTTATCAGCAAATAGCATCTCTCTAACCTCATCTGACCTATCTCCAATCCCAGAGCTATGATTTAGCAGATTGAGTATAGTTATATCTACAAATTTACCATCATATTTTAGATTTAGATATGGAAAAAACTTTTTAACAGAGGTATCCAATGAGAGTTTACCCTCCTCTACAAGTTGCATAACCACTACAGCAGTCAAAATTTTAGTAAGAGAGAAAACATGATAGACACTAGATGTATTGGTCTCTTGTGTCATATTGGCATCATTATATCCCATACTTTTAGTATATACAACTTTGCTACCTTTGAGTATAGCAAAAGAGGCAGATGGTGGAGTCTTATCTTCTATCTCTTTTGAGACAAACTGTTCAAAATCTGCAATATTGGCCGATAGTTTAACAGACAAGAGAGTGATGGTTAGTATTAGTATTGATATTTTTTTCATTTCAATATATTACACTCCATAATAAGTAGCCTTTGGATGATGAACCACCAAAGCCGTCGTACTCTGTTCAGGGTGTATCTGAAATGTCTCACTAAGCTCTATCCCAAAATCTTCAGGTTTGAGTATATCAAATAGCTCTCGACTCTGCTCCAAATCGGGACATGCAGGATAACCAAATGAGTATCTAGCACCTCTATATCGGTTCATTCGCACATCTTTTAGCGTTGCCCCCTCATCCTCTCTAAGAATGCCTAAATCCATTCGTATCTGTTTATGGGCAATTTCAGCTAAAGCTTCAGCTAACTCTACTGAAAAGCCATGAACCATATTATATTCCAGATACTTACCAGCTTCATATAACTCTTTTTCATATTTTGAAAATTTATCCCCTGCACTTACACATGTTAGGGCTATCACATCATCTCTATCGTGTCTAAAAAAATCACTCAATGCTCTATATGGTTTTCTTCTCTGTCTTGGGAAACTAAATTTGGCTATGGCTCTATCTTTTATCTTTTCAAATGGCTCTCTGTTTGCATTGCTATCTATATTCCACCCTCTACTCTCATCAAAGATATATAACTCTTGGTCATTGCTTCGACATGGATAGTATCCATATATAATGGTTGGTTCAAACAACCCTTTGTCTATAAACTCTCTTTTTAGTCTCTCATAAGCAGGGTGTACTTTCTCATCTAATAGCTTTTGGTACTCCTCTTTGCTCATACCTTTGGATTTATAACCCCAGTGCATTTTTATGACACTTCGTTTATTGACCCAATCAAATACCATTTCTAAATCCAAATCATCTTTTTGAAGAACTCTTCTACCCCAAAATGGTGGAGTTGGAATATCAACAGGTGGAGGCATCTCTATCTCTGCTAGTGGGGGAATGACAACTTTCTTTTCTACCTTTTTTACCCTCTCTGTCATATCTCCAGCAAGTCGGGTATCTAGTCCTACTGATGGGTCGGCATTGTATTTTTCAATCCTACTCATAGCTATAACCCCATCAAAAGCATCACGGCAGTAAAATATTGGTCCTTTATAAATTGGACGACAAAAATCATCTACAAAACTTCTAGTTAACGCTGCCCCACCAAGTAGTACAGGTATCTCTATTCCCATATCTGCCATAGTTTGGAGATTATCTTTCATAACTGCTGTGGATTTTACCAAAAGTCCACTCATACCTATAGCTTGGATACTCTTTTCATTCATTACATCAAGATACTGCTGTAGCTCTGTTTTTATACCGATATTGATAACCTTAAATCCATTATTTGAGAGAATAATATCCACAAGATTTTTACCCACATCATGCACATCTCCTTTGACTGTACCAATGACTAAAG
>JAADFE010000096.1 GCA_013153055.1 Campylobacterota bacterium
TTTATAATACTTTGGGGCTTAAAAAAGAGGAGAGATTTAGATTTAGAGAAAAGTTTGGTTTTATCTCCAAAGAGAAAAAAGAGATACTAACTAAAAGGCTAGATAAGCTTATAGATAAATACTCTATGGATAATGATTTTTATGCCTATTCTATAGTCTCACTATCAACAGGTATAGATAAAAACTTTTTGCTTTATGATGGGCTTAGAAGTCTATCTATAGATGAACTCTCTACAGTGAGGAAGAGACTAAACACCTCTAGGCTCAATAGTGTACCATTTTTTATCTTCTCCAATCAGAAACAGTTAACCAAAAAAATGAGATTAGAACTAAAAAAAATACTTTTTGATGTATTTTATTAAGCAATATTTTACTATACTATTTAATTATTGTTTATTAGGAGTATATATTAAATGAATTTACAAAAAGTAGTATCAGGTTTTTTCTTTATTTTGGCGATGACAATTAATTTTGGTTTTTTTTATGGTGATATAGATAACCCTGAACTACATAGTGTTTATGAACTATTTGTGGCTTTGGTTGTTAGTCTTATTTCGACTGTACTAAAAATTGGAGATAAGACTCAATTAGGGGCTGTGCTTTTGGCTACAAGTTTGGTGGCAGATATCCAGCTTATCGCTGCTGTTACTGTTTGGACGATTACAGAGTATTTATCTATTGTTGATATTGAAGCGTTTGCAGCTATTATCTCTCTATCTGGTGGAGCACTATTAGCCAATATCACCTCTGTTATACTATATATAGGTGAAACGCTGAAGTCAAAAAGGTAGCCTTATGAGTGATAATGCTCTTTGGATTATCTTACAGAAGCTGAGAACTCCACTTCTTGTAATTATTGTTACATACTCAATAGCTATATTGGGTATGGTACTTATTCCTGGTATGGATGATAATGGAAATGTATATCATCTAACCTTTTTTGATGCTTTCTATTTTGTCTCTTATATGGCTTCTACTATCGGTTTTGGAGAGGCACCTTATACTTTTACTTATGAGCAAAGACTTTGGGTTTCTGTTTGTATATATATTACTGTTGTTGGTTGGTTTTATGGTATTGGGGCTTTGGTTTCTGCTGTTACTGACAAGACTCTGAAGTTTGAAATGATGAGAAGTAAATTTAGAAAGAGAGTTCAATCGATTAAAGATGATTTTGTAATTATTTTAGGATATACTTATGTTAATGCAGAGATTATTAAAAAGCTTCATGCTGTCAATATGGAAGTCGTCTTAATCGATACTAATGAAGAGAAGATAAATCATTTTTTGTTAGAGGATTTTAGTCATGATGTTCCACTTATGGTTGGTAATGCTTTACTTGCTGATACATTGAGTGATGCTGGGATATTACAATCAAACTGTAAAGCCATAGTATCACTATTTAAAAATGAAGAGAAAAATCTTCGTATATCTATTTTAACTAGGTTTTTAAATCCAAAAGTAAAAGTTGTTGCGAAATCAACATTTAGTGATATTACAAAAAGTATAATTGATACAGATATAGCAAAGGCTATTAATCCATTTGAAATATTTGCAAAGAGAGTAGATATCGCTTTACAATCTCCTCATGTTTTGATACTTGAAAATTGGATTTATGAAAATAGTGATTTGATGAACCAAGCTATGTTTCTGCCAAAGGGTAAATACATAGTTTGTGGTTATGGACGCTTTGGAAAACTACTTCAAGAGAAGTTTGAAAAGCATAATTTAGAGGCTATTTTTATTGATGAAAAGAGATTAGCTAGTAGAGAGATGATAGAGAGTGGTAGATTTATACGAGCTAATCCTGATGATAAAGAGGTACTGTTAGAAGCTGGTATTGAGGAAGCTGTTGGGTTGATTATTGGAACTCAAAATGATATAGATAATCTATCTATTATGATAACAGCTAGAAAATTAAATCCAGAGATATATATAATAGCCAGAGAAAATACTATGCAAGAGGTTAGTATATTTCAAGCTGCCAATATAGATTGGGTATTTATGTTTGAGAAGATATTAATTAATAAGGTATCTCTATCTTTAAGTAAACCTCTCAAAAATAGATTTTTGAAGCTAATATTAAACAAAGATGAAGAGTGGGCTGCTAAGTTAGTAAAATTACTTAGAAATAGAATTGGAGCTAATCCAAAATTAATGACATTGAAAATAAGTGAAGAGGAGAGTTATGCTATCTATCATGAACTTTTAGAGGGTAATGAGGTGAGTATTGATGTACTCTCTCACTCACTAAGCGATTGGCAGAAAAATAATGCAGTTGTTCCTCTTCTTATTCATAGAAAAAATGAGGAGATACTACTTCCAAAAAATAGAATGTTGCAGGTTGATGATAGGATACTATTCGCTTGTGATGAGTACTCTAAAGAGGAGATAGAGCTAATCGCTTCAAATATTTATGAATTTTATTATGCACTGTGTGGGAAAGAGAAAGAGAGTCCAATACTTAAAAAAATATTTGGATAATTAAAAATAAATAGCTATAATCCCAAAATTATAATTTTAGAAAAAAGGTAATATATATGGCAATAGAAACAATTAATTCAACAGATGAGTTCAAAGATTTAATATCTCAAATAACATCACAAGATGGATACAAAGAGCCTATGGCTTTTGGTATAGCTAGAGTTGATAGAGGACAAAAAAACGCAGATAAAGTACTTCAAGCAAACTATGCTTTGATTAATTGGAAAGAGAATTATGGTTCAGGTGCAGTATTTATCAAAGCACTTCAAGAGGCAAAAATAGATGTGGACTTCTCTGGGTCTGAGTTTGTAGTAACTATCAATGATGAGTTTGTAAAAAATGCTATGGCTATGTTTGCTCCATATATTGGTGAGGCTATAGGTGATGCACATAAAAATGTTCAAGTGATTAAAACCTTATCAGCTATGGGTGATATAGGTAAAAATTTTAGAATTACTATTCTGTTTGAAGATGATGCTCCAAAGAGCGTAGAGTCTGTATATCTAAAACTATATGCACTATCTCTTCAAAAAGCTCCTCTACGAAGCCTAAATCTTAATGGTGCATTTGGTATTTTAAGTAATGTGGCATGGGTTGGAAATACTCCTTATGAGTTAGAGTACCTAAGAGAGAACGAAATAGAGATGAAACTAAATGGAACTTTCCCTACTATAGATAGTGTTGATAAGTTCCCTAGATATTTACAACATATCATTCCTGCTGATAATACTAGAATTCTTGATAGTAGCAAAGTTAGAATGGGTGCAAGTCTTTCAGCTGGAACTACTGTAATGCCTGGTGCTAGTTATATTAACTTTAATGCAGGAACACTAGGTCCTGTGATGGTAGAGGGTAGAATATCATCATCTGCTATTGTTGGAAGTGGTTCTGATGTAGGTGGTGGTGCTAGTATCTTGGGTGTTCTAAGTGGAACAGATGGAAATCCAATCTCTATAGGAGAGAATACACTTCTAGGGGCTAATTCTGTTACAGGTATTCCTCTAGGTGATGGATGTATAGTTGATGCAGGTGTTACAGTTCTCTCTGGAACCAAAATCAAAATAGCTCCAGAGCAGTTAGCACTAATCAAAGAGGCAAATCCAGAAGCAAACTTAGAAGATAAAACAACATTCAAAGGTGTAGAGTTACAAGGATTAAATGGTATTCACTATAGACAAAACTCAACTACAGGTGAGATAGTAGCTCAAAGAAGTACTAGAGAAGTAAAACTAAACGAAGATTTACACTAATGCAAGAGTTAGATATTTTCAAAAAGGTCTTTCTTTTGGCGATAGCCAAAAGAGAGGAGGGTGAGAGTTTAGATGATGTTATGGACTCACTTATTAATACAGGAATGTTTGAGGGTGGAAAAGCAGAGGCTCAAAAGGTATTAGATGAACTAAGAGAGTCCAAATATATTGTAGGTGACAATCTCTCTATGACAGGAGTAATAGAAGCTAATAAGGCTGAACAAGAGTTTAAGCAGTAAAAACCAAAAGGCAAGGTTATGAGAATAGATAAATGGTTAGCATCAGTCAATGTTATAAAACGCAGAACTGTAGCCTCTGATATGGTCAAAAGTGGAGTAGTATATATAAATGGTATCAAAGCAAAAGCTAGTAAAAGCGTAGCAGTAGGGGACAAGATAACCATAGAGTATCTAAAAGGACCTAAAAACTATGAAGTGCTACAGATACCAACAACAAAGACTATTCCAAAAAGTAAAAAAGAGGAATATTTTAAAGAGCTGTAGGGTGTTTTCCCCTGAAAAGACCACATTATAAATCGAATAGCATATTTTTTAAATATCAGTCACTACAAAGGGTGATTTTCATATAATACAGTCAGTTAACCAAATAAAATGGATTAAATATGAACAAAGAGAAGATATTTGAAATCTTAAATGATTGGAATTTTTGGTTTAAACCTCTACCAAATACCTTTGCAAGAAGAGATTATGAACAAGAAATAGCTAGAAAATCAAGAGCTAATGAAGTGATTGTAATTAAAGGGGTTCGTCGTAGTGGTAAGTCAACACTTCTTATTAATGAGATAAAACGACTGATTAAAGAGGGTGTAGAGCCTAAAAATATCTTGTTTGTTAATTTTGAAGACCAACGATTTAGCATGTTTGATGAGCAGACTCTACTAGAGGATATTAAAAATACCTATTTGGAGTATATGCAACCTATTGGAGAGATTGTAATTATGCTTGATGAGGTTCAAAATATCAAAGGTTGGGAGCAGTGGATAAGAAAGGAGTATGAATTAAGTAATAATCACCTCTATGTCACAGGTTCAAACTCTCATCTTTTGAGTCAAGAGTTTGGAACAGCTTTGGGTGGGCGTTATCTTGATATTGAGGTTTTTCCATTGAGTTTTAGGGAGTATCTACTATTTCACTCTATAGATATAAACTCAAAAGCAGAGTTTATTCATAAAAAAATGAGACTCAAACAGCTTTTTCATAACTATATCAAAGAGGGAGGTTTCCCAAAAGTGGTGATGTTAGATGACAAGGAGCTGAAAAACGAGACACTCAAAAGTTACTATGACTCAATTTTACTCAAAGATATTGTAGCAAGATATAGACTCAAAAATTATCAACTACTCAATGAACTTGCACTATTTCTACTATCGAATAACGCTACACTAAATGCCTATAATAAGCTAAAAAATAACTTTCAGACCTCATTTGATACCATTCGTGACTATATGGAGTATCTGCTAAATAGTTATATGATTTTGGCTATTAATAAGTTTGATTACTCCTTTAAAAAACAACTTGCCAATCCCAAGAAAATCTATGCTATAGATACAGGTTTTGCTAACTCTGTATCGTTTAATATATCACAAAAACTTGGTGCAAATCTTGAAAATATTGTCTTTTTGGAGTTAAGAAGACGAACTAAAGAGATATTTTATTATAAAACTCAAAATGGTTTAGAGGTAGATTTTTTGATACGAAATCAAAAGAGATTAGAGTTAATCCAAGTGGCTGTTACTCTAAAAGATACTGATACTTATAAAAGAGAGTTAAGAGTCTTTGCACAAGCTAAAAAGGAGCTACGAGAAGAGATAAGTTGTAAGGTTATTACTATGGATGACTCTTTTGTAGTTGAGTATGAGGGATGTGAGATTGAGGTAGTGAATATTTTGGAGTTTTTATGCTAGGGTATAAAGCCTTTATTTGGGGAGTTTGATTTTGAATTATTTTAAGTCAATAATAAATAATCTGATATAATTATAAAGTGAATAATAAAAAGGAAAAGCATGGACATAAAAGAGCAATTTGAAAAACTATTTGCCAATAAATTAAGCACTAATGATGCAAGAGAATTACTAATAGAACTATATAAAAAAGGCGAAACTTCAGAAGATATTGCTACTGTAGCATCTATTATGAGAGAAAACTCTATCAAACTTCCAATATCAGAGGAGTTAGAAGATAGAGCTATAGATATAGTAGGAACAGGTGGAGACAAGAGTGGTAGTTTTAATATCTCTACAACAGTATCACTTCTTTTAGCTTCACTTGGTTCTATAGTGGCAAAACATGGAAACAGAAGCATAACAAGCAATTCAGGTTCTGCTGATGTATTGGAAGCTTTGGGGATTAATCTAAATCTAACTCCATCCCAGCAGGTTAAAATGCTAGAGGAGAGTGGATTTTGTTTTATATTTGCTATGAACCACCATCCTGCTATGAAACATATTATGCCTATTAGAAAATCTATAGAGCATAGAACTATTTTTAATATATTAGGACCTCTAACCAATCCAGCAGGAGCAAAAAAGTATCTACTAGGTGTATTTTCTCCAGA
>JAADFE010000121.1 GCA_013153055.1 Campylobacterota bacterium
TAGGAATAATTCTAAATGCAGCAGCTATATCACCCATAGTTCTATAGTAGTTTGCTCTAAATCTACCAACACCTGGAAGTAGTAGGGCAAAATCGAGTTCTAACTCCTCTTCAAATAGTTTTTTCTGTTTTTCTGTAAGTAGAGCGTATGTCATCTCCTCTATATCTTCACCTGTTAGTACAGGCAAATTTACAGCTTTGAGAGCTCCATCAATTCTAATTTGAGGTTCAGACCTACTCACTAGGTGTAAATCAGAAGCCCCATGAGAGACGACACTTTGAAGTAGTTTTTTTATATCAATAGCCATATGAAATTTTCCTTTATTTAAAAAAATATTAATTTCTTATTTTACTATTAATTTATTAAACTACTCTATAATTTTAGGAACAATAAAGAAATCATCCTCTGTATGTGGTGCATGTGATAGTATATCTTTTGCTATTTGTGGGTTTGGTTGAGGTATATCTTCTCTTAGAGGAGTACCTCCCAATAGAGTTGAAAAGTAAGCATCAAGATTTGATGTATCTAGCTCATTTAGATTTTCTACAAACTCTAATATCTCTGTAAGTTGTTTTGATAACTCATCTTTTTTATCTTCATCTATTTTTATCATAGAGAGTTTTTCGAGATTTTCCAATACTTTGTTATCTATAGTCACACTATTCCTTTTTAAATCTTTTTGATTGGTGGTATTATATATCAAAAGAGGTTATAAAGTCCATTTTAATCAAAAAATGTTAATATATACATACAAATAATAGTACAAGGAGAATAAATGCAAACCGTAGGAATAAGAGATTTACAAAAAAATCCAGCTATTTTCACAAAACCATTAGAAAATAATGAGTTTGTGATGATTACAAAGAGAGGAAAACCTTTGGGAGTTGCTACTTCATTTGAAGATGACATATTAAGACAAGGTTTTTTAGAGAGTTTGGTTTTAATAGCATTTAAAAAAGGAGATATTTCTTTTTCTCAACTCTCCAAATCTCTAAAGTTAACTAAAACAGAGACTATGAAACTCTTAAATACGCTAAATATACCTATAACAGATTATAAACTAAAAGAGGATTTAAAAGGGATAGAGAGCTTTTTAAAATGAGATTGATTATTAGTGATTCGACAACTATTATTACTCTACTGAATATTGATAGGCTGGATATTTTAAAAAATATCTTCTCTACAGTTTATATTCCAAATAGGGTTTATGATGAGATAGTTATAAAAGAGCAGATTGTTTTAGATGAGAGTTTTTTTATAACAAAAGAGATAGAGGATAAAGCGTTATATAAACTCCTTACCAAAAGTTTAGATGAAGGGGAATCTGAAGCTATTGTTTTAGCTAAAGAGATGAACCTTTCACTTATTATTGATGAGAAAAAAGGACGAAAAATAGCCTCCTATTTAGGTATAAATATTTTTGGTTTTATTGGTCTATTGATACTTAATTACAAAAAAGAACTACTCTCAAGAGAGGATACTATAGATATCTTTTATAAAGCAAAAGAGCAAGGCTTTAGAGTTGGAGTTAGTTTAGAAAATGAGTTTTTGGATTTTGTTGGTTGAATTCAGGTAATTAAACTGTCACTAAAAATAAATCAAAATATTATGGAGGCTAATACAATGAGAGAAGAGTATGATTTATCAAAAATGAAATCTCGACCAAATCCTTATGCAAAATGCCTAAAACAACAAATTACTATTGATATAGATATTAGTGTATTAGATTTATTTTAGTTGATTTGATTGGTTAGGATTGAGATTTTTTGGGCTTGGTAGAAGTTGGTCGGCTGAAGCCAACCCTACATTTGAGGGATTGTGTTTTTTATTGATTGGGAGATTGTTTTTTTGTAAATTTTGTGTGTTATGTATATATTACGCGGTATGTTAAGCGTAGGGTTGGCTTCAGCCGACCAATATATTAAATTGGTAGAGTTTTTTAGGGTTGGTTGAATCTAACCCAAATAGAGGAGATTGTATTTTTTAATACTCTTTTACTCCAATAAACTTTTTAAAATTTTACAACACTCTGTTATCTATAGTCACACTACTCATTTTCTTTCAAAATCTTTTTATCTGTAGCGTTATATATTAAAAGAGATTAAGATAGTATATTTACAAAATAAATAATTAGGAGTCAAAATATGATGCAACAGCTAGATATGAGCTCAGATGAGTTTTTAGCAGAGTTAGAAAAGACTAAAAAGTTTACAGATAAAGTGTGTAAACAGTTTGGTTGGGAGTATCATCCTATGGAAGATGTTGTTGAGGGTGTTCAGTTAGGTTTGGCTAGACACAAAATGTTATATGGTAAGAGATTTTGTCCATGTTATATGGTTGAAGAGGATGAGAGTAAACCAGGTAAATATAAGAGTGTGGATAATAGAGTATGTCCATGTCCACAAGCTATTAATGAAGAGATACCAAATGAAGGGAAATGTCATTGTGGTATATTTTGTACCCCTGAATATGTCAAGGAAAATAGCTAAGACGCGAAGAGTTCGCGTCTATTTGATGGTGATAACCTCGTCGGCTTTTTTGAATATATTTTCAACTCTCTCTTGCCATAGTTTACCAAATAGTATGGTCTCCTCTTTTGTTGCTACCCCTTGCATGATTTTCATCATCAACTCTTGCTGTTTTGGGTCTCCTTTGACTGAACTTGGATTGTAGCTTACTTCTACACTCTCTTGGTTATCTAATCTTGTGAATTTAATCTCACTATCTATATCACTATTGAAGTGCATGAGATTATTTCTAGCAAACTTTCCATTTAAACCTTTGAAGCCTGAGATATCAGTAGCACCTGTGATTTGTGTGATTACATTGGATATAACTCCTGTTACACCCTCTTTTATATCATTTTTGATAGCTACTTCTATATTTCCTCTAGTTGGAATTTCATTTGGATATAGAGCCTCTAGTGCTTTTATAGTCATCAGATATGCACCTGATACAGTAGGGCAACTATGTCCTGCACTTTTTACTATATCAAGGTATGTAAACTCTACAATACCATCTTCAAAAGTTCCTAATAGATTTGATAGTGGGTCTCTGAGTACAACTGTTGGTGTTGTGTTAAAAAAAGTTGGATATTTCATTGTTTCTGTCCTAAATAGTTTTATTTTGATGTATTATAATCAAAAACAGATTTAATAGGTTGATTAATATCAATAGTATATTGATTTATGTCAACTGAATGAAATATTATTTATGATATCGTTTTGTTGAGGTTATGTCTATCATAACTGAATACTATTAAAATTTAGAAATTATTTAGCCTAAATTATTTCTAAAAAACTCTCACAGGAGGAGAAACGAATGGCTTTGAACAGAAGAGATTTTCTAAAAAGTGCAGCGGCAGCTTCAGCTGCAAGTGCAGTAGGAATTGCTGTTCCATCTAGTCTTGAAGCAGCATCAAATGATGCTCAGAAGGATTGGAGATGGGATAAGGCAGCATGTAGATTTTGTGGTACTGGATGTGGTATCATGTTGGCAACTAAAAATGGGAAAATAGTTGCAGTAAAAGGAGACCCAGCAGCACCAGTAAATAGAGGGCTTAACTGTATTAAGGGTTATTTTAATGCTAAGATTATGTATGGAGCAGATAGACTTAAAACTCCATTACTAAGAATGAATGATAAAGGTGAATTTGATAAAAAAGGTAAATTCAAACCTGTATCTTGGCAAAGAGCTTTTGATGAGATGGAAAAACATGCTAAAAAAGCATTAAAAGAGAGTGGACCAGAAGGTGTAGCAGTATTTGCTTCAGGGCAATATACCGTTATGGAAGGGTACGCAGCTCAAAAGATGATGAAAGGTGGTTTCCGTTCAAATGCTCTTGACCCAAATGCTAGACACTGTATGGCTAGTGCCGTTGTTGGTTTCTATCAAACATTTGGTATAGATGAGCCATCTGGATGTTATGATGATATTGAGATTACTGATACTATTGTAACTTGGGGTTCAAACATGGCAGAGATGCACCCAATTTTATGGTCAAGAGTATCTGATAGAAAATTATCAAATCCTGATAAAGTAAAAATCGTAAATATTCAGACTTATACACATAGAACTTGTGATATTGGTGATATCAATATTATATTCTCTCCAAGTACAGACCTTGCTATCTGGAACTATGTTGCTCGTGAGATAGTTTTTAGAGATAAAAAAGGTGGTGGTAAAGAGGATATTATAGATTGGGATTTCGTTAATGAAAATCTTGTCTTTACAGCAGGTCCTGTAAATATCGGTTATGGTATGAGAAGAGCAGGTGAGAAATCACTTAAAGATGGTAAATATACAGCTCTTGAGATGGAGACAATCTCTAAAGAGATGGAGAAAAAAGTTTCAGCAAAAGAGGCACCAGCACTTGAACCTTATGGGTACAAAGAGGGTGATGTGATGAAAAACACTCCAGGTACACTTAAGCACTGGAAGATTAGTTTTGAAGACTACAAAAAATCTCTTGAGCCATTTACACTTGATTATGTAGCAAAAATTGCTAAAGGTGATCCAAATGAGTCTATAGATTCATTCAAGAAAAAACTTCAAGCGTTAGCTGAGCTTTATATTGAAAAAGGAAGAAAAGTTGTATCTTTCTGGACAATGGGTATGAACCAACACACAAGAGGTACTTGGGTAAATACACTTAGCTATAATGTTCACTTTATGCTTAACAAACAAGCTCTTCCAGGTAATGGTGCGTTCTCATTAACAGGTCAACCATCTGCTTGTGGTACTGCTAGAGAGGTTGGTACATTCTGTCACAGACTTCCTGCTGATATGATGGTTAAAAATCCTAAACATAGAGCAAAAACAGAAAAAGTATGGAAAATTCCAGCTGGAACTCTAAACCCAGTAGGTAATCAACACATTATGAAAATCCATAGAGATATAGAAGATGGTGTTGTTAAGTTTGCATGGGTAAATGTATGTAATGCTTATCAAGATAGTGCTAGTGCAAAACACTGGATTAAAGCAGCTAGAGAGATGGATAACTTTATTGTAACAAGTGATGGATATCCTGGAATTAGTGCAAAAGTATCTGACCTTGTTTTACCATCTGCTATGATTTATGAAAAATGGGGTGCATATGGAAATGCTGAGAGAAGAACACAACATTGGAGACAACAAGTATTACCTGTAGGTGATGCTATGAGTGATACTTGGCAGTGGATTGAGTTCTCTAAGAGATTTACAGTTAAAGACCTTTGGGGTGAATATACACTTAGAAATGGTAAAAAACTTCCAAATGTAATAGCTGATGCTAAAAAAATGGGATATAAAGAAGATACAACTATGTATGAAATCCTATTTGCAAATGATAGAGCTAAAAAATATAAAATTGACTTAGATAAATTCCCTCAAAAAGGTTATGATAACTCTGAGTGTCTTGGTGATAGCAGAAATGTAAAAGGTAGTGATGGTAAAGTATTCAAAGGTTATGGATTTATGGTTCATGAGTACCTATTTGAAGAGTACGCATCATTTGGTAGAGGACATGGACATGACTTGGCTCCATTTGAAGTTTATCACAAAGTTAGAGGACTTAAGTGGCCAGTTGTTGATGGTAAAGAGACACAGTGGAGATTTAATGTTAAGTATGACCCATATGCAGCAAAAGCAGTAAAAGAGAGTGGAAGTAAATCAACTCACGCATTCTATGGTCCACTTGCTAAGAAAATCCTACAAGGTAACTTAACTGGTCCAGATAAAAAATTAGGTAAGTATGCACTACCAAACAAAGCTAAGATATTTGCTAGACCATATATGGATCCACCAGAAATGCCAGATGAAAAATATGATACATGGTTATGTACAGGTAGGGTTCTTGAGCATTGGCATAGTGGTACAATGACAATGAGAGTTCCAGAGCTATTTAGAGCTGTTCCTGAAGCACTTTGTTATATGAATCCAAAAGATGCAAAAGCAAAAGGTGTTAAAAGAGGTGAGCTTGTATGGGTTGAATCTCGAAGAGGTAAAGTTAAAGCTAGAGTTGAGACAAGAGGAAGAAATAGACCACCACAAGGATTGGTGTTTGTTCCATGGTTTGATGAAAAAGTATTTATCAACAAAGTTTGTCTTGATGCTACTTGTCCTATGTCTAAACAGACAGATTACAAGAAGTGTGCAGTTAAAATTACTAAGGCGTAACTAAATGAAGAACTCCGACAACAACAGACGAAAGTTTATGGCAACGACTCTTCAAAGCGTAGGTCTTACAGCTCTTGGTGGATTGTTGTGGAGTGGATATAGTGATGAGG
>JAADFE010000035.1 GCA_013153055.1 Campylobacterota bacterium
GAGTGCAAAGCACAAGAGCCTCGCTTTTTTCGGGACTAAAGTCTCCGATTCCGAAGAGTTTTGCAAGAAGTCTATTAGTATATCAAAACCAAACTAAATCTAACTATACACTCTCATAGGAATAAAATCATCACTATCAAGCTCCTCTAAAAGCACTCTATCTTCTGATAAAATCTTAAAAATCTCTCTCCATTTATTATCAGAAAAGTTATGAGTATGCTTTAACCATAGGGAGTTGTTTTTGGGATTGCCATTGGCTTGTGTGTTTTGGGTTATATGGGCTACTTGTCTAAATCTACATGCTCCATAACACCCTGTTCTGGTTATTTTGATACGGTTTTTTCCCTTATTTAATCCCATCTCTTTTAGTAGCTCTCTTAGGTGTGTGGCTTTGTCTATTTTGGAGGCTTTGGCACATCTTTCGCCATTACAGATAAATATCATACTCTTGTAGTGCATAATTGGTCGGTTTGGGTCATAATCTTTTGGTTTACACTCATATCCCTCTACTACCTCTTGACCCATCTCATTTATTTTTGTTTTACTATTCACTTTTGCCCCTTAGAACATCCAATACATTAGTAGCATATGAACCTTTTGGTAGATAGAAACTTAACTCATAGTGGGCTTTTTCCTCTATATAGTTTCTCTTTATATCCTCTACAAATATCCAAGCGTATCTTCTAGCACCATTTTCACCTATTGTTGTATCGTATTTGGACTCTATCTCTCCTGCTATTTTATCGCTTCGGCTTACTCTTTTTCCTGCCAAAAGTCCTGTGGGGGATATATCTCTATCCATAAATCTTTGTGCTTCATTTTCTAAACTCTCTAGTTCAAATACTCTTCCATATGGATAGTGCATCATCAAATCACCCTCTAGTAGTTTGAAAAAGTGTGGCTGTTTTTTTGTACCTTTTAGAGTACCTTTTTGCAAACCTAATATAGTTGCTGTCTCATCCTCTGAAAAACTCTCTAAGAGTATAGATAGCTCTATTCGTTTGGATAACCAGCTATTAAATAGATAACTCTGATAAGCATTTAGTAGAAATGTTTTGGTTTTACGGTTTCGTATTTTGAGTTTGCCCTCTACTATATCTCTGCCCTCTTGATAGTTTTTGCCATCGTTTCCAAATCTCTGGTTTCCAAAATAGTTTGGTACTCCATATTTTTTTATCCATTTGAGTGTAGAGTCTAGTTTATCTTTTTGAACACCTAAAACTTTTTTGAGTCTGATTTTAAAATGGTTGCCTTTTAGGTGTCCTACTCTGATTTTGTTATTGTGTCTTTGGATACTTAGGATTTTGATTTTATCATGAGTAAAATCTTTTAATCTATCCTCATTTCCTCTAGCTAATATAGATATATACTGCATTGTCATAGCGTGTTTATCTTTGAGTCCTGCGTAACCTATATCTTTGGTTTTTATATTTAAATATCTAGCTATCGCTCCTATCATCTCCCAAGTTGTCATATCTTTTTTGCGAATATGCAAAATAAGATGCTCTCCCTCTCCACTAAACTCATATAGTGGTATCTCACTCACTACAAAATCTCTAGGAGATGGATTGAAGAGAAAATCATTATCTACTTTTAGTGGGTATAGTTGTTTTATTTCACTCATATTGCGTCGGCTACCTTTGAGTATAGATTTAAAAGCTCTAATTGAGCATCATATTTATATATATCTTGGTCTAGCTCTCTCACTTTTAGATTATTATATACTATTTGAGTATCATATGAGGTACTATCTCCTGCCTGTTCTAAACCTTGGGCTACACTTAACATACTCGCATAGTTATCTGCATCATTTACTGATAGAGCTATCTTTTTATCTATAATCTCTAGCTTTTTTTTAACTAGATTATACTCATTGGCTACCTTTTTTTTCTGCTCATCTAGTGAAATTTTGGCATTTAGATAATCTATTTTAGATGACTCTATATCTCTAAATGAGTTTATATTTATAGGCATAGATACCCTAAATCCATATGTGTAATATTTTGTTTTTATATCGGCACTTGCAAATAGTGGGTTTTTGTCCTCATCTATATATCTACCTGTGACTGAGACCTCTGGTAGATACTTTGTCCATGTCATATATTTGTTGTGTCTTTTCTCTTCTACTTTGAATTTATCTCTTTGAACCTCTAGCTGATTGTTCTCATATCTAGTTTTGTCTATCATACCAAAATTTGGCAGACTAATCTCTCTTGGGTCTCTATCACTAAGCAGAGCAAAATCATTTTTGAGTTTGGTTATCTGTAGCTCTAGTTCTAGCTTTGAGGTTATATCTTGGTTTCTTTTTAACAAAGCTCTATCATATAGAGTTCTATTTGACAAACCAGCCTCATAACTCTCTTTTTGTATCAAGATATCTAGCTCATCATTTTTTATTAAAAACTCCAGCTTTCTTATCTGTAGATTTAACTTTTTGAGATTAAAAAGTATCCCCAAAGCTTGAGTTATCAAAGCTCTTCTTTTTAACTCTATATCTATTTTGTTAGCACTACCCAATGCTTTTGCATACTTGACGGCTTCCCATATTCCACCCATCTTAAAGATAGGTTGGTCAACAGATATCACAAACTGCCCTGTATCTGTAGTCTTATCCAATTGCGTGGAGTAGCTCTTTGAGTACTGTAATCTTATAGGATTTATCCATGATTTCTCTAGCTTGGATGCCTCTACCTCTACCTGCTTTTTTTGAGCATCGATTAGCTTACTTTGGTTATCTGATAGGACATCTACTAACTCATTAGAAGCTGACAGATATATAGTGATACTAGATAGTAGAAATAGCTTTTTCAAACCGTTTAAACCCCTCATCTATCTCCTCTTTTGTAATAGTCAGTGATGGCAAAAATCTCACAGTATTTCGACCTGCTTTTAGTACTATAACTCTTTGAGCCATAGAGTTTTTCATAACAGATGATACTATATCTGCATCTTTTGCTCTAAGCCCTCTCATAAGTCCTAAACCAACCTCTTTGTCAAATAGATTGCTATATCTATTGGCTATATCTTTTAGTTTTGTCTCAAAATATAGTAGTGTCTCATGCAATCTTCCACTATCATAT
Source organism: Campylobacterota bacterium (assembly GCA_013153055.1). Lineage (GTDB taxonomy): Bacteria > Campylobacterota > Campylobacteria > Campylobacterales > Sulfurovaceae > UBA1140. The sequence goes on from JAADFE010000035.1 coordinate 3,081, forward strand.
AAATCACTCAAAACCTCCAAAACAGCTAGACCAGCTCTAGTGCTTAGATAGTTACCTCCAAAGGTACTTCCATGGTCTCCTGCAGTTAATATATCTTTATGTTTTGTCATAACAGCACCGATAGGCACACCACCACCTAGACCTTTTGCCATAGTGATAATATCTGGTTCTATCTCATAAAGGTTACTTGCTAACATCTCACCTGTTCTATAGATACCTGTTTGAACCTCATCAACAATTAGTAAAACTTTTTGCTCTTTTAAAAATGAGGCTAACTTTTGTACCTCATCTTTATCAAATGGTTGTACTCCACCCTCACCTTGTACTAGCTCTATAAGTACAGCTACAGTCTCATCATCAATAGAGTTATATATATCACCTATACTATTGACATAAGAAAAACCATCAGGATATGGAGAGAAGCTTGGAGTATGAAAACTCTCTTGACCTGTTGCTTTTACTGTTGTAATAGTTCTTCCATGAAAAGAGTGTTCTAGTGTGATTACTTTGTATCTCTTTTTATCAAACTGAGTCTCTCCATATTTTCTAGCTATTTTAATAGCACCCTCATTAGCTTCAGCTCCAGAGTTTGCAAAAAATATAGCTCCATTATAGTTACTAAGCTTACAAATCTGCTCGGCTAACTTGGCTTGTGGTTCTATTACTTGAAGATTGGATATATGTATAATCTTTTTTGCCTGTTCACAGATAGCATTAACTAGTGTTGGGTTATTGTGTCCTACACTATTGACTGCTATTCCTGAAGCAAAATCTATATAATCAACTCCATTCTCATCAAAGAGAGTCGAACCCTCTCCATGAGTAAAATTTGTATAATCTCTTGCATAAGTTTGAAGTACAAACTCTTTGTCTAACTGCTCTAAATTCATTATATTCCTTATATTGACTTGTGTGTTTCATCTGTTAGATGTTCAAATTTGAGCTTTCCACCACCTAGTAGATGAAAATGTAGATGTTTTATCTCTTGACCACCATCATCACCATTATTTGTTATAAGTCTATATCCACTTTTGTCCACACCTATAGTTGTAGCAACCTCTTGGATAAATGGTGTCATCTTTGCCATAGTCTGGGCAGATACCTCTTGAAAACAATCCACATGCTCTTTTGGGATAATCAAAATATGCACAGGTGCCTTTGGATACATATCATGAAAAGCTACAAACTCATCATTTTCTAAAACTTTATTACTTGGAATTTCATCGTTAGCTATCTTACAAAAAATACACATTGTTTCTCCTTGGGTAAAAAATATTGCAAGATTATAACACATTCCATCCCACTATTTAGTATATTTTAGATAAAATCTCACAAATTATAAGATAATTGAATAGAGGCTATTTTGAAACAGTTAGAAGAAAAAATATCCCAAGCAAAATCGCTTGAGGAGTTAGAAAAAATTCGTATTGAGATTTTTGGTAAAAAGGGAGCATTGGCTAAAGAGTTTGCAAAACTCAAAGATATACCAGGACCAGAAAAAAAAGCCTTTGCTGAGGGTCTAAATAAAAAAAAGAGTTATCTACAGAAACTTTATGATGAAATCTATGAGACCCTAAAACAAGAAGAGATAGAAAAACTACTCAAATCAGAGGCTATTGATGTATCTTTGTATAGTAACCTAGAGACAAAAGGTGCTTTGCATCCAGTGATGGAGACTATGGATAAGATTATTGACTACTTTGTGGCTCTAAATTTCTCTGTAGAGGATGGTCCAAAAATAGAAGATGATTTTCACAATTTTGAGGCACTAAACCTGCCAAAAAACCACCCAGCTAGAGATATGCAAGATACTTTTTTCTGTAAAGATGGTGGAGTGCTAAGAACTCATACATCACCTGTACAGATTAGAACTATGCTAAAACAAAAACCTCCTATTAGGATGATAGCACCTGGGGCTGTTTTTAGAAAAGATTATGACTTGACTCACACTCCTATGTTCCATCAAGTAGAGGGATTAGTGGTTCAAGATAAAGGTGAAGTGAGCTTTGCAAATCTGAAATCTATACTATCAGACTTTTTAGTCTATATGTTTGGAGATGTAGAGGTTAGATTTAGACCTAGCTTTTTCCCATTTACAGAACCATCTGCTGAGGTTGATATCTCTTGTATCTTCTGTAGTGGTGATGGATGTAGAGTATGTTCACATACAGGTTGGTTAGAGGTACTAGGTTGTGGTATTGTTGACCCTAATGTATTTGATGCAGTGGAATACAAAGATGTGAGTGGTTACGCATTTGGTTTAGGTGTTGAGAGATTTGCAATGTTGTTACACAAAATTCCTGACCTTAGAATGCTATTTGAGGGAGATACAAGACTATTGGAGCAGTTTAGATGATAGTTACTAGAACTTGGTTAAATAATTTTATAGATATAAGTGAAGTGAGTAATGAGAAACTTTACGAGACTTTTAATGATATCGGGCTAGAGGTAGATAGCATAAAAACATACTCTATCCCATCAAAAGTTGTTGTAGGAAAGATTGTCTCATGTCAAAAACATCCTGATGCAGACAAATTAAGTCTATGTCAGATTGATGTAGGAAGTGAGACTCTACAGATTGTCTGTGGAGCTTCTAATGTAGTTGATGCTGAATTTGTAGCAGTTGCTACTATTGGAGCAAAGCTTGGAGATAATTTTGAAATCAAACCTACAAAACTTCGTGGTGTTGAGAGTAATGGTATGGTCTGTTCAGCTAGTGAACTTGGACTACCAAATATTGGCGATGGGATTATGATACTAGATGATAGTATCGGTGAGCTTGTTGTAGGAAAAGAGCTAAATGAGTATCCAAAAGTTGCTGATACTGTTATAGAATTAGAGCTTACTGCAAATAGAGGTGACTGTCTAAGTATCCATGGAGTTGCTAGAGACCTCAGTGCAAAGCTAGATATTCCTCTAAATAATTTAGAGTATGAAAATAATGACAAAATCAAAATTGGATTGGCTAGAGTAGCAGAGCTAAAGAGTGATGGTCCTATTATGGGTGCATTGAAATATACTATGGCTGATATAAATGGACTACATACATCTTTGATTATATCTCTTCGACTTGCTTTTATAGATGCTTTGCAATCAAGCCATCTACAAAATATAGTAAAATATACTATTCATACTACAGGAGTAATTCTTCGTGCTTATGATGTATCTGATATATTAGTTGAAGAGGATGAGAAGATAACAATCTCTACAGTTACAAAAGAGAATATCACATATATACAAGCAAATGGCAAAGAGTTATCAATATTGGGTATAAACCATAACAGTGAAGCCGTAGCTTATGATGATGCCACCAAGGTACTATTTGAGGCTAGTTATATCAATCCTGTTATATTAACTAATGCTATAGCAGATAAAGAGCTAGAGACTGATGAACTATACTACAACACCTCACGAGGAAGTGAACCTGATTTATCTATTGGGATTAAATATCTAACATATCTATTAGAACAGTATAATGAGTGTAACTTTTTTGATGGTGTTATTAGTTTAGACGATGAGAGTGAAGAGAAGGTTATCACTGTAAATGATAAAGAAATATCAAATATTATTGGTAAAAGTATCGATAAATCAAAAATATTAAATATATTAACAGGACTTGGATTTAGAGTTCAAAGTTCAGCTGAGGATGCTTTTGGTGTTACTGTTCCCAAATTTAGACATGATATAGAGAATATTCAAGATATAGCTGAAGAGATAGTTCGTATAATAGGTATCAATAATATAGAATCAAAACCTCTAAAATTTACAGAAGCTCCAAGAGTCAATGAGACACTAAATCGTTACTATGCAAAAAAAGATATAAGACAAAGAGCCGTATCAGCCTCTTTTTATGAGTCTATATCTTATGCTTTTACAGATAAATCTCTACTAGAGAAGTATCAGTTCCCTATAGTAAAAGAGGAGTTGGATATTATCAATCCTATTACAGAGGATTTGAATACTCTAAGAACCACTATACTAATCAATCTACTAAATGCAGTAAAAAGAAATGTGAGCTACTCAAAAAAATCAATAGCTCTATTTGAGATTGGAACTATATTTAATCAAAATAGAGAAGAAAAAGAGGTTTTATCTCTTATTTTCTCTGGTCAAAAAGAGGGAGAGAATGTAACAAATAGTGGAAAACCAAACCCTATTGATTTTGAAACTTTTACAAAAAAGCTATCATCTATTATTGGAGATTTTGAGCTTAGAGCAGGAGTAGAACAAAATGCTCTAACTCACCCATATCAGAGTGCTGAGATTATTATAGATAATGAGGTATCTGGTTTTATCTCAAAGCTACACCCAACAGTAGCAGAGGAGTTTGATTTACCTACATCCTTTATTGCAGAGATATCATTTGATGCTCTAATTCCAAAACATATTAATGCTAAACCTATATCAAAATTCCAAGGTGTTTACAAAGATTTGAGTCTAGTTATAGATAAAAACTTACCATATAATCAAGTAGCTATGGCTATAAAACAGATAGATTTACCTCTACTTAAAAAGTTCTATCCTATAGATGTATATGAAGATGAAACACTAAAAGAACAAAAGAGTTTAACAATCCGTCTATTTATCCAATCTCAAAATGGTACACTAGAGGATAAAGATATAGAAGAGACTGTAAATAAAATAATTAATACTCTACAAGAACAATATGGTGCAACATTAAGATGAAGTTTGTAAAAATATCAAAATACTCTAAATCATTTGATTTAGAGTGTAAGAGTATAGCACCTGATAAATCTATATCACATAGATGTGCGATGTTCTCTCTATTAAGTGACAAAACTTCAACTATCAAAAATTTTCTTTTGGGTGAAGATACTTTAGCATCTCTATCTATAGCAGAGCAACTTGGTGCCAAAATAGAGAGAGATGGTGCAGAGGTGACAATAACTCCTCCAAAGAGAATAAAAGAGCCTGAAAATATTTTGGATTGTGGTAATGCAGGAACAGCAATGCGACTATATGCAGGGCTACTATCTGGATTTGATGGACTGTTTATCTTGACAGGAGATAAGTATCTAAGAGCAAGACCTATGAAAAGAGTAGTAACTCCACTTAGAGAAATAGGTGCTAAAATAGATGGAAGAGAGCATGGTAACTTGGCTCCACTAGCTATTAGAGGAGGAAAACTAAAACCATTTAGATATCTATCTCCTATAGATTCAGCACAAATAAAATCAGCACTAATTTTAGCAGGTCTTCAAGCATATAGTAAAAGCTACTATAGAGAAAATTTACTCTCAAGAGACCATACAGAGAGAATGCTAAGAGGCATGGGTGCAAATATCTCAACTCTAGCAAATGGTTGGATAGAGATTGAACCTATAAAAAAACCTCTAAAACCTCTAAACATAACAGTACCTGCTGACCCATCTAGTGGATTTTTCTTTGCTGTTGTGGCTGCTATTGTACCTAATAGTAAAGTTACTATTAAAAATGTAACACTAAACCCTACTAGAATTGAGGCTTACAAAGTTCTAAAAGAGATGGGTGCTGATATTGAATTTATAGAAAAAGAGAATATATATGAACCTATAGGTGATATCACTATTAGATATAATGGAAAGCTAAAAGCCATCAGAGTTGATAAAAATATAGCTTGGCTTATTGATGAACTCCCTGCTCTATCTATAGCTATGGCAGTAGCTAATGGAACTAGCATAATCAAAAATGCCAAAGAGCTAAGAGTAAAAGAGAGCGATAGAATATCAACTATATTAGAGGGTCTAAATAGCTGTAATATAAAAACAGTTGAACATCCAGATGGATATGAGATTATAGGTGGAGAGCTACAAGAGGCTACGATAGATAGTTATGGAGACCATAGAGTTGCTATGAGCTTTGCAATAGCTGGAGTACTTTGTGGTATGAGGATAAAAGATATAGATTGTATTGATACATCTTTTCCAAACTTTTTTGATATACTAAAAGATATTACGGAGATAGAGTAATGGAGATTAAATTAGCTTCAAGTTATGGGTTTTGTTATGGAGTCAAAAGAGCTATAGATATAGCTCAAAAACATGAAAATAGTCTAACATATGGTCCACTTATACATAATAAAGATGAGATTAATCGTCTAAAAGAGGGATTTAATATAGGTCTAGCAGAGGGTCTTGATGATGTTAAAAAAGGTGATACTGTTGTAATCAGAACTCATGGTATTCCAAAAGATGAACTCAAAGTTTTAAAAGAGCAAGAAAACAAAGTCATAGATGCAACATGCCCATATGTAACAAAACCTCAACAGATAGTAGAAAAAATGAGTGGTAATGGTTACTCAGTTGTAATATTTGGAGATAGAAACCATCCTGAAATAAAAGGTGTAGTAAGCTATGCAGATGGAGAAGAGGCATTTATTGTTTTGGATGAAAAAGAGTTAGAGGATTTACCACTTAGAAGCAAAGTAGCAGTAGTAGCTCAAACCACTAGAAAACCTGAAGATTTTCTAAAAATTGTAAATGCACTAATTTTAAAACATAAAGAAGTCAGAGTATTTAATACAATATGTAACGCAACATTTGAAAATCAAGATGCCGCAGAAGAGTTAGCAAAAGAGGCTGATGTTATGATAGTAATAGGTGGTAAACACTCTTCAAATACAAAACAACTTCATAGCATAGCTAGTCGTGGATGTAGTGATAGTTATCTAATTGAAAATGAGAGTGAGCTTCAAAAAGAGTGGTTTGAGAATAAAAAGCTTTGTGGTATATCAGCTGGTGCCTCTACACCTGACTGGATAGTACAAAATGTTATAAATAAAATAAAAGAGTTCAATAGCAATCTCTAAAATAATTTGCTATTAAAAAAAATAGGGTATAATTAGCCCAAAATTAGGCTAGGCAAGGATTAGTAAGTATGAAATTCGAAGATATCGAAGTAGAAGATGTTGACTTTGGAGCGATGCTCGAGGAGTCGTTTAAGAAGTCAGATTCAAGTAGTGATTTAGTTGATGGTGTTATTGTAAGAATAGATGAAGATGATAATCAAGTAGTAGTTGATGTAGGTCGAAAAAATGAAGCGATTATGTCACTTGACCAAATCAGAGATGAAGATGGTGAGATTATGTTCAAAGAGGGTGATACTATCCCTGTAGTTATCACTGGTTTTAGAGGGGAGAGACCAAATATCTCTTATGAGTTGGCTGAAAAGAGAGCTGCTCTTGCTGAATTTATTGAAGAGTATGACGACGAAGAAGAGTATATTATCGAAGGTGAAATTACCAAGAAAAACAAAGGTGGATTTGTTGTTGATGTATCAGGATTAGAGTTCTTTATGCCAAGAACACTCTCATATATTTCTCACAAAATAAATCCAATTGGTAAAAAAGTAAAAGCTCTTATTGTCAAAGTTGACAAAGAAAAAGGTAGCGTAATCGTATCAAGAAAAGAGCTAATCGAAAGAGAAAAAGCAGAAACTCAAGAGATTGTTGATAAGTTATTAGAAAACAGAGCTGTAGTTCTTGGAGTTATCAAAAAGATTACATCATATGGTATGTTTGTAGATGTTGGTGGTATGGATGGTTTAGTTCACTACTCTCAAATCTCTCACAAAGGTCCAGTTAACCCTGCAAAATACTACAAAGAGGGTGATGAAGTAAATGTAATTGCTATTGATTATGATAAGAAAAAGAGACACCTATCTCTATCAATCAAAGATGCTACAACTGACCCATGGAAAGATATAGACTCAACTCTAAGAACAGGAGATACTGTAAGCGTAACTGTCTCAAATATTGAACCATATGGTGCATTTGTTGATTTGGGTGAAGACCTTGAAGCATTTTTACATGTATCTGAAATATCTTGGGATAAAAATGTAAAACATCCAAAAGATTATATTGAGATTGGTCAAAAGATAGATGTTGAGATTATCGAAATAGATAAAGCCCAAAGAAGACTTAGAGTAAGTAGAAAAACACTATTGCCTAAACCAATAGAGCAATTTGCATCAGCAAATAGAGTTGGAGATGTTATTACTGGTACAGTATCATCTATTACTGATTTTGGTGCATTTGTAAAAATAGGTGCTGTTGAAGGACTACTTCACAATCAAGAGATTTCTTGGGATAAATCTGTTAATGCAAAAGATGTGCTCAAAAAAGGTGATGAAGTTGAAGTTAAAATCATCAAAATCGATAAAGCAAATGGTAAAGTATCTCTAAGCAAAAAAGCACTAGAAGAGTCTCCTATTACTAAATTTGCAAAAAATCATAAAAATGGTGATATCGTAGAGGGTATAGTAAAAGATAAAAAAGATTTTGGTATCTTTATCTCACTTGAAGATGGTGTTGATGCACTTCTAAGACTAGATGACCTAGGTCCTCTTAAAGTTGACGAGATTGAAAAAGGTCAAAAAATCAGAGCTGTTATCTCTTTTATTGATGCAAAAAATGACAGAATTAGAGTATCAGTAAGAAGATTAGAGAGACAAGAAGAGAGAGAAGCTCTTGAACAATTAAATGAAGCACAAGATGATAGTATGACTCTTGGCGATATACTAAAAGAACAACTAAAAAAATAAGGTTTCAATAACAAAATGCCTAAACTTACTATTGTAGTTTGCGATCATATCCACCAAAAAGGGTTGGATATACTCGCAAATGATTCCCAAATAAATCTAATTAATGCCGCTGATGAGCCTAAAGATAAACTCATAACAGAGATTATTCCAAAAGCTGATGTTGCTATTACTCGCTCTTCGACTGATGTTGACCAGTTTTTTTTAGACCATGCTAAAAATATAAAAGCTATTGTCCGAGCTGGTGTCGGTGTTGATAATGTTGATATAGATGGATGTAGCAAAAAAGGTATTGTAGTTATGAATGTTCCAACTGCTAATACTATTGCTGCTGTTGAGCTTACTATGGCTCATATGCTATCATGTGTACGCCAATTTCCTTATGCTCACAATAACCTAAAACAAGATAGAGTATGGAGAAGACAAGATTGGTATGGAACTGAACTCAAAGATAAAAAATTAGGAATAATAGGTTTTGGTAATATCGGTTCAAGAGTAGGAAAAAGAGCCAAAGCTTTTGAGATGGATATAATAACATATGACCCATATATCAATCCTTGTAAAGCTACAGACCTTGATATTGGATATACAAAAAATTTTGATGACATCTTAGCATGTGATATCATTACAATCCATACACCAAAAAACCAAGAGACAATCGGTATGATTGGTGCCAAAGAGATAGCGAAAATGAAAGATGGAGTAATCCTAATCAACTGTGCTAGAGGTGGGCTTTATGATGAGGATGCTCTAGTAGACGGTCTAAAGAGTGGCAAAATAGCTATGGCAGGAATTGATGTATTCAATAAAGAACCAGCTACCTCTCATCCACTGTTAGATTTAGATAATGTAACAGTTACACCTCACCTTGGAGCAAATACAAAAGAGTCTCAACAAAATATTGCTATCCAAGCAGCAGAAAATGCTATAGCAAGTGCAAAAGGGATAGCTTATCCAAATGCTCTTAATCTACCAATAAAAGAGAGTGATTTACCTGAGTTTCTTAAACCATATCTTGAACTTATTCAAAAGATGGGACATATGTCATCTCAAGCAACTAGAGAACAAATCAAGAAAATCAAAATCATCACAGAAGGTGAGGTATCAGATTATATTGACTCTCTAACTACATTTGCTACTGTTGGTATATTAAAAGAGTCTCTTGAAGAGTCTGTAAATTATGTAAATGCTGAATTTGTAGCAAACGACATAGGTATAGAGATAGAAAAGGACAAACAGGCAAATAACTCTGGATTATCTAACAAAATCACTATCAGGCTCACAACAACAAACTCTATTTTTACAATTAGTGGTACAGTACTTGGTGATAATGCTCAGAGAATTATCGAGATTGATGGATACTCACTCGACCTTGAACCAAAAGGTAAGATGATTCTATTTAGAAATACAGATGTACCTGGAGTTATTGGTGATGTGGGAACCATTATCTCTAGTCATCATCTAAATATCTCTGACTTTAGACTAGGAAGAGACAAAAATGCTCAAGCATTAGCCGTTGTAAAGGTTGATGGAGAGGTTACAAAAGAGCTTTTAGAGGAACTTAATAACCTAGAGACATGTATTAGTGTCTCATTTGTAAACATCTAAATAATACATAAACAAACAAAATACTTATCATAATTTATGGTGAGTATTTTTGATAAAAATCTACACTTTATTACATTTTTTTTTATAATTAAAATCAAAATTAATTTTTCAACCAATAAATATAGGTATAATCATTTTTAATAGCGTTTTTTACAAAAATAGTGTAAAATTCGATAAAATTGATACAAAGGAAAATAATGGGTATAAAAAAATCTTTAGTATTTTTTATACTTCTGCTGATGTCACAAAGTATGGCACAAGCAGAAGAACCAAATCAAGGTCTTGAAAACCTATCGCTCGACCAGGCATTAGAGTTGATGAAAAAAGATAATTTAGAATTGAAAATTTCTAAATTTAATGAGCAGATTAAGGAGTATGAAGCCAATGTAGCAAAGGGTTACGCTTATGGAAAAGCAGATGTTACATTTCAAGCAGTTCGCTCAAATAGTGCAGGAAATGTATTTGGCTTCAAATTAGAGAGTAGAGAGGCTGATTTTGGAGATTTTGGTGCTGAAGAGTTTATGAACAATATGGGTGCATGTCAACAGGGAGATATGACAGCATGTAACAATATGTATAATAAACCACCAGATGAGCTAAATAATCCAGATGCTAGAAATCACTTTCAAACAAAGTTTACATATATGACTCCAATATATACAGGTGGGAAACTTCAACAGTATAGAAAAATAACAAAAGCTTTGGAGGTCATGAGCAAACTTGATACTAAAAAACTGCTCAATGAGAAGATATTTCAAACAACAAAAACCTTTTATGATATATCGTTAGTTGATGAGTATGTTACAAATCTTAGCAGTATTATATCTAATATAGATAGACTAGAAGAGATTGTTGCTAGTATGAGAGAGGAAGGTTATGCCAAAGAGGTTGACCAGCTAGAAGTTCAAGCTAGAAAAGCAGAAGCTCAAAGTATGCTAAATCAAGCAGAGTTCAATAGAAAACTTGCCTATCAATATCTATCTTTTTTAATAAATCAAGATGTAACATCTATTCAAACTATTGATAATACTCCTCCTATACCAAATATAGAAAAAGAAAAGATACAAGAAAACAACATAGATATACAAAAAGCTAAATTAGGCTCAAAAATTACAGATATGAATGTCAGATTGAACAAATCTTCTTTTCTTCCAGAGGTAGGAGGATTTGCAGAGTATAGTAGTGCTGACGACAAACCATTTAATGAATTTTTTGACAAAGACTCTTATACTTTCGGTGTTCAGGCTAAATGGAATATCTTTAATGGAAATATAGATAAAAGTAATTTAGAAAAAGCCAAAGTAGAAAGATTAAAGGTTCAAGAACAAGTTAACCTAGCTAAAAAAGGTATATATCTAAAAGTTAAAAAAACTTTAACTGAAATAAAAAGCAAAGAAGCTGATATACAAAGCTTAGAAAAACAACTAGAATTTGCTCAAAAAGTATATGAAAATTATAAAGAGCAATACAAGGAGGGAGTCAAATCTATATCTGATGTTCTTATCAAACAATCAAAGGAGTTAGAGGTTTTACTAAAGCTTCTTACAGCTAAAAATGCTAGAAATACAAAGGTATTTGAACTAAAAAGTATTATTAATGAGGGAGAAAACATATGAAGAGATTAACACTATTGTTGATATTGGCAGTTAGTTCACTAAGTGCTATTGAGTTAAATTTAAGTGGTTCTGTTATTTCAGATAATCAAAAGATGATTACAAGTAGGTATATGGGTATCGTTAAAAAGATGCTTGTAAGTGAGGGAGAGATTGTTAAAAAAGGTCAACTACTCTATGAGATTGACTCAAAAGAGATTGATGCAAAAAAAGAGCAGGTAGAACTTGGAATTTCACAAGCTCAACTAGCACTACAGATGAATAAAAATCAATACAATAATGTTCTTTTAAATTTAGGTAGATACAAAAGACTTTATAAAAAAGGTATGGTATCAAAATATGAACTTGAAAACCTACAACTAGGTGCCAAAAATTTAAAAGATATGGTAAAAATTTCAGAAAAGCAAGTGGAACAAGCAAAAGCTATGAAAGAGGAGGTAATGAACCAATATAACTACCTCAAACTAAAAGCTCCAAACAATGGTGTAATTATTGCTAAAAGACTAAATGAAGGAGAGATGGCAATTCCTGGTATGCCAGGGGTAATTCTAACTGACCTTAGTAAGCTTAGTGTCATTGTAGAGATTTCAGAAAAAGATATAAAATATATGAAAATAGGGAAAAAAGTTGATATAAACATACCATCTATTGACCTTGTAACAAAAGGAACCATATACTCTATTATTCCAAACTCAAACCCTATGACTCATAAATTTAAAATGAAAATTCGTTTTGATACCAAAGGTAAATCTGTATATCCAGGTATGTACACTAATGTTCATATTATAGAGGGGTAAATATGGCAAATAAGAAACCATACAAGGTAAAAGATATAGCAGGTAAACTAGCTCTTGGATTTTTAAAAAATCCTCTAACAGCTGTTTTAGGGATAGTACTACTAGCACTTGGTTGGATAGCATTAACAACAATGCCAAGAGAAGAAGACCCACAAATAGCAATCTCTGGTGGTGCTATAATTGTAGCTATGCCAGGGGCCACTCCTGCTGAAATTGAAAATATTATAGTAAATCCACTAGAGAGAAAACTGAGAGAAATCAAAGGGATTGAACATATTTATGGTATGTCTATGGATAATGTTGGTATTGTAAATGTTATGTACTATATCGGAGAGAATAGAGAAGATTCTAACTTAAAACTTTACGATAAAGTTATGCAAAACAAAGACAAAATGCCAAAAGGTGTTATGGAACCTCTCATAAAACCTTTTGATATAGATATTGATGTCCCTATTATTACACTAGCTCTCTATAAAAAAGAGAACTCAAAACTTACAACTGCTCAATTTGTAGAAAAAATAAAGAAACTACAACAAAAAATCAATGCTATAGAAAATGTAGCAAAAACAACCCTAAAAGGTGACCATAAAGAGCAATACAATATAGAAGTTGATATGAGAAAATTATCAGCATATCATCTATCAATGGGACAAATCATGATGGCTGTTCAATCATTAGCTGTCAATGTTCCTAATGTAAAAGGAAGAACCAAAGATAACAAGCTAACTATATTTGGAATTGCTAATGCAATAGAAAGTGTAGAAGATGTCAAAAATATTATGGTAGCGAACTATATGGGTTCACCTATCTATCTAAAAGATGTTGCCAAAGTTGAAGATGGCATAGATATTCAAAATTTTCAAGATGTAGGATTAATAGCTAGAGAGGACAATAATATCACAAATCCTTTTAAAGAAGAGATACCACAAGTTACTCTAACTATTGCAAAATTGGCTGGAACAAATGCTGTATTTGTAGCACAAGATGTTGAAGAGATGTTAAAAGAGTATGAGAGTGAATTTGAAAAAGATGGAATAGGATATATAATCACTAGAGATTATGGAGAGAGAGCAAATGAGGCTGTTAATGAACTTATGCACCACTTAGAAATCACTATCTTAATTATTGCTCTTATGCTTGTATTTGCACTTGGTTGGAGAGAATCTTTAATTGTTACATTTACAGTTCCTGCTATTTTGGCTATTACACTATTTATTGCCTATGTTACAGGACAGACTATGAATAGAATTACTCTATTTGCATTCCTGCTTTCACTTGGACTATTAGTTGATGCGGCTATTATTGTTATAGAAAATATACACCGTCATCTTCATGCACATGATATTGATGACAAAAGTATGGAGGAGATACTAGTTGAAGCTACAGATGAAGTTGGAGCACCTACTAATATAGCAACTTTGGCTATTATTATGACTATGGTACCTATGGCATTTGTTGGTGGTATGATGGGTTCATTTATGAAACCAATACCTCTAAATGTACCAGTTGCACTATTTGCATCTTTGGTTGTTGCTTATATATTTACACCTTATCTTAGTCTAAAACTTTTAAAAAAACCAACACACAAACATCAAGATACAAACACAAAAGACGATAAGAGGGGGAGTTAATGAAGAAATTTGAAAGATTTATTCATAATATATTAAAAAGTAAAATCAAGAAAACTTTAGTAATTATCTTGACAGCTATTGCTTTTTTTGCGTCACTATTAATGTTTCCAAGTAAACTAGTTTTAGCAAAAATGTTACCAGGAAAAAGTGATAATACATATTCTATATATGTAGATACGCCAACTGGTAGCTCTATAGAGCAAACTAAACAGGTTACAAGCTGTATTACAAATATCTTAACTAAAGAAAAAGAGATTAAAAACATGTCTATCTTCTATGGTCAAGGAATTCCTCTTGATTATGCTGGTTTGGTTAAAGGTGCTAGTATGAAAAGAAGTGAAAATGTTGCAGAGATATCTGTAAACCTTACAGATAAACATACAAGAGATGAACCTTCATTTTTAATGACTCAAAGACTTAGACCGATTATAAACAAAGAGTGTAAAGATATAGTCAAAGGTACAAGTATTAAATTGATTGAACAACCATCTGGACCTCCTACCTTAGCATCAATAGTTGTAGAGGTTCAAGGAGACAGTATTCCAGAGAGTAGAAAAATCTCTGTAGAGGTTGCAAATATCTTATCTAAAACAGAAGGATTAGTTGATATAGATGTAATGGCTGATGATATTTATGAGGAGTATAAACTAATTCCAAATATAGATAAAGTCTCCAGAAGTGGTTTATCTATCAAGCAAATTAATAATATTTTTTATTTGGCATTTGAAGGAATGGTTATTGCTACTAAAAACTCTGAAAATCACTCAGACCAAATTCCTATATTTTTAATACTTAGTGAAAAAACAAAAAGATTAAAAGATAGTAGTGAAGATGCTATTCGTTCAAAAATAACATCTCTAAACCTTATGAACCAAAAAGGTATGATGGTTCCACTAAATGAGGTAGTAGATATCAAAAAAGTTAAATCTGAACCTATGATTATGCACAAAGATTTAAAAAGAGTAATAAATGTCATAGCTGAAACAGATATGGTCTCTCAGGTTTATCCACTACTTGATGCAAGAGAAAAGATGATAGAACATTTCTCAAAAGATTATATAATAGAAAAAGCAAAATTTTCAACATATATGTTTGATTTATATCTTACAAATAAGAAAACTGGAGAAAAATTCCTACTAAGATGGGATGGAGAGATGAAAGTTACACTAGATACATTTAGAGACCTTGGAGCTGCATTTATTGCGGCACTAGTTCTTATATTTTTCTTGTTAGTTATCTATTACAAGAGCTTTAGTATTAGTGGAATTATTCTTATTGGTTCATTCTTATCTCTTATTGGAGTTATTGTGGGGCATTGGGTTGCTGACTTGGTAACAGAGCAGACATTCTTCCTAACAGCTACTTCCCTGATTGGATTTATTGCTCTAATGGGTATTAGTTCTAGAAACTCACTATTACTTATAGATTTTGCTATGAGTTTAATGGGAGAACATGGTATGGAGAAAAAAGAGGCTATAGCCGTAGCGGCTGCAACTAGAGCCAAACCTATTATGCTAACAGCTGTAGCTATTATATTAGGTTCTGCACTACTAGCTAGTGACCCTATATTTGGTGGTCTAGGAGTTGCACTTATCTCTGGAACTGTTGCGGCTGTATTTGTATCACTTCTATTTGTTCCTGTTTTGATGGATAATGCAAAAGCCATCAATGGTGACAAATTTAAAGATACACTCATAGACAAAGAACATCCTAACGATATATCTATTACTAGATAAAAAATAGATATCTCTACATCCAATGTAGAGATATCTTCTCCACAAATCAATTATGATGATTTATACAGTTAAACCTTCTACTGTTATTTTGAACTTTAGCAAATATAGTCAACTCTAAATCTATCTCTTTTGCTATTTCTAAAATAGTATCTAATTTATCAGATTGAAAGCCAATTAGCATCTCATACTCCTCTCCACTACTCCCAATACTATCATCTATATCAATTAATGGCTCAAACCCTACTCTATTATAATCCAAAAGCTTATTGGTATCACAATATAACCCATCACTAATATCCATCCCTACGCTTAGATATGGTCTTGATAGTTCTATAAATTTATCTCTTAGGATAGGTTCTATAAATCTGGAGTTAGGAGAGACTTTTTTACCATCTAATAGTCTATTTAAATCTCTTTTACTCTCTCCTAAAATTCCTGTATATCCCAATAAATCACCCTCTTTTAGACCTTTTCTTGTTAGTGGATTATCTGAATGTGATATTATAGTGATAGTAAAATCAAGTCGCTCTCCTGCTATAGTGTCTCCACCAATAATCTCACATCCAAATTCATTGGCTGTATTATAAAGAGAGCTTAATATTTCATCTATATCTTTTTTGGTTATATCTTTGGGTAAGGATAGGGTTACTAGTGCATATATAGGCTTAGCACTCATAGCTATGGCATCTGAGATATTGACAAGCATGGCTTTTCTAGCGATTTGAGTCAGACTCATCCACTCTCGTTTAAAATGAACACCTTCAAAAAAGGCATCCATACTATAAATCTTATCACCAACTATAGCTCCATCATCCCCTATGTAGCTAGAACTTAATTTATTTATTAAATAATCTTCTCTATTCAACTGTAATCCTTTTTCTAATAAAAGAAAAATTGTAACAAAAGAATAGTATAATCTTGGTATTTATGCGTTAGAATATAGAGATGGGCAACAGTTTAGATTGCCCTTTATATTTATATTATAGATTATAAAAATGTTTTAATGCTCTAATAATCATAGCATTTTTAGAGATACTCTCACTCTTTGCATCTGTATCGACTTGCTCATACAAATCAAGTGGTAGAGTAATAGAAAATATTTTTGTTCTATTCTTTTTCTGTTTTTTAATATCTGTCACGATATCTTTTAGTACATCAATCATCTTATCTGTATTAATTGGTTTTCTAATGAAATTATTAACACCAATTTTTACAGCTTCAGAGATATTACCCATATCATCACTTGCTGATACGATTACTATCATCTGTTTTGGATTGATATCTCTAATCTCTTTTGCGATATCTAAACCACTTTTCCCTGGTAGGATAATATCAACAAAAATAATATCAGGCTGATATCTCTCGTATAATTCTAGTGCTGTTTCTCCATCCAATGCTGAGTAAACCTCTGCAAAGAAATTCTTTAATGTTGTACACATTAAATCATTTGTCTCTTGGTCATCCTCTAACACCATTACTTTTAGTTTTTTAGTCTCTTCAACAATTTTCATTAAATCATTATTCATATTGCCTATTCCCTTTATATTTTTAATAGATTGTAACATGTTAACGATTAAGGTAAATTAAAAGTTAATGAAAAAAGTTAGAGTTTATTCAAATAAATTTTTTTTTATATATATAAACTAGTAATATTGATTTATATTTATATTATTTTATGTTTATATTTTTTTTTATGAAAGTTTTTTTCTTATTCTGAGCTCTTTTTCAAAACCCCACTGTTTACGATGCTCATTGATAATATCTTTGTCTATAGTCTCTATAAGCATAGACTCTCTATCCTCTAGCATCATATATACCTCTCCTGTGGGTTCAACTAGCATACTATCACCATAAAATTTCCATTTTATGCTATCTTCATTATATTCACCTAATCTATTGGCTCTAAGAATATAACACCCATGCAGAAATGCTTTGGTTTTAATAATCTCTCTCCATCTATTATGAGAACCAAATGTTGAAGCCGTTGGTAGTAGTACCAAATCTATCTTTTTTTCTAAAACAATTTCCCAAAATATATCAAAATGCAACTCAAAGCCACCAATAACCATGATTTTAAAACCATCGAGTTTAAATATCATCGGAGTGTGCAGAGGTTTAATAGGATTAGAAAAAAACTCTTTTTCATTCCAATGCTCATAAGGCATAACTATCTGCTGTTCATAGTAATTTACAGATTTTGGAGTTATCTTTACAATCTTTTTTAGATATTTGCCATCTTTTACTATTATAATAGGTGCTACAAAAACTAAATCATAATCAGTAGCATACTTCTTGATAAGCTCTATATGCTTTTGACTCTGCTCTTCTATCATTGTAATAGGCATATGCCTAAGCTCTTTAAAAAAATGATTTAGAACATACTCACCAATTAAAACTAATTTAACCCCCCTACTATGAGCGTTTCTTAGATAAAAATCTAACTTGGTTGCTTGCATACCCAAAGTAGGAAGTTGTAGTGCTGCGATTGTAAGACCTTGCATTATTAGTTCTCATCCTCTTTAGAGTCTAGTTTCTCTTTTTCTATAATCTGGATTTTGACTTTTGCCTCTTCTATCATCTTTTGAGCCTCTTTGATATGAGTTAGCCCCTCTTCATATAGCTTGATGCTCTCTTCTAATGTAATGCTAGGGTCTAGTAACTTATTTAGTATCTCTTTTGAAAGTTCCAATTTCTGTTCAAATGTATCACTCTTCATCTATTGCCTTTTTTACTATATTTTCAAATTTATCTATCTCTACTAAAAATGCGTCATGTCCATAGTCACTATCTATCTCATGATAATCACACTGTTGATTGTTTCTTTTCATCATATTGTGTATATGTTCCATCTCATGAGGGAAAAATAGATAATCACTCTTAAATGAAATCAGAGTCATTTTTGCTTTTATCCTCAAAATTGCCTCATATAAGGAGTCATACCCTCGACTTAGATTAAATGTATTGATAGCCTTTACTATATATAGATAGCTCATAGGGTCAAATAGCTTTGAGAAGTTATCGGTATTATACTCCATATATCTCTCAACCTCATATCTACCAAATAGCTCAAACAATCCATCATTGCTTACATAGTTTCGCCCAAACTTTTTGTTCATCGAATCAGGAGATAGATATGAGATATGTCCAGCTATCCTACCTATAGCTAGTCCATCTAATCCATCTTCTTTAAAAGCATCCTTTTCATACTCTCCATTTTTAAATCTAGGGTCTCTTCTAATTGCTTCTATAGCTACTTTGTTAAAAGCAATAGTCCAAGGTTGAGTGGCATATGTCGAAGCTAGAGAGATAATCTTATCAGCAAAATTTGGATAATCAACTGCAAACTGTAACGCCTGCATACCACCCATAGAACCACCAACTATAGCCTTTAGATGATATATTCCTAAATGACTTAATAGCTGTTTTTGAGCTTTTATCATATCTTTGATAGTCAAAACTGGAAATTTAAGTCTATATGGTTTATCACTAGGATAGTTATCACTCATAGGTCCAGTGCTACCAAAACATGAGCCTATTACATTAGTTGATATTACAAAATATTTTGTTGTATCTATAGCTTTTCCATCACCAATT
Organism: Campylobacterota bacterium; assembly: GCA_013153055.1. Classification (GTDB taxonomy): domain Bacteria; phylum Campylobacterota; class Campylobacteria; order Campylobacterales; family Sulfurovaceae; genus UBA1140. The sequence continues at coordinate 22,598 of JAADFE010000035.1, forward strand.
AGTCCATCCCACCAACCAGCTTTTCTATCTCCTTCATAGGTTCCAGCTGCATGGTGTGAACCACTTAGTGCATGACATACCAAAATCACATTGGAAGCATCACTATTCATCTCTCCATATGTCTCATATGCTATCTGGTATGGTTCTAAAATTCTCCCACTCTCCAAATAAAGAGGTGTAGTAAATCGTTCTATTTTAGTTTCTATTTTCATTGACGAATTTTATCCTATTTATATTAATAGATGAAGTAATTGTTATAAATTATATTAATCTTGATATAAAAAATATTAAATTCTAATAAAAATATATTAAATAATAGCTTTTATTAATACTATGATGATAAAATAACTTTACTAAACACTTTTAAATCAAGGAATACTATGAAAATAAAATTATTAATACTTCTTATTGTTATTATGGTTATTCAAGCTAATGCAATGAGTGACAATGATGTTAAGAGTTATATGAAAAAATATGTAGAAACAAAAATGCAATCTCAAGTTAAACAAATAGATATAATATCAACATACCCTATCAAAGATGCACCAGGATGGAGAGTATATTTTTTATCAATAAGAGTTAAAGTCAAACTAGGTGATACATATCAAGAGGCAATCGTCCCTCAAACAGTTTTTACAAAAGGTGATAGAATTACACTAAAACTGATGAAAAAAGGGAGATTAAGAAGTGATGGTACTAGAAGAAAAGGTAAAAGCTATGCAGACTTATTAAAACCAAAAGTACCAATAGATGCGTATGATGATGCTCACTTTATTGCAGGAAGCAAAAATGCACCTCATAAAATACTAATGTTTACAGACCCCTTTTGCCCATACTGTAGAGGTAAAATAAAGGAAGTTATTGATATAGTAAGAAAAAATCCAAAAATATATGGATTTTACTATTATCACTTTCCATTAGTAAGAATTCATCCAGCTTCAGATGTCACGACAAGAGCAATGCATGTATTTCAAAAAAGAGGTGATATAGATAATATGTTAAAGTTATATCATCTACCTATTGAAACGACAGAGACCAATGTTGACAAAATTTTAAAAGCAATCAAAGATACAACAGGTGTAACTATTACAAGAGCAGAGATAGACTCCCCTGAAACAAAAGAGGCTCTTAGAGTAGATATGGCAATGAAAAGAAGACTCCAAGTTACAGGAACCCCAACAATTTTTATAGATGGTAGTTGGGATAGACTAAGAAAAGAGTATAAAAAATATGCTATACATAGATAGTTGAGAAATAATCTCAACTATCCAAAGCATCCTTCAAATCATCTATCAAATCTTGTGTATCTTCTAACCCCACACTAAGTCTAATAAGTCCAGCAGGAACACCAGCATCTATAAGCTCTTGGGATGAGAGTTGTTGATGTGTTGTACTAGCAGGATGAGTTATAATAGATTTACTATCTCCTATATTTGTCACTAGTTTAAATATCTTTGTGCTATTAGCAACCTTTTGAGCCTCCTCTAATGACTCTAATTCAAAAGAGAGTAACCCACTCTGTCCTTTTGGGAAATATTTTTGAGCCAATTTATAATTACTGCTTGACTCTAATCCTGGATAATTTACCTTTTTTACTTTTGGGTGAGACTCCAAAAATTTTGCAATAGCCAAAGCTGAAGATGAGTGTTGCTTCATTCTTAGAGGCAATGTCTCTAACCCTTGAATATACAACCAAGAGTTAAATGGAC
>JAADFE010000131.1 GCA_013153055.1 Campylobacterota bacterium
ACATTATATAGGTGCGGCGGTAGTTCAGTTGGTTAGAATACCTGCCTGTCACGCAGGGGGTCGCGAGTTCGAGTCTCGTCCGCCGCGCCATCTTATTCAAAATATATCTTATAACTTTCGCTTCTCTTTTTAATCATTATAGTAATAACCATTCAAAGATATTTATTATTTTTATTTTAATATTATCTTCATATATATCTTTTGAGTTGTCATAAGTAATAAGAGAGAGTTCTATTTGATTTTTAGATGACAACTCACTATTTGCTTTTAACAAAGCTCTTATCTCTCTATCAAAAGTTTTTTTCTCTTTTATAGTATATGATACTTGTATGAGATGGGTTATCTTGTTTGTATCTTTTACCAAAAAATCTACTTCATAGTTTTGTGAAGTTTTATAATAATATATCTCATCAAATCTTCTTTTTAGCTCCAAAAAAACTATATTTTCAAGATAATCTCCCTTTTTTTTGCCAACTTCAAAAGATACTCTTTTTGTAAGTCCTAAATCTATAGAGTATATCTTTTTAGGATTTACCAACTGTTTTTTATATGACCAATCAAAAAGGGACAAAGCATCTATGATAAAGGCATTTTGCAGATATTCAAAATATCTATTTGCCATATCATAAGATATTTTGAGATGATTTTTTATCTTGTTTATAGATATAGGATTTGATATGGATGAGAGTAGATATATAGCTAAACTCTCTAAAACTCTAAAGTTATCAAGGTTATATCTAGCTACAATATCTCTAAGAAGTATAGAGTCAAAGTAACTTTTGAGTTCAGCTCTTTTTAACTCTTTCTCTTTTGTCAAAACAACTTTTGGAAAACCTCCAAAACTTAAAAACTCTTCAAACTCTTTTTCTACTAAAACTTTTTGGGATATAAGTTTGTATGGGGTATCTATTTTTATCCCCTTAAAAGTCAAAAACTCTTTAAAAGATAGTGGATAAACCAATACATCCAAATATCTACCACTTAGAGATGAACCTATCTCACTACTTAATAGTTTAGAGTTTGAACCTGTTGCAAAAAGATAAGCAGAGTTTAACTCATACTCTTTTAAAAGCCACTTCTCAAAGCCATCTATATTTTGTACTTCATCTAAAAATATATATGGTTTATCAGATGGATTTAGATAGTAAATATATGAGAGTTTGATATCCTCAAGAAGTTTTAGAGATAGATTTGTAGCAAATCTAGGGTCTTCTAGGTTTACAAAAAGTATCCTCTCTCTTGAGACACCATTTTTTAAAAGATGTTTTATATAGTTTATAAGCAGAGTAGATTTGCCACTTCTTCTAATACCTTTGATAAAAAGTATCTCTTTAGCCGAAGCCTTTTTGATGATATCTCTATCATAAAAATCTCTATCAAATGTATCTTTTGGCTCACTCTCCCAAAAGTTCCAATCTTTTAGTATATTTATAATCTCTTCTCTATCCATCTTAAAACCTTTTGGTATATCGTGTGATTATAGCATATAATTACTTGGTATATATTATAACTATCCAAAAGTTCTATTGCAATTTTTTATAAATCTTATCCCAACTATCTTTTATCTCATTGTATCCTGACTCATAAGCACTATCTATTTCAGAAAAATTAAATAGGTGCATATTGGCAACTCCTTTTATCTCTAAATAGGCATCACTAAGCTTTTTTGCTCCCATAGAATTTGACCTAATCATAATCAAGATAGAACGAATAAGCAGAGATTTAAAACTATCCAAGCTTTCACTTCTGAGGGGATTTATATTGATAGCTAGATTTTTTTCACTATATTTTTTAAGAGGTCTAACTGGTAGATTATCAGAAAATCCACCATCTATATATAGTTTCTCTCCTATTTTCTTGGCTTCAAATAGAGGAGTAATAGTAGATGAAGCGATGGTATAAGGGATAGGATTGCCACTACTGATATATTGATGCTCTCCACTATCTATATCAGTTACACAGGTATAACATGGAATATCTAGTTTGGAGTAGTCATCTATACCTATAAAGCTATTTAGCTTCTCTTCTAAACGACGCATACTAAAGATACCTATCTCTTTACTACCTAGAGAAAAAAGGTCTCTTTTTTCTAAATCTTTTAGAAATTGATACATCTCATCGCTACTGCGACCTGAGGCTAAAAAGAGTCCAACAATAGCACCTGCACTACTTCCTGCAACTGCTGTTACTTCTACTCCTTTTTCTTCTAGGAATTTAATAACACCCACATGTCCAGCACCCCTTAGACCACCACCACTTAGACTAAGTGTAATCTTCATTTATGACTTACAAACATAGTTGGCAATAATATCACCAATTTCACTAGAAGAGCATATTTCTTTGGCACCATATGCCGCCAAATCAGCTGTTCTATAACCATTTGCCAATGCTTTTTTGATAGCATTATCAATTTTATCAGCTGCTTCCTCTTCATTTAGTGCATATCTTAGCATCATAGCTGCACTAGAGATTGTAGCTAATGGATTTGCTATACCTTGACCTGCTATATCAGGAGCTGAACCGTGTATAGGTTCATAAAGCCCTACACCATCTCCTACACTTGCACTAGGAAGCAGACCAATAGAACCACTAAGCATACTAGCAGCATCAGATAGTATATCTCCAAATATATTTCCTGTTAATATAACATCAAACTGTTTTGGCTCACGGATTAGTTGCATTGCAGCATTATCTACATACATATGAGTTAGTTCCACCTCTGGATAATCTTTTGCTACATCTATAACAATTTCTCTCCAAAACTGACTAACCTCTAAAACATTTGCTTTGTCAACAGAGCAAACTCTTTTACCTCTTTTCATAGCTATCTCAAACGCTACTTTGGCTATTCTCTTGACCTCTGTTTTACTATATACCATTGTGTTATAGGCTCTATCTTCTAGTAGCTCTCTTGGTTGCCCAAAGTATATTCCACCTGTTAGTTCACGAACAACCATTATATCTACGCCTTTGATGACATTTGGTTTTAGAGTTGAAGCGTTTACTAGCTCATCATATACAATAGCAGGACGCAAGTTAGCAAAAGTACCCATCTCTTTTCTAAGCTTTAGAAGTCCACTCTCTGGTCTTAGATGTCTCTCTAAGTTATCCCATTTTGGTCCACCTATAGCTCCAAATAGTACAGCATCACACTTTTTTACCCCTTGGATTGTCTCATCAGGTAGTGGTACTCCTGTCTCATCAATAGCCGCACCACCTAAAAGCATCTCATGGTACTCAATATTAAATCCCATATTAGCAGATAAAGAGTCCAACACTTTCATAGCTTCACTTATTATCTCTGGACCTATACCATCACCTCTAATGATACCTATTTTATAATTTCTACCCATTTTTAGACCTCACTACTTGCTATTTCAGCTTTAGCAAACTCTATAAGCCCACCTGCATCAACTAGTTTTTGCATAAACTCAGGGATAGGTGTAAATTTATAAGTTTTAGCTTGAGTGATATTGATTATCTCACCTTTTGCCATATCAATTTTGACTGTATCTCCCTCATTTATCTCGTTGGCCTCTTTTAGCTCAAATATAGGCAATCCCATATTAAACGCATTTCGATAAAAAATTCGTGCAAATGTTGGAGCAATTATTGCTGAAATACCTGCTGCTTTTAGAGCTATCGGTGCATGTTCTCGACTACTACCACAACCAAAATTTTCACCTGCTACAATAATATCACCCTCACTCATTTTGTTTAAAAATTCTGGGTCTGCATCTTCCATAATATGTTTTGCCAACTCACTTGGCTCACTTGTATTCAAGTATCTAGCGGCGATAATCAAATCTGTATCTATATTATCACCAAATTTCCAAACTTTACCTTGCAAGTTATATCCTTTAGATATAGGTTAAACCTATTTTTAACCTGAGTTCGACGGAGTATTATAGTCACAGAAGTCTAAAAATAGGTAAGATTTTCAAAATTAAATTCATAGAACTAGCCGTAGCTAATTTAAGAATTTTATTTTGGGAAGATTGCCTATTTTTAGTCTTCCCTTTGGGCTAAACGAGGTTTCCCATATGCTTTGCCAAATTTTTTTGAATTAACTAGTTAGTCCTGCAAAAATTTGACTTAGCCTATGAAAAACCTCGTTTAGCTGTGACTATAATACTCCGTCGAACTCAGGTTTTTATGTGTGCGATTATAGCTAAATTGCGTTTAAACATAATAACTTAAGTTTAAATCTAATAACTCTCAACTCTAGCTGTGTTTTTTAATATTTCCCCGTTGTCATAAATCCTCAACTTTTGAGCATTTATAGTTCTACCATCATCATCTAATTCAAAGATTATCATCTGTAGTATCTTTTTACATTTTTTTGGAATATCAAAGTGTCCTCCAACACCTGTCATAAACTTCTCTATAGGTATATCTCTATCCATTCCTATAACTTGGTCTCTACATCCACTAAGCCCAACATCTGTAACAAAACAGCACCCATTTACAATCATTAAATCATCTGTACCTATATGAGTATGTGTTCCAAATAAAGCTGAAACTCTATCTTTTAGGATGTGCATCATAGCCTGTTTTTCGCTTGTTGCTTCTGCATGGATATCTACTATTATATGTCTAATCCCATCTGCTCTTAGTTGGTTTGTTATCTCATTCATTTTTATAAAAGGATTATCACTCATAGGCATAGTGTAGTTTCCCATTACACTTACAACAGCTACTCTTTGATTGCAAACTTCTAATTCAATCCAACCTCTACCAGGGCTTTTGTCTGGATAGTTTATAGGTCGTATGAGAGGATGAGTGTTGAATATCTCAAATATCTCTTTTTTATCCCACGAGTGATTACCACCTGTCATCACATCAATACCATAACCAAAAAGCTCATCTGCATTTTTTTTAGTTATTCCAAACCCATGAGAAGCATTTTCATAATTTGCTATTACTAAATCTATATTATACTTTTCTCTAATATTTTTGAGATGTTTTGCTATCATCTCTCTACCAGGTCGTCCTACTATATCACCTATAAATACTATTTTCACTACTATCCTTGTCCTTTGAGAGGGAAATTTTATCAAATTATCTTAATATTTTAGATAGATAGGGCTACTTTTACCTCTGCTGTTTTCTCTTGGATAGAGATAGCATCCCTATTCATATCCACTTCAGCTAGAATATCTACTGAGAGTTTAACTTTTTTGGAGAGTTTATAATTAGCTCCTACACCATATAGCGTTGTATCTTTGGAAGTTTTTTTTATTTTTGTATGTTTAAAGAGTTTGGATATAGTACTTTTTGTACTATTTTTGGATATATGTTTTATTTTTATACTATTTTTTTGGGTTTTTGGTTTAACTATTTTTTTAGATTTACTAGTATTTATCCCCAAAATTTTATAACAACCCTCGTTTGCTATTAAATTTGTGCTACAGAATATTAATGTTATTACAGTTATAATACAGTATTTCATTTTAAATCCTTGGATTAAAATCTTAACTATATTTAACTTTTGATAACCTTAATATTATTTTAATTTTATTGATTACTTTTTTTCAAAAATTCCATAGCAGTAGCAATCAGGTCATCATCATCTTTACTATAAGATTTGAGCATTACTCTATCTCTATTATCGGAAAACTCTATAAACACTTTCTCTCCTGCATTGGCTACTTTTGTAATCTGTTGCTCTTTTGCTAAAACTTTCATAACCATTACATCTATAAACTGTCTGGAGATAGTATCTAGCTTACCAAATCTATCAGCTATCTCTGCCTCTATCTCATACACCTCTGCTACACTCTTACATTGTGATAGACGACGATATAGCTCCAATCTTAGTCTATCTTCGTTTATTAACTCCTCATTCAAGTAGGCATCTATGGTTAGTTTGATATCAACTTGTGGTTCATCCTCCTCTTTGGCTTGTCCACTTAGCTCTCTTATGGCATCTTCTAACATTCTGATATATAGGGAGTATCCAATCTGTTTGATGTGTCCACTTTGAGCCTCTCCTATGATATTTCCTCCACCACGAATTTCCAAATCATGAAATGCCAAAACTGCACCACTTCCTAAATCTGAATGCGATTCAAGTGCTAGAAGTCTCCTTTTTGCTTGTTCTGTTAGAGACTCTCTATCCTCTACCATAAAGTAGCAGTACCCCTCTTTACCACCTCTTCCTACTCTTCCTCTTAGTTGGTGTAAATCGGCTATTCCAAATCTATCTGCACCATCAACTATCATAGTGTTGG
>JAADFE010000031.1 GCA_013153055.1 Campylobacterota bacterium
AAAACAGAAGCCAAAAGAGCCGAAATTAGTGCATAAGGCATCTGTGTTTTGACATGAGATATATGGTCACACCCACTTGCCATTGAGGAGATAATAGTAGTATCTGATATAGGAGAGACATGGTCTCCAAAAATCCCTCCAGAGATGACAGCTCCTATCATTAGAGGGATATTGATACCAAATTTGGCACTCAAAGCTAGAGCTATAGGCATCATAATCGAAAATGTACCCCAACTAGTTCCTGTAGAAAATGATGTGATAGAAGCAACCCAAAATATAATAAGTGGCAAGAGATATGGAGGTATATTTCCTTGAATGATATCAGCTAGATAATCAGCTGTGCCGAGTTCTTTGATGATTGAGCCTATCAAAAAGGCTAAAAGCAAAATCAGAGTAATCGGTATCATATCAGATATTCCTGCATATAGAGACTTGAAATACTCTTTGTGTTTCATATATCCACCAAAAACAAAATATATATAGATAAAAAACAGAGTCCCAATAACAGCATAAAAAACAGAAGTAGAACCACTCCCTTTTAATATATCTCCATGACCTGTATAGTATAAAGAGATAGGAACCATAGCTATTAGTACCACTATAGGTAGTATCATGAGTAGTGGAGATGTGTTATTTGGAGTATCTCTATCTTCTAGTTCTAGTTTATGAGGTTTGGCATAACGCATAGGACCTATATTTATATCAAATAGTATAACCAAAAGCACAAAGATTACAGTAATGATAGAGTAAAAGTTAAATGGGATTGACTCAATAAGCAGTCTTATACCATCTCCTGATATAATCTTAGCATCAATAGCTGTAACTATAAGCCCCAAAAGCAAAGCCCCCCAAGCATTAAAAGGAATAAGTGAACAGATTGGAGCTGAAGTTGAGTCACAAACAAAGGCTAGTTTTTCTCTACTGACTCCATTTTTATCACATAGAGGTTTGGCTACAGTTCCAGCAACAAGTGAGGTGATAGATGACTCTATAAATATTAAAACTCCCAATATATAAGCTAATAGCAAAGCACCTTTTGGAGAGTCTATGCTTTTTTCTTTTTTGCTAACATAATCTATAAATCCAGCCACACCACCACTATCACCAATAAGTCGTATAATAGCCCCAACAAGCAGAGCAAATATTACAGTTTTGGTTATCCAAGCTTCAGAAAATAGCCCTACAAAATCATCAAGCAGAGCAATGGTAGCATCCAATATACTAAAGTGATGTATAACCAACTCACCTAAAAAAGAGCCAATAAGTAGTGATACAACTACATCTTTTGTTATAATTGCCATTACAATAATAAGTATTGGGATAATAACGGATAAAACACCAAAATTTTCCATAATTTGTCCTAAACTTTTAGATAAAGGATTATACTATGAAAAGATTATATATATTAGCAGTTGGATTAACTTTTTTTGTATCTTGTCAAGCTCAACCAAATATTGAGACTACAAACAAAATAGAGATACCACAAGATAGCAAACAGATTTTAAAAGTGACAACTCCAAGTTGGAATAGTAGAAATGGAACTCTACAAAGATATGAGAAAAAAGATAACAAATGGCAAAAGGTTGGAGAGCCTATATCTATTATATTAGGTAGAAATGGTTTAGGTTGGGGACTTGGGCTTCACAGTGTTCCAAAAGATGCAAAATATATCAAAAAAGAGGGAGATGGAAGAGCTCCTGCTGGACTATTTACTCTAAATAACGGTTTTGGATATGAACCTATGGATATAAATTTCTCTTATGCTGTATATACTAGAGATGACCACTGTGTAGATGATAGTAACTCAATTTGGTATAACAAGATTATAAATAGCAAAGAGGTAGAAAAAGACTATAACAGTTTTGAGTATATGAAAAGAAAAGATAATCTATACAGATATGGAGTAGTAGTAAATCATAATCCAGGTGCTATTAAGTATGGTGGTTCATGTATCTTTTTACATATACGAAGTGGAAATGGTAAAGGTACAGCAGGTTGTACAGCAATGAGCGAAGATAAGATAGTAAAAGTTCTTAAATGGCTTAAAGAGGAGAAAAAACCCCTTTTGTTACAATTACCAAAAAATGAGATGAAAAAAATCGCTGATGATAGCTTAAAGTAGCTGTTATTAGTATATTTTTTATTAGTTAATTAATCTTACTTATAACATTAGTTAACTTAACAAAATATATTAGAAATGATTGTATATTGTTAATATACAATCAAAAAAATATATAAGCCCTATTTTAAAAGTCCAATCTGATTCAAGAAAGGTCTGATGTCCAATGATTTTTCTGCAAATTTACTAATGAGTATATCTAAATGCCCATTTTCTGGTACCCATTCGTTTAAATGAGAAAGACCATAACTCTTTTCCATTTTTGTAAGTCCTTGATATTTTGGAAGTTCTTTTTGTATAATTTCTATTGCAGTTGCCATACAGTTCCTTTTTTCTTTTTATTCTATTAATCCTAGTGTTTAATTCTAGCAAATAACGGATATAAAACAGATATAAATTCTTTTTTAATAAGACTTTTTAAACAAAATGTAATAAAATTACACTCTTACTAATGATAATTTTTTTCTCAATAGATATTATGGTTAATTAATGATATAATCTCATTTATTTTTTAGGATATATATAGACAATGGAAATTTTATTAATTTTAATAGGTACTTTGGTAGGTACACTTTCTGGATTTTTTGGTATTGGTGGGGGGATGATACTTATTCCTCTGTTGATGCTAGTTGGCATTGATATCAAAATAGCTATAGGAATTTCGGTACTTCAGATGGTATTTAGCTCTTTTTATGGCTCATATCTCAATTACAAAAAAGGCTCATTAGTTTTAGGAGATGGGATTTGGGTTGGTGTAGGAGGATTTATAGGAGGATTTATAGGTCCTCGTATATCTGAAGCACTATCAGAGAGAACTTTGGAGTATCTATTTTTTGGACTGTTGGTTTTTGCTCTGTATAGACTTTTTGGGGCAAAAGCTGAACACACAGAAGAGGTCAAGAGTCTAAATCCTATTGTACTTTTTGTTGTAGGTGTTACGATTGGTATCTTTGCTATCTCATTGGGAGTTGGTGGGTCTATTATGCTTACTCCAATTTTGGCAGGTTTTCTGCACTATCCTATCAAAAAAGCAGTGAGTGCTGGACTATTTTTTGTGACATTTTCCTCTTTTTCTGGTCTCATTAGCCATATAGGTATAGGTGATATCGAGTTAACCAAAGCTTTGTTAGTAGCTATTGCTTCACTTGTAGGTGTATATATAGGTATATGGCTCAAAGATTTTGTAACAGCAAAAAATCACAAGAGGTATCTGATGATTATGTATATAGTCGCACTTCTTATTTTAGTCAAAAAAATACTCTTAGGATAGCATATGAAAAAAGGTAAGATAGAGGTTTTCGGAGCTAGAGAAAACAATCTAAAAAATATAGATTTGGCTATTCCCAAAAATCAGCTAGTGGTTATCACAGGGATTAGTGGTAGTGGTAAATCAACTTTGGCATTTTCTACTCTATATGCAGAGGGGCAGAGGAGATATATAGAGTCACTATCATCTTATGCTAGACAGTTTTTGGGTAGAGTTGGAAAACCTGATGTTGATAAGATAGAGGGACTAACCCCTGCTATTGCTATAGACCAAAAGACAACTTCTAAAAACCCTCGTTCAACCGTTGGGACTATTACAGAGATATATGACTATCTCAGGCTTCTGTTTGCTAGAGTTGGAAAACAGCACTGCCACGAGTGTGGTAAACCTATCTCCTCTATGAATGCTAGTGATATCATTGAAGAGGTGCTTAGACTTCCAAATGGAGCAAAGCTTGTGATAATGTCTCCACTCGTCAAAGAGAAAAAGGGTACTTTTGTTGATATGTTGGAGTCTCTCAGACACAAAGGTTACATAAGAGCTATGATAGATGGTGTGATGGTGAGATTAGATGAGGAGATAGAGCTATCAAAAACCAAAAAACACACTATCAAAGTGGTAATAGATAGAGTAGTAGTCAAAGAGGAGAGTAGAGACAGAATAGCCCAAGATGTAGAGAAATCTCTCAAAGAGTCATATGGAGAGGTAGAGATAGAGGTTCTAAACTATCAAGAGTTGGGCTTAGATAGAAAACATATTCACTACTCTGAACATCTAGCATGTTTTGATTGTAAGCTTAGTTTTGAGCCATTGGAGCCTGTGAGTTTCTCTTTTAACTCTCCAAAAGGTGCATGTCCTAGTTGTGATGGGTTAGGGATACGGTATGTCATTGACCTAAAAAAGGTGATAGATTCTGCCCTTAGTATCAACAAAGGTGCCATCAAAATAATGTATGGATTTAACAAAAGCTACTATACCAAGTTTCTCAATGCCTTTTGTGAGCAGAATGATATACCACTAGATGTTCCATATGAGTCTTTGCCTGAGCATCAAAAAAAGGCGATACTCTATGGTGGTGGATTACCTGTTGAGTTTACATGGAAACGACACAAACTCAAAAGAGAGTGGGTAGGTGTTATCAAAATAGCCTATGATATGTTCTCAGATGAGAAAGATATGAGTGAGTATATGACAGAAAAGGTGTGTGATAGATGTAATGGACACCGTCTAAGACCTCGTTCTCTAGCAGTCAAGATAAAAGATAAAAATATAGCAGATATTATCGATATGCCTATAGAGAAGAGCTATGAGTATTTCAAAGATGAAAGTAACTTCTCTCACTTTACAGAACAGCAAAAACTGATATCCCAACCTATACTAAAAGAGATACAAGAGAGACTATTTTTCTTATATGATGTAGGACTTACATATCTAACTCTAAGTAGAGATGCTAGAACCATCTCAGGAGGTGAAGCACAGCGAATTCGTATAGCCTCTCAGATAGGTTCAGGGCTAACAGGAGTGATGTATGTACTAGATGAACCTAGTATTGGACTACATGAGAGAGATACACTAAAGCTCATTCGTACTCTTCGTTCACTCCAAGAGAAAGGCAACTCTGTAATAGTAGTAGAACATGACAAAGAGACAATACTATCAGCAGACTTTGTTATAGACATAGGACCGGGGGCTGGAAAGTATGGTGGAGAGGTAGTTTTTGCTGGAAGTAGCACAAAAATGAAAAAAGCCAAAACTCTAACAGCACAATATCTATTTGGAGACAAGGATATATCATACCCTCACAATAGACCTCAAGAGGAGTGGTTGGAGATAAAAAATGTCAACCTAAATAATATCAAAAACCTATCAGCCAAAATTCCACTAAGAAACTTTGTCTGTATTACAGGTGTTAGTGGAAGTGGTAAGAGTTCATTGATTTTGCAAACTCTACTACCGGTAGCAAAGAGTATCCTAAACCATGCCAAAAAGGTAAATAGAGTTGATGGAGTTGAGATAGTAGGGTTAGAGCAACTTGATAAAGTGATATCCCTAGACCAAAGCCCAATAGGTAGAACCCCTAGAAGTAATCCAGCCACCTATACAGGAGTGATGGATGAGATTAGAAAACTGTTTGCTCAAACCAAAGAGGCTCAACTACGAGGTTATAAGATAGGACGGTTCTCATTTAATGTCAAAGGTGGAAGATGTGAGAAGTGTAATGGAGATGGACAGATAAAAATAGAGATGCACTTTTTGCCAGATGTATTAGTAACATGTGATGGGTGTAATGGTACTAGATATAATGCTCAAACACTAGAGGTACTATATAGAGGTAAATCTATAGCTGATGTTTTAGCAATGTCAGTGACTGAAGCTATGGAGTTTTTCAAAGCTGTTCCTGCTATTGCTGTAAAGCTTAAGACATTGATGGATGTTGGACTTGATTATATAACTCTAGGACAAAATGCCACAACTCTAAGTGGAGGAGAGGCTCAGAGGATAAAACTAAGCAAAGAGCTAAGTAAAAAAGATACAGGCAGAACTCTATATATATTAGATGAACCAACCACAGGATTGCATTTTGCTGATGTAGATAGACTCACAGGTGTACTACACCACTTAGTAGAGCTTGGTAACTCTGTAATAGTGATTGAACACAATCTTGATATGGTAAAAAATGCCGACTATATTATAGATATGGGACCAGAGGGTGGAAACAAAGGTGGTGAGATTATCGCTACAGGTTCTCCCAAAGAGTTAGCACAAAATCATGAAAAGACAGGCTCATATACGGGTAAATATCTTAAAAATGAGTTATCAAG
>JAADFE010000123.1 GCA_013153055.1 Campylobacterota bacterium
AGTTTGGTTAGATTACTTCAAAGTGAAAATATAGATTTTGAGATAGATACAAATCTAGTTCGTGGACTTGATTACTATAACAAAACTGCATTTGAGTTTATTAGCAACGAAATAGGCTCACAATCAGCCATTGCTGGAGGTGGTAGATATGATAAACTAGTAGAGTTTTTAGATGGGAAACCAACTCCTGCTGTTGGGTTTGCTCTAGGTATAGAGAGAATTATGGAACTTGTAAAAATGCCTGAGGATAAAAGAGATGGATACTATATAGGTGCTATGGATAGTGAAGCGATTGAAAAACTATTCCCTCTAGCTCATAAAAAAAGAGCTACAGACAAAGTGATGGTAGAGTATAGTCCCAAAAAACTAAAAGCACACCTAAAAGGTGCAGATAGAATCAATGCTCGATATTGTGCTGTAATTGGTGAAGATGAGCTTCAAAATAAGACTATATGGGTCAAGGATTTAGTGGAGAAAAAAGAGACTACTACTCCTTGGAATGAGTTTTAATTATAAACTCTTAGGGCGAGGCTGAAGCCGTCGATTCCAGATATAAAAACCATACTTTGGAATCGGAGACTTTAGTCCCGAAAAAAAATATCAACTCCTAAATTATCATTGAAGAAATCAACCCAATCAAACCACCAAATACACCACCCCAGATAACCAACCATCCTAAATGCTGATGTATAAGCTGATGAACCAAATCATTTACCATTTTAGGGGTCAAATCATCTAATCTTTTAGTGACTATCTTCTCTACAGATGCTCTTAGGTCATCATTGAGTGATGAGTGTTGTAGGTGGTGTTTCATCTGCTCTTTAAATGTATTAGAGCTTACTATTTTGACTACTGCTGATTTTAGTTTTTTGGCAAATGGCTCCTCTAGTGGTGCTAATGCTTTCTCTCCACCAAAAAGATTTAGTGCATCTCCTAGTTTTGACTCCATTACACTCTGTTTTAGGGCAACAAAAGCTGGTTTAAAATCAGCAGACTCCACAAGTGGAGCTAGGTCTATCTTTTTCTCCTCTCCTTGGAGAAATCTATCCAACTGCTCTTTTGTAAAAAATTGAGTCATTATCATATTTTTGATAGATGCTTTAAATGCCTCAAAGTTGTTCTCTATAACACCTGAGCCATATAAAAATGGAACTCTGTTAAAGAGCATATATATAGCCAACTGATTAGTAATAGCACCAGATAGGGCAAACAGACCTGTATATAACATATATTTGCTATAAGGCTCTGGTATATAAAAGGATATGATAACTAATAAAATAGAGACTATATCGGTGATTTTTGATTTTGAGATATACAATAGTTACTCCTTTGGTTAATTTTGGGGTGACATTATACTCTATTTTATATAATTCATACACAGTTAATCCAAATAAGATATTCTATTAAAATAAAAAAATAGTAGGATAAAATAATGCCCAAAAACCAACAAGAGTTATCTCTAATAGAAAAAGTCCTAAAAAAACCCCATTTTATTATCTCTCTTCTTGCTATATTTATTTTTGCAGGTATCGTGGGTTATGGTAAAATTCATAGAAATCTATTTCCAGATTCTAACTATCCAGAAGTCGCTGTAGTAGTTGTTGAAGCAGGTGCAAGTGCTAAAAGTATGGCATCTAATATCGCTGTACCTATAGAAGAGGAGTTATACACACTAGATAATATTCGTCGTGCATACTCTAGTACAATAGATGAAGTTACTGTAATACATGCTGAATTTGAATATGTAAAAGATATAGATACAGCTGTTAATGATGTTACAAATGCTATGTCAAAAATTCGTGCTAAACTACCCAACGATATAAAAGAGCCTCAAATTATCAAAATTACAGCAGCTACCCCACCTGTTTGTGTGATTGCCATGAGTCCAAAAGATGACTCTATTAGTTTAGAGGATATACGAGATTTAGCATCTACTGATATCAAACATAATCTCATCAAAGCAAAAGGGGTTGCCAATGTTGAGATATTTGGTGGATATGAAAAAGAGTTACAAATTATCATAGACAAAGATAAACTAGACCAATACAACCTAACTTTAGGGCAGGTCATAGCTACTATCAAAAAAAATAATAAAGAGTATGCTATAGGTTTTATAAGTGATACAGAAACATCTTATCTATTAAAATCAGGTGGTCAAAAAGACAAAATAGAAGATATAAAAAATATGCCTCTCACACCTAATATCAAATTATCAGATGTTGCAAATGTATATTTTGGACATTATGAAAATCGTTCTGCATATTATGGTAATGGTAAAAAATCTATAGCTCTATCAATCCAGAGAACCCAAACAGCAGATGTTATACAGACTATAAAACATGCTCAAAAAGAGATAGATAAATTCAAAAAAGAGTATCCAAGTATTAATTTTGAACTAACAGATACGCAAGAGGAGACTATAGACCAGAGTACAACAAATATGTTTGAATCACTTAGAGATGCTATTGTGATGTCAACTATTATAGTTTTTTTATTTTTAGCAAGTTTTAGACAAATTTTGATTGTACTATTTACTATCCCTATGGTTTATGCCTCTACTATCGCTTTGATGTGGTTATTTGGAATTGAGTTTGATGTTGTAACACTGACTGCTATTATATTAGCTCTGGGATTACTGCTTGATGATACTGTTGTCGTTATGGAGAATATCGAGAGGCACTATAGTGAACTAGGCAAAGATATCCATGATGCCGTATTTGGAGGAACCAAAGAGATTATGTTTGCCGATTTGAGTGGGACTATCACTACTATGATAGCCTTAGCTCCTATGCTATTTGTTGGTGGATATCCTCAAACCGTCTTTGGACCACTCATCTCTACACTTCTTTTAGCTCTAGTTGCATCATATTTTATATCAATTACAGCTGTACCACTACTATCTCTATTTTTCTTAAATATCAAAAACCCTTTACTTTTAAAAGCAGAAAAAGGATTTAACTATGTTATTTCTAAAATAAATGATGGAATTCAATCATTTTTTGCTTCAATAGTAAGAACAGCTACAGAGTTTAAATCAGTAGCATTTTTATTAATAGCCTCACTTATTTTTCTATTTGTTACATCTATTAAATTTGTTATGCCAACAGTTGGGCAAGAACTTATGCCACCAATGGATACAGGAGCTATCGCTATTAAAATAACAACAGATGCCAACCTGCCAATAGAAAAAACCCAAGAGGTTATGGAAAATGTCAACAAACTAATGTATGAACATGATAAAGACAAGCTTCTAAGAATTTCAGGTTCTATAGGTAGTGAAGCAGGAGTTATGAGTATAGGTAGTGGAAGTGGGATTGACCATATTTTAATCATGGCTACATATGTAAATAGACATGAAAGAAAAGAGACTATTTGGGATATTTCGAACTATTTAAGAAGAGAAATAGCAAAAATACCTCATGTAAAATACCTAGATGTAGCACCAAGTGGTTCAACTGCACTAGCTAGTATTAGAGCCTCTGTTGATACAATGCTAAGCTCTCCTGATTATAAACTTCTCCAAAAAGAGGGTGAAAAAGTAGAAAAAGCAATGAGCCAAACACAAGGCTTAGTATCTGTTCTAAAAACTTGGGATATGGATAAAGTGGTTTACAACTTAAATGTAAATGAAAAAGAGGCTATGGAATATGGATTAAATCGTTCTGATGTTACAACTCAAATTCAGATGATGCTCAGAGGAGTACCTGTAGCTACATTCCCAAAAGAGAACTCTATGGATTATACTGTTAGAGTTTGGTTGCCTCAAAGTCAAATAGATAATATGAAAACTATTTTGAATACCTTAATCGTTACACCAAAAGGGAAAATACCTCTTAATAAAATTGCTAAGCTTGATTCAACAAAAGAACCTAGTACAATAACAAGAGATGGACTAAACTATACATTAGAAATATACGGGAATAGAGAAAAAGCTGCTATATCCCATATTATGGCAAACTTAAACAAAGAACTTGAAAAGATAAATATAAATCCTCAAATAGAAATGGAACAAATAGGAGAAGAAAAACAATTTAACGCATCAGCTGAAAGAATGGTAGGAGCAATTATAGTAGCTGTATTTTTAATTTTATTTACATTAATTGGAATGTTCCATAGTGTCAAAATATCACTTATGATTTTGTTCTCTATTCCTCTAACCATTATAGGAGCTTCATGGACGATGTTAGCCATAGGTTATCATGTCTCTATGCCTGCGATGATGGGATTTATGCTACTATCTGGGATTATTGTAAACAATGCCATTTTACTTATTCACTTCGCCATAGAGCAGATAAAACTTGGTATGAACAAAAGAGATGCTATGCTTGAATCTATCAAAATCAGAACTAGACCTGTACTTATGACAGCATTTGCCGTCTCAGTTGGTATGTTACCTGTAGCAGAAGGTTCAGCTATCGGTTTAGAGAGACTAGCACCACTTGGAGCTGTAGCTATTGGAGGACTTATTGTAGGTACACTTATGACTTTAATTTTCATTCCAATTGGATTTATATGGTTAGTTAAAGAGGAGACTATAATGGATGAGGAGTAGTTTTACTACTTTTCTTTACTCCTCATGAATTCTAATGTTTAAACATTAGAATTCATCACAAGAGTAATCTATTCTTGTTAATCCTAAATCTATATCACTAGGAGTATAATTAAGCCATTCTTCTCTTGTTACATTTACATCTCCTAAGAAATAATTTTTTTTGCCTACACAACTATCTAAAGCATCTATAATAAAGTCTTCATCAGTATCATTCCCTATTTCTAATGTATATACATAACCACCATACTCGTCTATCTCTAATACTAAAAAGTATTGCCCTTTTTTTAGGTAGTATGACCACATACTTTCATCCCCTTCAGCAAAACCTTTACTATAACCAACTACACTACCATTTAAATCATAAACTTGATATTCAAGAAAAATATCACTAAGTTTTAAGGCATATACACCATCTGCATCAACATCTAACATAAAAACCAACTCTCTTGCACCATCTGTTGTTCTCGTTATTTTTAAATATTCTGTTGGTAAAGTAATAACCTCTTCAATTGTATTAAAGTTAGCTTCATTATCACAAGCATCACCAATCCTATCATGGTCTAAGTCAGACTGAGATGGATTATAAACACCTACACAATTATCTCTACTATCATTAACATTATCACCATCATTATCAATAAAAATAGGTTCATTTTCATCAAAAATATAATTAAAATTACTATCAGTTCCAACTTGTAATATATAATCTACATATCCTTTACTTTCCTCTTCTGATTCACATTCAATATGTAACATATACTCTCCAGAGTCTATAAAAGTTTCATAAGATGTTTCTTCCATAAAATACATTTTTTTATCTTGATTTGTTATTCCAAAAAAGGTAAGTCTACAATCCTCAGATATAAAACTTGACACATTAGCATTAAATTTAACAAGTTGTGGTTCACTTCCCTCTAAAAAAAGATGATATATATGTTCTGTATTTGGTTCTGTATAACCATATACTTTTGTATAAATTTTATCTTGAATAACAATCTTATCTCCACCAAATATAGAATGAATATCACCTTTATAAACCGTAACATTATTATCTTCAGATGAGTCAGCATCTATTTGATTGTCTTCTTCATAAATGGTAATATTTGATTGATTATCCTCTGAGATATTATTATCTGTTAATGATGAACCTGAATGACACCCATATATTAATATTAAAACCCACATAAGTAAATACTTTTTCATGATTTTCTCCTTTGACATAAATAAACATACTCTTTAGATGAATATAATTAATTGTAGCACTATAAAACTTATTATTTTTATAAAAGCTTTAGTAAAATATATTAAAAACATTAAATTATTTAATTTATTATCGGAAGATATACAAAATTACACAAAAAGTATTAATATTAAAATTTATTCTACAAAATAAAAGACTTCTAAAGAGTTATAAAAACCTTTAGAAGTATCTTCACACCAAAACTATCTTTCAAGCTCTTTTAATTCATCCTCAATCTTAGCCATTTTCTCTTCTGCTTCACTTAGAGCCTTTTTATTTTGAGCTACTACATGTTCTGGTGCATTGGCTACAAATTTTTCATTATTTAGCATTCCATTTAGTTTAGCTATCTCTT
>JAADFE010000113.1 GCA_013153055.1 Campylobacterota bacterium
AAAAACCGTAACAGGTGCAAAAAAGAATACAATTTTAGGTGGAATATATGCATCCGATTGAAGCGTGGGTTAGTAATGATTTAGGATTTAGCGATTATAGGTTTGAAGTAGTAAGTGATGATGCTAGTTATAGAAAGTACTATAGATTGATTTTAAAAGACAAAACATATATAATTATGGATTCATCTATGCAAATAGAGAGTATATATCCTTTTATAGATATATCTGTGAGATTATTAAAAGCAAAAGTACAAATACCTAGAAGATATGCTCAAAATTTACATGATGGTTATCTGCTACTAGAAGATTTGGGAAATACTCATCTACTTGATATACTCAATGATATGAGCTATAAGCTACTATATATGAAATCTATTCATGAGATTTTAAAAATGCAAGAGGCTGATACTACAGGGCTTGAACCTTATGATGAAGAGTTTTTGATGTTTGAGATGAAACTAATGCAGGAGTGGTATCTCGAAAAACATCTATGGGTTAGACTAAATGACGAAGAGCAAAAAGATTTAGATAAGGTATTAGAACTTATCAAAGATGAAGTGATATCCCAACCACAAGGTTATTTTGTACATAGAGATTTTCATTCAAGAAATATTATGTTTGCTGGTAGAGGTAAGGTATCTGTAATTGATTATCAAGATGCTAGAGTTGGTGCTATCACTTATGATTTAGCTTCACTTTTAAAAGATGTCTATATAAAATTTGATAGAGAAAAAATTTTAGAGCTTGTAATAGAGTTCAAAGAGCTAAAAGGTGGTCTCCAAGATATAAGCAATGAGCAGTTTATAAGATGGTTTGATTTTATGTCAATACAGAGACATATCAAAATATTAGGAATATTTGCTAGATTAAAAATCAGAGATAATAAACCAGCATATATCAATGATATTCCTATGACATTAGAGTATATAAAAGAGACAATATCTCTATATGACGAGTTAAAACCTCTTGAAAAAATAATAAATAAAGTTGCACCATAAAAGGATTTATAATAAAAACAAACATATTTTTTAATTAATTTTCTTAAAACTCACTCTTATATCACATTTTTTTGACATCATTCAATGTAATGAATATAATAATGTCATTATTTTATTAAAAAATATGGGTTCTGGGGAGAATAGTTGAAAATATTAAAAAAGTTAATCATTCTATATATTGAAAATGATACAGTAATGTTGGATAAATATTCACCACTCTTAGAATCAAATTGTGATACTTTATACATTGCACGAAGTGGTGAAGAGGCTTATCGTATATACAAAGAGGTAAAACCACATATTGTAATAATGGATTTATATGTATCTAAAATAGATGGAATAACATTTGCTAAAAAAATTAGAGAGACAGATAATAAAACTGCTCTAATAGCTTTAAGTCGTTATGCTGGTAGAGAACTACTTTTAGAGATTGTAAATCTAAACTTTTCTAGTTATTTGGTAAAACCTGTTGATGAAACAGAGCTACTTAATGCTTTGCATAAAGTATCACAAAAAATAAACAAGGAGAAAATAACATATTTGTCAGGCAACTGTTCATGGAACCATAATAGTAAAACACTTTTTTATAAAGATGAACCTATTCTTTTAACAAAAAGAGAACAAAAACTTTTTCAACTATTAGTGGAAAAAAATGGTATCCCTTGTAGCGATGACGAGATATTCTTTTATGTATGGGAAGATGATTTTGATAAAAATGTTACAAACTCTTCTATAAGAACCCTTATAAAAAATTTGCGTAAAAAAATTCCAGTAGGATTAATAGAAAATGTGTATGGAGTTGGCTATAAGATTAATTCATAAACTCAATTTTACACGATTTATTTACTTTTACCACACAGTTATTTTACTTTTTTTTGAAACAATTAAACGAGTTTTAATAAAAAGGGAAATAGTATGGAGAAAATAACACGATATAGAATAAATATACATATTTTCAATACAGTAGTAGAGGGAGGGAAATATGAAAAGACTAAGCAGTTTAACTCTACTATATATTGATTTTGCAACTAAAGAGAGAAAAGAATATCTTTCTACTTTTCAAAAATATCTCAAAGAGGTATATGTAGCAGATGAAAATTTATTTCAATATTATAGTAGGTATAAACCAGACATTATTGTCATTGATTTATTAGTTAAAAACTCTTTGAGATTTATTCGGAAAGTTAGAGAAATAGATGAAAATGTAATCATAATGGCTTTGACTAGAGATTCTAGTGTTAAAACTTTGATGGATATTGTAGAGTTGTCATTTTCAAGCTATCTATTAAAACCAATCTCAGAAAAAGAGTTAAAAAATGAGTTAATTAAAATATCAAAAGACATAAATGATAAAGACAAAATAATGCTTCCTCATTTTTGTCAATGGGATATAAAAAGTAAAACTCTATTTCATAAAGATGAAGTTATATCTCTAACAAGGAGAGAATCAAAACTATTTGAACTACTTATTCAAAAGCAAGGAAAATTTTGTAGTGATGATGAGATTTTATATTATGTATGGAGTGATGATTTTGATAGTTCTGTATCCAAATCATCAATTAGAACACTTATTAAAAATTTGCGTAAAAAACTACCCAAAGGATTAATCGAAAATCAATATGGAGTAGGATATAAACTAGTTATATAAATATCTTTTGAAGATATCTAGCTACTCCATCTTCATCATTACTATAAGGCAACACTATATTTGCCTCTTTTTTAACCTCATCTAGTGCATTACTAACAGCAACTGAGGTACCTGCAATTTTAAACATCTCTATATCATTTATATTATCCCCAAATACTGTAGTATTTTCTAATGAAATATTTAAATAGTCACATAATATTTTAATAGCATGAGCCTTATCTCCTAATGGATGCAATATAGTCAAAAACCAACATTTCATATAATGTTCAGGTGATAATTTACTCTCTATAGCGTTTCCAAATAGACCTTTTAGATGATTTTCTAATAGACTAAGCTCCTCTTTCTCACCCATATATACTACTTTTAGAGTATCTTTGAGACCTCTAATACTATCCTCTCTTCTTAATCTAGGGTCTTGACTATATTTCCAATCAATTAAGTTTGACTGATAACTATTCATATGATTTGGTACAGCAAAAATTTCTCTAAGTGAGTCTCTATCTTCCATTGCTAATAAAAATGGCTCTATATCAAATTTTTTTGACTCATATATAATCTCATCCACTAAACTTTTATCTATTGGCTTTATATCTATAATCTCTTTTTGTGCCGTTACTATCAATGCACCATCTAACAAAATCAAAGGAGAATTCAAATTCATTCCATCTAAAAAATTTTCTATTTTTGCAAAGCTTCTAGCAGTTGCCACACTCAATAAATTTTTTTGAGATACTCTATTCCATATCTCTTTACTAAACTCCGTAACTCTTTGATTACTATCTAAAAATGTATGGTCTAAATCTGTTATATATAATTGTTGCATAAATCTTCACTTTTTAATTGAATTATAGTAGAATTGCGTTTATGAACATATTGATACAGATAATAATTCTAATGATAGCACTAGAGATTATAGAAGCGAATTTTCAAAAAGCAGCAACAATTGGGGGGATGATAGATAGATTATATGGATATTATCATAAAAGTGTATTTTTATTATTTTTAGCACACCCTACTCTATACTTTATATTATTTGTCTCTATTTCTACTAATATTATAAATATATATATTATAATAATAATACTAATCAAGATATTTGATATCTTTTTTAAAATAGAGATAATACAACAAAAATATATCAAAAAGAGTATAGATAGAGAGTTAATACCGATTTTAGAGATGCCAATTACCCCTTTAATGCGTTATTTGGGTATCTTTATATATGTTCCTTTGCTAGTTTTGGGATTATTTCATCAATAATACATCATGGATAATGAAAGATTAACACAAAATTGATTATAATGCTGAAAACTACAAATAAACTACAAAAACTCCATATAGCTTTCAAGAGGACTTATGAGCGAACAACAACAGAAAAAACATTACAACAATAAGAAGAAGACAAACAATAGAACACATATTCCTGTTGAGGGATATAAAGTTGAGGATTTACAATCTAAATCACTAGAAGAGCTTGTAGAGATAGCTCTAAAAGTAAAAGTAGAAAATCCAAACGAGTTTAAACGAAAAGATTTAATATTTGAAATCCTAAAATCTCAAGTGAAACAGGGTGGATTTATCCTATTTACAGGTATCTTAGAGATTATGAATGATGGGTATGGATTTTTGAGGAGTGAAGATGGAAACTTCGCAAACTCACAAAATGATACCTATGTAAGTAGTACCCAAATCAAAAGGTTTGCTCTAAGAAATGGTGATGTGGTTACGGGTCAAGTTAGACAACCAAAAGACCAAGAGAAATACTACGCACTCCTAAAAATAGAAGCAATCAACTACCTACCCCCAGAAGAGTCAAAAAAGAGACCTCTATTTGATAACCTAACTCCACTATATGCAATGGAGAGACTAAAATTAGAGTACCATCCTCTCAAACTAACAGGAAGAGTACTTGATTTGTTCTCACCTATAGGAAAAGGTCAGAGAGCCTTAATAGTAGCACCTCCACGAACTGGTAAGACTGAACTACTAAAAGAGTTGGCTCACGGTATTAGTCGTAACTCACCTGATGTATCTCTAATGGTACTACTAGTTGATGAGAGACCAGAAGAGGTTACAGATATGCAACGCTCTGTAAAAGGTGAAGTGTATAGCTCTACATTTGACCTACCTGCACAAAACCATGTTAGAACTGCTGAGATGGTAATAGAAAAAGCAAAAAGAAGAGTTGAAAGTGGCAAAGATGTAGTGATACTACTTGACTCTATCACTAGACTAGCAAGAGCATACAATACAGTAACACCAAGCTCTGGAAAGGTTCTCTCTGGTGGGGTTGATGCAAATGCTCTACATAAACCAAAAAGATTTTTTGGAGCTGCTAGAAATATCGAAGAGGGTGGAAGCTTGACAATTATTGCTACAGCACTAATCGAGACTGGTAGTAGAATGGATGAAGTAATTTTCGAGGAGTTCAAAGGTACAGGTAACTCCGAAGTTGTACTAAGCCGTTATGTAGCAGATAGAAGAATATATCCAGCTATTGATGTTACTAAATCAGGAACTAGAAAAGAGGAGCTAATGGTAGAGCCTGAGACTCTTCAAAAAGTATGGGCGATTAGAAATGCTATGCAAAATATGGAAGAGGTAGAGGGTCTTAAGTTCTTGTTTTCAAAAATGTCAAAAACAAAAAGCAATGAAGAGTTTTTGGCAATCATGAATGATGCTTAGAAGAAAATAAGTGAAAATAGGTGTCTTTGATTCAGGGGCTGGTGGACTTAGTGTTGTAAAATCACTCATTGAGTCCAAACTGTTTAATGAGATAATCTACTACGGTGATACAGCCCGAGTACCCTATGGTATAAAAGACAAAAATACTATCATTAGATACTCTCTTGAAGCGTTGGAGTTTTTCAATAACTTTGATATAGACCTACTCATTACAGCTTGTAATACAGTAAGTGCGTATGCTTTAGATGAGATGAATGAACAGAGTCGATATCCTGTTGTTGGGGTTATAGACTCTGGTGTTATGGCTTTACAAAACAGAGATGTAAAAAAAGATGACCCACTACTAATTATAGCTACTCGTGCCACAATAAACTCAAATCGTTATCAAGATGCCCTCAAAAAACTAGGATATAAAAATATCACAGCTATTCAAACAGGTCTATTTGTTCCATTAGTTGAAGAGGGATTATTTGATGGTGAGATATTAGAGGCTACTATGAGATACTATTTCAAAGATATACCAATCCCAAAAGCTATTATACTAGGATGTACCCACTTTCCATTGATTAGTGATAGTTTGAGAAAATATTTCCACCAATATCCAACACTCATACACTCAGGTGAAGCTATAGTTGAGTATCTCAAAAAACACTACAACCCATCTCAAATCCAAAATGAAACTAAACTAAAAATATTTGCTTCAGATAATGTAAGTGG
>JAADFE010000135.1 GCA_013153055.1 Campylobacterota bacterium
ATTATCTTGCAAAACTATCTGGAATCGGAGGCTTCAGCCCCGAACAAAGCGAGGCTGAAGCCATCGGTTCCTATTATAAGATATAGAGATGAAATTGGCTTTATATGAACTCTAAAGACATTGTGATATAATTTAACTAAAAAGAGGAGCAAAAAATGGTCATTACAATAAAAATTAATGACCCTAAAAAACAAGAGAAACCTAATAAGGTAGAGGGAATTAGGTATATTGAGAAGATAAAAGGTAACTAAATTGTGAATCTAAAAGAGCTAATAAAAAATGGAGAAAACAAAAGAGTAGAGTTCAAAGAGCAACTACCCAAAAATGAGAGTATAGTAAAAACAGTTATAGCCTTTTCAAATACAAGTGGTGGTAAGCTTATTATTGGAGTAAATGATAACCAAGAGATAGTAGGTATCAATGAAGATAATATTTTTGAGCTTCAAGATAGGATAACTTCTTTAATTTTTGATAGCTGTTATCCCAATATTTTACCTGAAATTTATACTCAAAATATAGATGGAAAGCTTCTTTTAGTTATAGAAATTTTTCGTGGAAATCTGCTTCCATATTATCTAAAAAAAGATGGGAAAAACAACGGAACTTATATACGCATTGGGGCTACTAATAGAAAAGCTGGTTTTGAAAATATTATTGAGCTAGAGAGACAACGCAGAAATATAAGTTTTGATGAAGAGATAGACTATGAGGTTGTGTTATCTACTCTTGATTTATCTCCTATATATCAGATATTTGAAAAAGTTGGTAAGCCTTTAACTCATGAAAAATTAAAAAATTTAAAACTTATCAAAGAAGAACATGGAAAAGAGTATCCTACCCATGCACTACTTATTATATTAGGCTATTATCCCCATTGTATGGTAAAATGTGCGAGGTTCAAAGGGGTAACAATGGAGCTATTTTTAGACAAAAAAGAGTATAGTGGTTCTATTTTTGATATATTGGAAAATAGCCTAAATTTTATCCTAAACCACATCAATCTAAGAGCTGAAATCAAAGGACTCTACCGAACTGATACCTATGAAATTCCCGTAGTTGCTTTGCGTGAAGCTTTGATTAATGCTCTAATTCATAGAGATTATATCAATCAAGGCAGAGATATAAAAGTAGGAGTCTATGATGATATTGTCAATATCGTCTCATGTGGAAGTTTCCCCAATAACATTACCCAAGCCGATATAGAAAATGGTAGAAGTGATGCTAGAAATCGTGTGATTGCCAATGTTTTTAAAGAGTTGGGATTGATTGAGCAATGGGGTAGTGGAATTGCTCGGATTAAGTCGGCTTGTTTGGAAGCTGGACTAAAAGAGCCAAAGATTGAAGAGATAAATGATTTTGTGGATGTGGAGTTTTATCGACCTGATAATCAAACCGTTGTTAAATCATTGGAAACAACCGAATACGACCAAAAACGACTGAATAGTGCCGAATTAATGCCCAATAGTGCCGAATTAATGCCGAATGGTAATGAGGTAAAGATTATACTGTTTTTAGAACAACATCAGAAGATTACTTCTCTTGATGTAGCTAAACTATTAAATCTAAAAGAGAGACGCTCACGAGATATTTTGAAAGAGTTGGAGAACAAAGGGGTTATTCAGAAGATTGGTAAGACTAAAGGTAGTTATTATGTATTGAGGGGGGAATAATGGAACTTATTTATTCGTGGGTTGAGGATTATAAAAATATACATAATCAAGGTTTTAATTTTTCGCCAAAATTTAATTGTCATTATGATGGTGAAACCTTAACTATTGATGATAATGTTGATAAAGATGGTAAAAAACAATATATAGAAGATTTTTTTGGAGAGAATATTAATGTTACGGCTATTGTTGGAAAAAATGGGAAAGCTACATAGATGAACTCTCAAACTTTGGATTTAACCAAGATAATGATTTACATAAACGACCATTGAGTAAATTGGTTCGGGATATTTCAGAAGAACTGGGACTCCTAAAATGACATAATGTAACAAAGTAATATAAAACTATACAAAAAACTAAAAAAAGGAAAACCATGAGTTATATAATTGACACCATAACAAAAAAAGTAGGAATGCTCTCAGCTATACTTGCTATGCTATTGGCTCTGCTTGTAGGCTATGATGCTTTGATGAGATATTTATTTTCAGCAGGTTCTATTGCTCTTCAAGAGGTTGAGTGGCATCTTTTTGATATTCTGTTTTTGTTAGGATTATCTTATGCACTAAAACATAAAAAACATGTGCGAGTTGATATATTTTTTGTAAACTACTCACCTAATACCAAAGCTATGATAGAGATACTCTCTATGCTATTTTTACTGATACCTTTTTCTATGTTTTTCTTGCAAGGGGCTTTTGATATGACTCTACAAAGCTTTTTGCAAAATGAGGTCTCTAGTGACCCAGGGGGATTGAAATATAGATTTATCATCAAAGGTGTACTCTTTTTGGCTTTTATTCTTTTGGTGCTACAGGCTATCTCTGAGATTATCAAAGCATACAGAGATGTAGAGAATAAAAAACTGCTATTTGGTATAGTCTTTGGGGTTATTATACTATTTGCAATAGCTATGCTTCATCTGCCATTTCTGCTTGACCCTTTGTGGCTTATGTTTCTGTTGACTCTCTTTTTGCTAATGAGTGGATTTGAGGTTGCTTTTGTTTTTGCTGGGGTGGCACTTCTGTTTGCTCTTATTAGTGAGGAGCTTGGATTAGAGGTTTTGGAGATGTTGCCATATAGAGTTTATGGGATTATGAGAAATACAACTCTGATGGCTGTTCCTCTATTTATCCTCATGGGGTTGATACTCGAAAAGTCAAAAATAGCAGAAGATTTACTTCTATCTATGGGAAAACTATTTGGTGGGATTAGAGGTGGTTTGGCTATTTCGGTGGTGGTTGTAGGGGCTATTCTAGCAGCTAGTACAGGAATTGTGGGTGCAAGTGTGGTAATGATGAGTCTAATCGCTCTGCCACTTATGTTAAAACACAACTACAAACCAGAACTAGCAACAGGTGCTATAGTATCTAGTGGAACTCTAGGACAGATAATACCTCCATCTATTGTTTTGATTGTACTTGGCGACCAGATGCACCTAAGTGTTGGTGATTTGTTTAAAGCTGCTGTGGTTCCTGGTATTTTGTTGATTATATTATATATTTTGTATATTTTAATCTATGCTAGAATCAATCCAACAGTAGCACCTGCAATTAAAAGCGAAGAGAACTACAGAGATATGCTAAAAGAGGCTATCAAGGTTATCACTCCTCCACTTGTTTTGATATTAGCTGTTTTGGGTTCTATATTTGCTGGAGTTGCCTCTCCTACAGAGTCAGCAGCTATTGGAGTGATAGGAGCATTGATACTAACTACTATCAATGGTCAACTCTCTCTTGAGCTTATCAGATATGCCTCTATAGAGACGGTCAAATTAACCTCTATGATATTTATGATACTCATTGGAGCTACTGCTTTTTCATTGGTTTTTAATGAACTTGGTGGTCAAGATATGGCACTAGAGTTTTTCGCTGAGGATATGGGTAGCAAATGGGGATTTATACTCTTTGCGATGCTTATTATATTTGTTTTGGGATTTTTTATCGATTTTATAGAGATTGCTTTTGTGGTGGTTCCTATTTTGGTACCTATTGTTCACTCATTTGGAATTGATGCTGTGTGGTTTGCTATACTAATAGCTCTCAATCTCCAAGCCTCATTTTTGACTCCTCCATTTGGATTTGCTCTATTTTATCTAAAAGGTAGTGCAGGAGACAAAGTTACCACAGGAGAGATTTATAGAGGGGTTATACCATTTATTGCTTTGCAGATATTGGCTTTAGTTATTATCTTGCTTTTTCCTGATTTGATTTATATTTTTGGAGGTAAATAGTGGAAAATAGAATAGATTTCACACTCAAACCTGATACTATAGAGAACCTAAAGACCTTTTCTGAGCTTTTGAAAAAAGATGTCAGTTGGGTTTTAGAACAAGCATTAGAGGAGTACTTTGCAAAGGTACAAAAAGAGCTACTAGAGAAAAATCTAGCAGATGAAAATGCGTTGACAAATCTGGATTATGATGAGTTTTGGGATGGAGTAGATATCTAAAAATATGAAATGTATGCTCTACCTCAAAGGTAGAACATATTATAGACTATATAGAGTCGATAATTTTATTTAGAGTCTCAGATGGTCTCATAGCTTTTTGGGCTTTTTCATCATCTGGCTTGAAGTATCCACCAATATCAGCTGGATTACCCTCAACTGCTAATAGCTCTTCTATAATCTTCTCTTCATTATCTTTAAGAGCTTTTGCAATAGGAGCAAATTTTTCTGCTAACTCTTTGTTACTTCCATTTGCTAAAGCATCAGCCCAATATTGTGCTAGATAGAAGTGAGATGCTTTGTTATCTGGCTCACCACATTTTCTACTTGGTGCTTTATTGTTATCCAAATAACCCTCATTTGCTTTGTCTAGTCCTGCTGTTAAAGCTTCTAGTTTCTCATCTGAGTGTTTTTGACCTATAAATCTAAGTGACTCAGCTAAAGCTAGGAACTCTCCAAGACTATCCCATCTTAGATGAGACTCTTTTAGGAATTGGTCAACATGCTTAGGAGCTGAACCACCTGCACCTGTCTCATATAGTCCACCACCAGCAAGTAGAGGTACTATTGAAAGCATCTTCGCACTTGTTCCAAGCTCTAAAATAGGATACATATCTGTTAGGTGGTCTCTAAGAACATTTCCTGTAACAGCGATTGTATTTTCACCTTTTCTAATTCTCTCATTTGTAAATCTAGTGGCACTTGCTATATCCATAATCTTAATATCAAGACCCTCTGTATTGAATTCTGGTAGATATTTTTTTACTTTTTTAATCATCTCTGCATCATGAGCTCTATTTTCATCTAACCAAAATACTACAGGAATTTTCTCAATTTGACCTCTCTCAACAGCAAGTCTAATCCAATCTTTGATAGGAATATCTTTTGCTCTACTCATTCTCCAGATATCACCTTTTTCACACTCAAAGCTCATAAGCTCTGTGCCATCTTCTGCTGTTACTGTTACAGTTCCAGCCTCTTCAAGCTCGAATGTAGTTGGGTGAGAACCATACTCTTCTGCTTTTTGTGCCATGAGACCAACATTTTGCATTGTTCCCATTGTAGTTACATCATATTGACCATTTTTAACACAGTCAGCTACCATCTCTTCGTGGAACATTGCATATGTACTATCAGGAATAACAGCTACACACTCAACAGCATCACCTTTTCTATTCCACTGCTTTCCACCCTCTCTTACTACTACAGGCATAGAAGCATCGATAATTACATCATTTGAAGCGTTGAAGTTTGTTTGACCTTTGTCGCTGTTTACCATTGCAATCTCAGGATTATCACTATCAACTACTGCTTGGAATGCCTCTTTTATCTCTGCCTCTTTTTCATGACCTGCAATTTTTTTCTCTAAGTCACTCATACCAAGATTTGGATTAACACCTAACTCTTTGAATGTATCAGCATATTTATCAAATACATCTTGGAAGAATACTTCAAAAGCGTGACCGAACATAATTGGGTCAGATATTTTCATCATAGTTGCTTTTAGGTGAATTGACCAAAGAACTCCGTTTGCTTTTGCATCTTCTATACTCTTTTTGATAAAATCTCTAAGTTTAGCTACAGACATAAATGTACCATCAAGTACCTCACCATCTAGTGCATCAATAGTTTTTAACTCTTTACCATTTAAAGCAATAGTAACTTTTTGTGCTTTATCCATAGTAACAGATTTTTCATTTCCATAAAAATCTCCATCTCCTGCCATATGTGCTACATATGCTTTGCTATTTTCAGCAAATGGCTTTAATCTATGTGGATGATTTTGTGCAAATTTCTTAACAGCTTTTGCTGCTCTTCTATCTGAGTTTCCTTCTCTAAGAACTGGGTTAACAGCTGAACCTAAACATGTATTATATTTAGCTCTAACCTCTTTTTC
>JAADFE010000128.1 GCA_013153055.1 Campylobacterota bacterium
TAAATTATAACATAGCTTTTTAATTAAGATTTTATTTTTTTGTATATCCTTTTCTCTGAATTTATTTAAAGTTCCTACTCTATTTTGATTAATAAAAAATCTATTTATTTCTCCATTTGAAACAATAGTATTACTAACATCATCTGTTATAATATTTTTGCTAGTAGCAATAGGTCTCCATACATCTAAAGTAATTGTTGTATTGATTGATTCAACTTTTTCTATAAGCATATCTTTTTCTTTGAAACCAAAAAAACTTAATAACTCATTATTACCTATTGATATAGGGTTATCATTTATTAATTTTTTTAAAACAATAATAACAGGATATACACTTGCATCTTCAAAAATATTTTTATTACTTAAATCTTTAAAATTTACTAAATTTGTTTTTTTAATTAATAATTCTCTAATAAATTTTCCATAATCAGTAACTAAAAACTTATTTGGAATGATATAACTTAAATATTTATCATTTTTGATAATTGATAAACCTTGCTCAATAAACAATGTATATAAATCATATTGAGATTTTGCAGTTTTATATTTTATTGCAAAATACTTTTTATGTTTTTTATTCAAATTTTTAGCACTTACATACGGAGGATTTCCAATAACAACATCAAACCCACCTTGCTCAAATACTTCAGAAAACTTCTCTTCCCAAACAAAGGCATTATCAACTACACTTTTGTCATCTATAAGTGAGTTACCTACTTTGATTTTATCGGCTAATGAAGTGAGACTTCTACCACGACTTGCTGTTCTAAGCCATAAACTTAACTTGGCTATCTCAACAGCACCTGTATTTATATCTACTCCATATAGATTATTTTCTAGTATGCTCTTTTCAACTTCATATGTAAATAGGATATTACCAAGTTTGGCAAACTCTCTTTGTAACTGATTATGCTCCTCTATTAGAAACTCCAAAGCTTGATTTAGAAATGCACCACTTCCACATGCAGGGTCTAGTATTTTTAGACTTAATAGCCACTCTTTATAAGACTCTAGGTTTTTATTGATTTTGTCTTTGGTAATGGCTCTTGTACCTTTTTTGATTTCTATATCTATAATATCTAGCTCTTTTTTCTTCTCTTCACAAAGTTTTCCAAGAGTATTATCCACTATATATTTAGTGATATAAGCAGGAGTATAAAATACTCCATCTTTTTTTCTTTTGGATTCTCTTTTATCAAATGATTTATTTTCTATCTGAGCTGTTATCTCTTCTAGGTCTGAGATAGACTGTTCAAATATATGTCCTAAAATATTGACAGATATATCATTACCAAATTTATATGCTGATAATATTTTAGCTTGTGTATCTAGTACTTCACTATCTATTATCAAACTATCGAGATAATCATCACTTGCAAAAAGCCCACCGTTATATCTATCAATCTCTAGTCTGCTATTTCCTTTGTCTATGGCTTGAAAATATATTTTATAGACATCATACAAAGAGTAGTCTGTAAGTCTTTGTTCTTTGTACTCTTTTATAATAGTAGGAATAGTATTTAGAGGTAACAATCCTGTATCTTCCCCAAAAAGTATAAATACTATTCTATCTATTAATTTTTGAGTAGCATTTAGTAGATTGTATTGGTCTTTATTTGGGTTGTTTTTGATGATATTTTCAAAAAGTTCAGTTCTAAATTTTGTATAGTCTTTATAAAACTTATTGGATATATCTACCTCAAAAGTTACTGATTTCTCTTTTATTTGTAATGGGATTTGAGCTTTTATACTCTCATAGCTCAAAATAGTATGAAATTTTTTAAACTCCTCATACTTCATCTGAAACAAGAAAAATCTCTCATAGTCTGTTTTGTCTTTAATATAAAATCTAACCTCATTAAAATTAGAGACTATTACATATTTAGCATATTTAGAATCATGAGAATATAGATAACCAAATGCTTGGTCAACAGTACTTTGTTCCCTAGAGCCTTTTTTATCAAGTTCTTTGGTATTTTGTCCTTTTAGTTCAATAATACCAACAACATGATTATCTATAACAATAGCACCATCAGCTTTTTTGCCATCTATTTTATTCTTTTTTTCTCTCTCCAAATTATAACTATTTGGATTAGTACTATCCAATGTATAACCTAAACACTCCTCAAAAATATCTTTTAAAAAACCATCTTGATATTTTTCCTCTTTGACATTTTCTATATACTCTTGTTTAGATAAAAAGTTTTGAAACTTCTCCCATCTCTGTTTGATTAGATTTTCATCCTGTTTATTAACAAACTCATCTAAAACACTGTATTGAAATAGTTGATGATTACTCATATATTATTCCCCATTTATAAATCTAAATTTATAATACTATGGTTTTACTTAGAAGAATAGGTTTATATGTTTTTTTAGGAGATGATTAACTAACTAGCTTCCAAAATCTCTTTTGCGTCAGTTGTATTGATAGTTTTGTTTTCTATATCAACAGAGAGTATGTATCTATCTATTTTAGGAACTAAAAAAGATTTAGCCATTCCACTATCTACTAGTGCTTTGTCGGTTTGGATAAAGAGATAGTCAACATCGGCTAATCTTTGTACCTCTGTTACCTTACCTAGTAGTTCACTATCTTCAAATACCTCGCACCCCTCTAAATCAAACCAAAAATATTCACCATCATCTAGTTTACATCTCTCTTTGGTCTCTTCTAGTGAAGCATATATTTTAGTATTTGTAAGCTTTTTGGCATAGTCAATACCATCATAACCTTTGAATGCTATAGTACCTCTATTTGGGTTGATACGACTTATCTCTAGTCGCCCAGAGCTACTATCAAAGCTGTTACCTACTTGGAACTGTTCGGGGAAATCTGTATGGAGATGAAGTTTTAAATCTCCATGGAGTCCGTGGGTTTTACCCACTTGTGCTATAAAAAACTTTTTGGGTTTTTGCATAAGCTATTTTTTGGATTCAACATTAACACGGTAATTTACGCCACCTTTGGCTTTGCATCCAGAGATTACCGTTTTGATTGAGTTTATCATTCGTCCCTCTTTGCCTATGAGCTTACCTACATCTTCACTATTGGCTACAATAGTAATCTCATCATAGTTCTCCTCAAGATTTTTTACCGATACAGATATATCTTCAGGATGATTTACTAATAGCTTGGCATATTCAGAGACGAATTGTGAAACCATAATAGATTATTTTCCTGTAATTTTTTTAACTCTATCACTCATTTGAGCACCAACACTAATCCAGTAGTTTAGTCTCTCTTCATCAACTTTTAGGTTATCTTCTTTAACCATTGGGTTATAATAACCAATTGATTCAATCCAACCACCATCTCTTCTTTTTCTACTATCTGTTACTACTATTCTATAAAAAGGTTTTTTCTTTCTACCCATTCTTGTAAGTCTAATTGCTGTCATGTTATTTCCTCTATTTATTATTCTTTTTTAAGTACTGACAACTACCTCTAATGACCAAAACACTCATCAATACTTTTGAAAGCGAATTTTATCATATTAAAAATTATGTTTAGCATAATTTAAATAAAATAAATATTCACTATTTATAAATTATCTAGGAATTCCTCCACCTTTCATATTTTTCATCATATCTTGCATCTGCTTCATGCCACCTTTTCCTGAGAGCTGTTTTGCCATCCTACCAGCATTTTTGAACTGTTTTAATATACGATTTACCTGCATTTGAGAGAGTCCTGCACCAGAAGCTAGTCTTCTTTTTCTAGTGTTGTTTAATAGGTCTGGGTTCTCTCTCTCTTTTGGAGTCATGGAGCTGATTAGTGCTTTTATCTGTTTAATCTCTTGGGAGTTATCTAAATCCATATCTCCAATCTGTTTAGCCATAGCACCCATACCTGGAATCATACTCATAATAGATTTCATACTTCCTAGTTTTTTCATAGACTCCATCTGCTCTAAAAAGTCATTGAAGTTAAACTTACCTTTTTTAATCTTTTTGGTTAGCTGTTTTGCTTTTTTCTCATCTATTATGTTTGCTGTCTTTTCAGCTAATGACTCAAGGTCACCACCACCCATAAGTCTTGATACAATTCTATCAGGAATAAACTGCTCCAAATCTGGCATCTTTTCACCAGCACCAATAAATCGTAGAGGTACTCCAACTTGATGGGCAATTCCAAGTGCTACACCACCTTTTGAGTCACCATCATATTTACTCAAAATCACACCTGTGATACCGATTTTATCTTTAAAAGTTTGAGCAGTTCTTACTGCATCCATACCTGTCATAGAATCAGCCACATAAAACAACTCATCAGGGTTTGCTACTTTTTTAATCTGAGCCAACTCATCCATCAACTCATCATCAATAGCTAATCGTCCTGCTGTATCTATCAAAACTACATCATATAGCTCTTTTTTAGCCTTATCTAATGCCTCTTTGACAATCTTTGTAGGAGTTGAGTTCTCATCAGCTACTAGTGTTACACCGATTTGCTCTGTGATTTGTCTAAGCTGTTCAACAGCAGCTAGTCTTTGTAAATCTGCTGCTACTATCATCACTTTTTTCTTTTTTTGCTCTTTTAAAAAGTGTGCTATCTTTCCTGTAGTAGTTGTTTTACCTGAACCTTGAAGCCCTATCATCAATACAACAGTAGGTGGCTTTGAAGCAAATACAAACCCTTGATTTCCTTTGGCTGTAAGTATCTTGGTTAACTCATTTTGCAAAGCCTTTAGAAAGTTCTCTTTTCCTATACCATTTTTCTTGGTCTCTTTTTCAACTACACTTAAAAGCTCTTTTACAACTTTGTGGTGTACATCTGCTTTTA
This sequence comes from Campylobacterota bacterium, assembly GCA_013153055.1. Taxonomy (GTDB): domain Bacteria; phylum Campylobacterota; class Campylobacteria; order Campylobacterales; family Sulfurovaceae; genus UBA1140. The sequence goes on from JAADFE010000128.1 coordinate 4,787, forward strand.
GTAGTGATTTTTTTAGCTCAGTCAGTGCTTTTTTGAGTGCTTTTTCATCATCATAAAAACGGATTTTGTCTATTGCACTTTTAAAACTACTTGTTAGGGTATCAAACATCTTTTATCTCTCATCTTCATTATTTATTGGCGTGATTATAACAAATTGGACTTAATTATCCAAACCACCAACCATTCCAATCATAGATATACCTACTAAGTAGCTCATAACCACCATCTCTAGGATGGGCATGGTCATTTAGTTTAACCTCATCCATCCATACACTATTATCTATCAGTATATCAAATATAGATAGATAGTTCACACCTAACATCTGACAAACTGTTGAGTAGGCTTCATCATAAGCTTTTATACGAGCATTTTGATACTCATCATCTATGGGTGGGGGTCCTACCATCAGCACATTATATTTTACTTTGGCTATACCTAGTATCTCTCTAGCATTTTTCATACTATCAACTAGAGATACTCTAGTTATACCATTTTCTACAATAGTATCATTGACACCAAAAGAGAATACTACACAATTAATAGAAAAATTGGGCAATCTAACATGAGCCTCTCTCTCCCATCTAGCCAAAATATCAGCCGATGTATCACCTCTAACTCCTAAATTATAATGAGTTATCTCTCTTTGGGAGTTTTGGCTCATTAGACTAAGTCTCCCTACCCAGCCTAACTTTTTACTATCTCCTGTACCCTTTACAAATGAGTCTCCAATATAACAAATTCTTATATCCTCCATTGTATAGTACCTCCTTAAATAGATATACTATTATAGCATTTAGATATAAATGTTTTAAACTATATTTTATTACTAATAAAATGTTCTTTGATAGAGTTTTTTAATGCTATAGATAAAAAAGTAGGAACTGCATTACCTATTTGTAAATTTTTAGAGCTTTTTGAACCATAAAATATATAATTATCAGGAAAACATTGTATTCTTGCTCCCTCACGCGTTGTCAAAGGTCGTGGTGCTTTTGGATGAATACATCTTGATGATGATGGAGTACTTAGATTTCTAGTTATAGTAGTAGATGGTCTATTCCACCACAATCTACAATATGTATTCTTAAAGCCACTTTTGGGTCTCAACTCTTCTGGTAAATCTTGTGGTGTTCCACCATCAGGTAGTCTCTCCATTATTTTTACTAATTTTTCATTATTTTTAGGAGCAATATGATAAAGCAATTTTTCAGGAGCATCTATTCTCATAAGCTCTTGAAAGCTATTTTGTGGTTTTGTAGCATATTCAAAACTCTCCTCACCACTTTTTATAAAAGGTAAATCACTAATAGCCTCTGCCAATGTTAAATATGGCTTTAAATTACTATCAAATAGATTGTTGCTATTTGAATGAGTAGGTTGAGGAAAAATATAATCTTTATTTAATCTAGTACCAACAACTATAACTCTTTCTCTGATTTGAGGAACTCCGAAATCTGCTGAGTTTAATACTTTAAAAGAGACTTTATAATCTAATGACTTAAAAAGAGAGACTATAGTTTTAAAAAGTTCTCCTTTACTCATAGATAAAAGTCCTTTTACATTCTCAAATATAAAAGCTTTGGGTTCAAGTTTTTTAACTACTCTATAATACTCCTGAAATAACTCTCCTCTTGGGTCATCTAATACCCTTTTACCAACAGTAGAGTATGATTGACACGGTGGTCCACCAATAATCAAATCAATCTCTTGATATTCAGGATTAAAATCCTTTATATCACAATTATAAACTTGTATATTTGGATGGTTTATAGAGTATGTTTGAGCCATATCATACTCTATCTCATTAGCCATCACAATTTCAAAATCACTATCTTTTGCAAAACCATAACTTAATCCACCAGCACCTGCAAATAAATCTATAATTGTAAACCTTTTCATTTCAAACACTCTACAGTAAATCTAACTCATCTATTGTCAGTGGTTCTTCTGTTAGTTTCCATACAAAATAGTTCTGTTCTATATTAAAAACAGTCTGCCCCTCCATCTGCTGTCTTGTTATCCAATTAATATTATTACCTTCAATATTATCAAGTCTTACAAACGCTACTTGACCATTGAACATATCAAAATGAATAGCAATAGTTGGAATACTCTGTTCTAACCAAATTTTTCTAGCTTCTAAAACTTTATGCTGTTTTATATCGTTTACTCCTTGAAAACCTGATTGAACCTCTATTCTAACTTTTTTAAACTTACTTAATGATATTTCTAAATCAGCAGTAGGAGTTCTTTTAAAGGAGTTGATATTAACTAAATCATCATCACCAATAATTTTAATATTGGATAAATCAGTTTTGAATATAAAACTTAAAGCTTTTAAAAAATATAAAGAGACTATATATCCTCTCATCCATGAAAAATATACCTGTTCAGGTCTTCTTCCTTGATTATTTAGTCTCTCTATAATTTTATGTTCTTTTAGTTTAACAAATACCTCAAAAATATTTTTATTACAAAATTCATCTATATCATCAACTTTAATATTGTCCCAAACAATTAAATTAGTCCTCTCGACTATCTCTACTAATCTGCTATTAAGCAGTGCTATATAATTAAAATCTACTGTTGGAACGATATCTTTTGCACCAAAAAAATTTTTGGTGTTTTGTTGGTTAGAAAAACCTAATTTTAATCGATACTCTTTAAAATATTTTGTATTAATCATAAATTTGTTAAACCTTATTTTATATTTTTTAAAATTCTAATTATTATACTATAAAATATAAAAAATATCTCTCTAAACAGCTCCTTGTTCTATCATAGAATCAGCTACTTTTCTAAATCCAGCTATATTCGCTCCTGTGATTAAATCACCTGCATGGTCAAACTCTTTTGCTGTATCGTATGCAATATTGAAGATATTACGCATAATCTGTCTGAGTTTTATATCAACCTCTTCAAAACTCCACTGCTCCATACTTGCATTTTGACTCATCTCTAGTTGAGAGGTGGCAACTCCTCCAGCGTTTGCAGCTTTTCCTGGGCTAAATAGTATATCATTTTGTTGGATAAACTCTAATGCCTCTGGAGTTGTTGGCATATTGGCACCCTCATTTATAAGCTTACATCCATTTTTTACTAAAGCCTTAGCATCAACTAGGGTTAGCTCATTTTGTGTAGCACTTGGAAAAGCTACATCACAAGGAATATGCCATACTGCATGTCCATCTTTTGGATATGCACTAGTAGGTATATATTTGCTATCAGGATGTAAAACTGCATATGCTTCTAGGGACTGTTTGTTTATCTCTTTTACTGCTTTGAGAGTTGCTAAATCTATACCTGCTTTGTGATATATTGTACCTTTACTATCAGAACATGTCACTGGTTTTGCACCCATATCGTAGAGTTTTTCTATAGTATAAGTGGCTACATTTCCTGAACCTGAGACTGCACATATCTTATCTTTGATACTATCTTCATTTGCATTTAACCAATTTTCTGCAAAGTAAACAGAGCCATATCCTGTTGCCTCTTTTCTACCTTTAGAACCACCCCAATTAACACCTTTTCCTGTTAATATTCCATCAAACTCATTATTGATTTTTTTGTACTCTCCAAATAGATAACCAATCTCTTTGCTACCTACTCCTATATCACCTGCTGGAATATCTGTATGTTTTCCTATATGTCTATAGAGTTCACTCATAAATGCTTGACAAAATTTCATTATTTCATTTTCACTTTTGCCTTTTGGGTCAAAGTTACTTCCACCTTTTCCCCCACCAATACCTAAACCTGTCAAAGAGTTTTTGAAAATCTGTTCAAATCCCAAAAACTTGATAATCCCCAAGTTTACAGATGGATGAAAACGAAGCCCACCTTTAAATGGTCCAAGAGTTGAACTAAACTGTACTCTATAGCCTAGATTGGTTTGGATTTTACCATTATCATCTAACCAAGTTACTCTAAATATAATAGTTCTCTCTGGCATAACAATTCTATGTAAAATATTATAATCAAAATATCGAGAGTCCTCTTTTAGTAGAGGAAGAAGAGAGTATAGTACCTCATGTACTGCCTGATAGAACTCATCTTGCCCTGGGCTACATGATTTTATATGGTTTAATACCTTTTCTACTTTTTCTAATGATGTCAATTTTTATTCCTTAAGTTTTAGGAATTATACCTTAAGGGGATATAGAACTACTTGATACCCAAATATTCTGGTTTCTCTTCAAATTTATCTGTAATAGGGATTTTGAGAACTTCACCCTCTTTGATTTTTAAATCTTTGTTGAGAATATTTTTATTTGCATTATATATACGATAATACTCTTTTTTATCTCCATAATATGTTTGAGCTAATTGATATATATCAACTCCTTTTGGAACTCTAGTCTCAACCCAAGGAAGATTCTCTTGTAATGGAATAAATCCACTGTTATTATTCTCTTGTTTATCTTCATCACCTACATATATAGCTTTGTCTAATTTATTTACTACACTGTTGTTACTTTTTTCTATCTTTTTAGGTTGAACGAAATTGGGTATAGTTGTTTTATTACTCTCTTCTACTACTATTGGTTCTATGTTTATTATCTCTACTTTTTTTATCTTTTTTGTTTTATTAAACTCTTTGTATTTATAGGAACTACTTGTTGGTACAATCAATCTATCCCCAATATATATTTGTAAGTTTTTGGAGATTTTGTCTCTATTGGCTCTATAGATATTTTGATATTTACGCCCATCTCCATAGTATTTTTGAGCATATTTGGATAGGCTCTCTCCACTTTGAACCTCTACTACGACATAATTAGCTTTTTTCTCTACTACTTTAATCTCTTTTGGTTTTGTATATGATTTTGTAATATTATTATCTGCTTTTATAGTTAGCTGTTTGATACTTTTTTTAATAGTACTCAACTTACTATCTTTTGTTTGGACATCTTTCTCTTTTTTTAGTTCAGCTAACTGTTTCAAAATCTCACTAAGCTGAGATTTAATCTCATCTATATCTTTGTCTCTATCTTCAGGGGTTCTCTCTTTTGAACATTTTAATTCATTTATTTTTAATGAGTCATCACAACCTACAATTTTATCTTGTTTCATGAGAGAATTTTTTGTTTCATCTGTTAAAACAATATTATCTATTTGATTTTGTAAATTTTCAGCTATACTATTAGAACTTAATATAGTTAAAAGAATAATTGAAGAGATAGAATTTGAATGAGAAGCCAATCTGTTAAATAATGTTTTTTCCACTATTTCCCCCTAAAAAGAATAAAAAACCACACATTTTCTTAAAAAAAACAAAATGTATTAATTTAAATAAAAATATACCATAAAATTATAAATATTTTTATAAAATTTATTTATTAATATATTAATTTAAAATTATATTAACTTCTCTTGCCCCAATCTATATATTGCAAAGTCATATTTAATAGGGTCATTCTCATCAAACTCTCTAAGTGTTTGAGTTAACTCTAATGCTGCTTTCATATCATATGTTTTTCGTTTGAGTAGTCCTAATTTTAGAGATATTTGAAAAGTGTGTGTATCTAGTGGCATTATCAAATCTCTCTTATCAATTTTTGACCACAATCCCATATCCAAACTATCCTCTCTAACCATCCATCGTAAAAACATTAGATATCTTTTGTATGTACCTGCTGAGTTCACTTTTTTAGGAATAGAACCTATCAAAAAATTATATCCTCTACTCTCATATGGATATACCTCTTTGATTACTTTTATAAAATTCCATAAACCATCTAAAATATTATGCTCTTTTTTGTATCCAGCATAAAATATATTCTCTATACTATCTAGCTCTTTGAGTCTTTTTAGAGCTATAAATAGTGCTATAACATCATTTGATTTTTGAAAACGATAGTAGTGTGAGGATAGAGACTCTCTTATCTCTTTGTCACCCTTTTGCAACAGAGAAAAATCCAAACTATCTAAAAATTTGACTATCTGTTTAGCATTACCATAAGCAAACAATGCACAAATAAGAGCAATATATTCATCTCTATACCTTTTTGCAATTAGTAATGGGTCAGGTCTATCATAGGATAGTTCACCTATTTTATCTCTTTGTTGAACCTCTTTGTCTAATAACTCTTTGATTTTATTCAATATCTCACCCTTTTGTTAGATGCCAACCTGAACTATATGGACATGGGTATGCTATAAGTAAAATCCCCTGTTCATCATATAAAAATTTGGCTCTTTTTTCTGCTTCATACTCTGTAGGATAAAGCTTTTTGAATTGATGATTACTATCTGTACATAAACAGTAGTCAATAGTATCAAATTCGATATTTATCTCTTTTATGACTGTTTTTTTTGATGATTTTTCTCTAGCTATTATCTCTTTTTTGATACGCTTTAATACTTTTTTGTACTCCATAATTACGATTATATGTATTTATACTTAATCTTAAAATATATGAACTATATAATTTATGAGTATTAATATTTAAAATATTTATTTGAGTTATTTTTTATTAAATTTATAGTACTATTTCTCTATTATAATAGCATTTATATTAATCTAAAAGGGAGTTATTTTGGAAACATCATATAAAAATAAATTGAGGTTAGTTAGAGATGAGCAGTTCAATAATCCTTTAAATGATAAAGAAAAATTGAAAATGATATCTCAAAAAGGATTATTGATAATCATAGCAATATCTATGATTATTTATTTATCCAATATCTTATAAATAAATTTAGATGGATTTTGCATCTATAAGTTCATCTAAAAGTTCTTTTGCTTCATCTTCGGACATATCATCTTCTTCTATCTCTTTTACTATATCTTTACATTCACGATACATCTCTTGAAGCTCTCCCAACTCTTCTTTATCAGCAATAGATGCCATTTTAGCTTTTTCTATCATAGAGAACATCTCATCAATAGCATCTTGCAAATCGGGGATTATTTCTAGTGTCAATAGATTTTTCAGTTTTTCTGTATTTTTCAATAGTTTTCCTATTTATTAAAATTTGTATAGATACCATATATATTTTAGATGGTATCTACTTTTAATTTACATACTACAAGCACTAACGCCTGGAGGTGTTGTAGGTTGGATTGATTGATTATCAGCTCCACCCTCTTCTAAAGTTGTATTTATAAACTCTAATAGTTTATTTGATGCCTCTTGGTATCTTTTTGCTGTTTGAGAATCTGGTTTATGATAAACTATAGGCATACCAGTATCTCCACCTACTCTAATAGCAGGTTCTATAGGTATTCTAGCCAATACAGTGGTATCATACTCTTTTGCTACAGGTTCTGTTGTACCCATACCAAAAATATCTGATTCTGTATTACACTCTGGACATATAAATCCACTCATATTTTCAATAATTCCAGCTGTTGGAATATGAAGTTTTTGGAACATATCTAAACTTCTTCTACTATCATCCAAACTTACTTCTTGAGGAGTTGTAACAGTAATTCCTGCTGTAACTGGTACTGATTGAGCCAAAGTTAATTGAGCATCACCTGTTCCTGGAGGCATATCTATTACTAAAACATCTAGCTCACTCCATAGAATATCTCGTAAAAATTGCTCAATAGCTTTCATAATCATAGCACCTCTCCAGATTAGAGATTGTCCCTCTTCCATTAGTGAACCCATAGACATAATCTCTACACCATAAGCTTTTAGAGGTAGTACTTTGTTACCTTGAATTTCTGGTTTTTGGTCTGCTACACCCATCATTCTAGGAATATTTGGACCATAGATATCAGCATCAAGTAGTCCTACTTTTTTGCCTTGCATAGCCATAGCAACTGCTAGGTTAACTGAAGTTGTTGATTTTCCAACTCCACCTTTTCCTGAACTTACCATTACAAAGCTTTTTACATGTGGTGCTATGTTTTTACCACTTACAGAGTTACTCATCTGTTTTGGTGCTTGAGGTGCCATGATATGTACTTCTACATTTTCAAATCCAAGTTTTTTAAGCTCTTTTGTTGCATCATCTGTAATTTGAGCTTTTACTTCATCAGCAGATGAGGTAATATCAACAACTACAGCTACTTTGTTATCTGTAATTTCTATATTTTTTACAAATCCAAAGGATACAATATCTTTTGTAAACCCTGGATATGTTACATTTTTCAATGCTTCTAAAACATTTTCGTTTGTCATTTAGACTCCTATATTCGGTTTTAATTTCTATACTTTTATACTTTATTATCTAAGAGTAAGCTTATCTGATTAAACTTTTTTTCTATTTTTTTCAAATTTATAGTTTATTATCCATAAAATATCAAAAATAAAAGTTTACTAAGGAATAGTAGGAGCCTCTATCTCTTTACCTAAAAACGCATAACTTTTCCCAATTCTAGCTACAGGTTTAAATGATATTGTTAGTCGCTCTTTGTTTGTGATAATTCTATCATCTATAAATATCTCTTTGACATTTAAAACAATAGGAATGGTAGTTCCTCCTCCTAAATCTATCTCTTGGTTTAGTGTGCAAAAATATGCACTAGGGACATTTTCTATAATAGGAGGATAGTTATCTAATAGTTTTTTGGTTGTTATATCAAAAATTTCAGCTTCACTTACTCCATTATCCAGACTTTTTGAACTAAAGTGCATCTTTTCTAAATCTTTCTCTTCTACCATACATATAGTACATTTTTGAGTTTTACGGATATTGGCTAATGTATCTTTTGGTGTACCATCAGCTTTATGTCCTACACTAATTAATACAGATGCAGGTTCAGAACTTAGACCAATAAAATAGCTAAATGGAGCTATATTTACTATACCATTATCATCTTCTGTTACTACCCATGCTATAGGTCTAGGTAGAATAGTTTGAGCCATAAGTTTATAGTTTTCATTTATTTTTGTATCTTTTTCGAGATTAAATATCATCTTTGTTATCCTTTGTTTTTTAATTTTATATTATTGAATAATTATACATAAAATATTAATGTATAAAATAAAATAGTAATTTAAATGCTAATAGATATAGTAATAGAGCCATAAGTTTTTTGATATGTTTTTGTTCTAGTTTAAATTGCATCATATAGTTACCTATATATCCACCAACTATAGCTGAAAAAGCTACTATAAAAAGTAATACCCAATCCAAATTTACATAACTAGCATAGGTAAAAAATGAACCAAGAGCTGAAAAAGGTACAACAAAACTAACAGCTATAGCCACTTTTTTAGGTGCAAATCCCAATAGTGTTAATACTGGGATAAGAATATTACCTCCACCAACACCTAAAAGTCCTGCCAAAAAACCAACAATAGTACCAACTATAAAAAGAGCAGTAGTTCCTTGCACATGAAAAAGTGCCTTTTTTTTGCCAAACATCATCATAGAAGCACTATAAAAAAGCATTAACATAAATAGAAATTTAACTATATCTTCATTGATAAAACGGCTACTATATGCACCTATAGGGGCGAAAATCAACATCATTAAAGCGATAGGAAAAACAAATTTATACTCAACAACTTTTCGTTTGATATTCATAATACTAGATGTAATAGTAGTTGTAGCACCAGCAAAAAGTCCAATAGCTTTAGCTAGAGTAAAATCAACACCTAAAAAGTTTAAAATAGGAATAAGTGCTACTCCACTTCCTGCACCACCCATAGAAAATAGTGTAGATAGTAATAGAGTCAAAATTCCATAAGTTATATACTCTTGCATATTATTTTCTCTCTTTTAATAAAAATAGTACAGATATAAGTGTACCAAGACCTAAAATATTACATATAATAAATGTCTCATTTAGTCCAACTCTATCACCTAAAAAACCAATAAGTAAAACACTAATAGAGCTAAGTCCAAAATTTATTCCCATATATATACTGTGCATAAATGTAGGCATAGGGGAGTTAGTATCTTGAACTAAAGCCATTAATACAGGAGCAGGAGCAAATATAAAAACTCCTAATATAGCTAGTATTATAATATGGTGAGTATATAAAAATAGAGCCATAAAGATAATGCTACCTAGTGAACTATATAGTAAGATTTTATCTCTTCCTCTTTTATCTGAAAATTTGCCAGAAAAAAATACTCCAACTACTCCACTAAATTGTAAAATAGATAGAGCAATACCTGCATACCATAGTGAGTTGCCATTATTGACTAAATATACTGGTAGATATAGTGATAGTGAACTCTTTAATGCTGAATTAAACAGCATAAAAGAGCCTAAAAAATAAAATAGGTTTTTGTGTTTTTTTAAAATAGTTTTGACATCACCTTTTTCAATTTTTTTGGCTTTGATATGTGTGCTAAAATTTCTAAATTTAATATATAATAATATAGAAGATATAATTCCAATAGGCATAAGTTTATAACTTCCCTCCAATCCCCACCAAGATACAGCTGATGTAATTAAAATTGGACCCAAGGTTCTAGCCAACTCACCACCTACCATAAAATAGCTCATGCCTCTTCCTGTTTCATTACCTGATGATTGTTTAATCATTGTAGGAGAAGGAATATGAAAAAGTGCAGAGCTAACTCCTGCTATACCCAAAAGTAATATTAGAACAAAATATGATGGTGCAACTCCCAATAGACTCATACTAATAGCTGTAATAGCTGGAGTTAATATTACAAAATATTTGACATTGGTTCTCTCTGCCATTAATCCAAGTAGAGGATTAAATAGAGCAGGGAGTCGTCTAATAATATCCAAAAAAGCTACCAAAGATAGACTCAATCCTAACTTCTCTATAATAAGTGGTAGTAGAGGAGCCAAAAAAGAGGAAAATATATCATGAGCAAAATGTGCTGAAGATATTGTTAAGACTTCTGTTTTATTAAATTTTTTATTCATAAACTGCCATTTTTATTTGTTTTTTAAATTTTATTATATTAAAATAATTTATAATTATTATTTGAGTAGATTATATAATAGCTTTACTTATATGTTCTTGTTTATTATATGTTAATTATATAGGGTTATAATTCAAAAAAGGAACTAGATGAAAATTAATACTTCACTTTCTGTTATAGTTAGAATTTTTTTATGGGTTGTTATGCTTTTTGGAGGTGCATGGTATAGTATTGTTCAAGATATTGATAATCCATATTTTCAGAATATATATTTTCATATAGTAACAGCTATATTAGGGATTATAATAATACTTTTATCTTTTAGAGCATCAGCAACAGGAGGTAAAGAGTTAACAAAAGGAAGAGTAGGAGATATTCCTAGATTAGAGACAAATAGATTAGTCACTACAGGAATTTATAAATGTATGCGTCATCCTATGCTTTTTGGTTTGACTCTTTTGCCTTTGGGATGGGCTTTGTTGTTAGGTAGTCCAACATTTATTACTAAACTTGCTCCTTTGGAGATGGTTTTTATTATCATTATGGTAATAATTTTTGAGGAGATGGAAGTAAATAAAAAATTTGGTAAAAAATATCAAGCCTATAGAGAAGAGACACCTATGGTCTCTTTTGAGTGGAAATGTCTCAAAAAATTATTTTATCGATAATAGTTTATAATGATTAAAAAAATATGGAAATAAAATGAAAGCAATGATATTATCAGCAGGTCTTGGTACTAGGATGAGACCATTAACAAATCATACTCCAAAGCCTCTATTAGAAGTGGGAGGAAAACCTCTAATTGTGTGGCATATAGAGAGATTGAGAGAGGCAGGATTTAGAGATATAGTTATCAATGTTGCCTATTTAGGCTATAAGATTATGGATTATTTAAAAGATGGTGTGGCTTATGGTGTTAATATTGAGTATTCTGATGAGCAAGATGAAGGTGCACTTGAAACAGCTGGTGGCATAATAAAAGCTTTGCCACTTTTAAGTGATACATTTTTAGTTCTCAATGGAGATATATGGACAGACTATTTATATGATAATAGTTTCAAATTTTCAAAAGATATTTTGGCTCATTTGGTGCTTATAGATAATCCAGAACATAATCCAACTGGTGATTTTATATTAGATGGTTCAGATAAAAAATATACATTTTCTGGTATTGGTTACTATTCAAAAGAGTTGTTTAGAGATTTAGATTATGGCAAGAGGGCTTTAGCTCCATTGCTTTTTCAGGCTCAAAAGGATAATAGATTAACTACAGAGTATTTTAATGGAGAGTGGTATGATATTGGAACTCCAGAGAGATTAAAAATTTTGGACAAAAAACTTTTAGATAGATAGGATAAATGAAGTCTCAAAGAGACATCATTTATCTTTTAATTGTTTATCAAACTGGTTTAAATTTATTAATACAAATCTATATGCTACCCAAACCATAATAGGTAAACTAAGATACCATATAATTTCATCTAAATATTCCATACTCTACTCCTTAATAGTGATGTGAGTCTGATTTGACTTCATCTATAGTTAATTTTGTTTTATCCATACTATACCATATCATTATAATATAACCCAATACAATAGGAACTAAAAGAGAGACTACACTCATAACACTAAGAGTATAATAACTCCCCGAGCTATTTTCAATAGTTAATGAACTTTGCAAATCACTCAATGATGGATAAAATACAGTATGATTAATACCCAAAAGCATTAATAATATAGTAATAATTATAACAGTACCAACACCTGTAAACCATATAGCTTTAGATGAATTTTTAAATATTGCTATATAAATACCTATTAAAAACCCTACTATACCAATAACCAAAAGAGCTAATAACAGAGGATAATCTAAAAGATTTTGCAATATTTTCATAGGAATAACCAAAATATGACCACTGTTATCATAACCATATCCATTGTTAATAGATATCATAGTAACAAGAGCTAAAAATAGAGGCAAAAATATTAAAAATTCTCGTTTTAAAAATACCAATATACGATTTGAGATATTTTGATTGTCTAAATTATTATAAAAATATAATAGTCCTTGAATTCGAGAAAGTAATACTAAAACTACACCAAAGAGTATATTAAAAGGATTTAATAGTGCTTCTAATCCATAAGTAGATGTTGTCCAATGAGATAAATTCATCTCATCTACTTTAAAATTTCCTCCACTATATAGTGTTCCTATGGCTACACCTAAGAGAAAAATACCTAAAGAACCATTGAGAAAAAGTAACCACTCATAAAATCTCTCTCCAAATAAATTATTGGGTTTTTTTCTATACTCATAAGATACAGCTTGAATAATAAAACAGAACAAAATTGCCATCCAAACAAAATATGCACCTCCAAAGCTCACAGCATAAAAAAGAGGAAATGCAGCAAAAATTGCTCCACCAAACATAACTAAAGTAGTAAAACCAAGTTCCCATTTTCTACCCAAAGAGTTTATAATAAGGTCTCTCTCATCTTCTGTTTTACCAAGTCCATAAAGCAGAGTTTGCCCACCTTGAACAAACATCATAAAAACCAATAATCCACCAAGTAAACTAACTAAAAACCACCAATAATTCTGTAACATATAGAGTGTAAACATACTAATTACCTCCCTCTACACCCAATTTTATTTGGGTTAGCATAATTTTAATCTCTGCGATTAATAAACCTGTAAATAAAATAGCAAAAAGCCAAAAAGTTATCATAACTGAACTAGATGCTATATTTGAAGTAGCCATACCTACAGGTAATAAATCTTGAATAGCCCAAGGCTGTCTTCCTACTTCTGCTACTATCCATCCTGTCTCTTGAGCTATATATCCTAAAGGAATACTCCAAACCATCGCCCATAAAAGCCATCTTTTTGAACTGATTTTGTCTCTGAGTACAGCACATAAAGCTATAATAAATAAAATCAAAAACCATGTTCCAAGTGCTACCATTGTATGAAAACTATAAAAACTTAATGCTATATTAGGAACAGCATCTTCTGGTTTTTGTAGATACCCATAACCCATATATGCTTGATGTGCTTCAAATCGCTCTTTTGCTATTTCTGCTCTATCTTTATCTCCAATTTTTTTTGCATTTTTATACTCTTTTAATGCCTCTATAGCGATTTTACCCTCCTTGATTTTTTGAGATATACCCATAACACCTTTTTGAGAATTACCATAGAGCATATCCTCAATACCTGGAACAAAAGCATCAATCTTATGATAGCCTAAAAAAGATAATGCTGATGGAATTTCTATTTTAAAATCAAATGCTTTTTGATTGTCTCCAAACTTTTTTTCACTATTTAATACTCCCACAGCAACAATTCCAGCTCTATTTTCACCTTTATAAAGCCCCTCCATAACAGCTAATTTCATAGGTTGAGTTTGTGCTACATTATAAGCAGAATTATCTCCTGTTGTTATTACAAATAAAGAGGTAATCAAACCAAAAGATGCACTAACAATAATACTTCTTTTTGCAAAAAGAGTATCTCTCTTTTTTAGTAGATACCATGCACTAATTCCCATTACAAAAAGTGAAGCCATGACATAACCACTACTTACTGTATGTAAAAATTTACTAACAGCATTTGGGTTAAAAATCACATCTCCAAAATTTTGCATCTCATTTCTTGCTGTATCTGGATTAAAATACATACCAACTGGATGTTGCATCCACCCATTTGCAACCAATATCCATAAAGCTGACAAGTTAGAACCAATAGCCACTAACCAAGTAGAGAGTAAATGTGTCTTTTTGCTTACTTTGTTCCATCCAAAAAACATTACAGCAAAAAAGGTAGATTCCATAAAAAATGCCATCAATCCTTCAATAGCAAGTGGCGCACCAAAAATATCCCCAACTATCCATGAGTAGTTTGACCAGTTAGTACCAAATTCAAACTCCATAATAATTCCTGTAGCCAAACCAATAGCAAAATTAATTGCTAAAAGAGTCATCCAAAACTGTGTTGTTTTTTTCCACCACTCATCTCCTGTACGAACATAGATACTCTCCATAATCGCAACAATAAAAGTAAGCCCCAATGTCAAAGGGACAAAAAGCCAATGGTATAATGCAGTTAATGCAAACTGTGCACGAGACCAATCGACTAAAACATCTGTAATTTCCATAATTATTCTATTCCTTTGTAAGTTGTTCTAAAATATAATAACTTCTCTGAGTATCATTATCAAATTTTTTTTCTAAATAGTTCGGAAAAAAAAGCCATTTGATAATACCAAAGAAAATAATGAATTTAATAACTATAATAAGCCATAACCTCTTGCCTAAACGCATTTTTGAAAATCCTTCTCTATAAAAAGAGAAGATTTTTTTAATTAAATCTATGACCCATTCCTTTTCTTGAATCTCGTCTTTCTCCATGTTTAATAATATTTCCGATATTGGTATCATCCAAAATCTCTAATTCTCCAGCTTCAAATTTAGAGATTACATCTTCAAGTAAAATACGCTCAAATCCTGTATGATATAGTTGTAATCCATAGTTTTTAGCTTTTTTATAAGGACCAACTCCTATCTCTTGAATTAAAAGTGCTTCTATACCCATCTCTTTGAGCCACTCAATAACAGCTTGTCCACCTGATTGACTATTTGGTAAAATCTTTGATTGTCCATTCTCAACAATAGCGAACCATTTTGCTTTACCAAAAAGTGGAGCTACTGGTGGATTTTCTTTATTCATCTTAACTGGTATTGCCAATTTCATATTTTTTCCTTTATTATTTATTTTTGTCATATGTCAAAAATATAGCACTTTTTTGGTCATATGTCAAGTATTTTAGAAATATGGTATAATTTCAATTATGGGAAGAGAAAAATTAAAACGAAATTTACAGTTTAAGCCAATCTACAAAGAGTTTCAATCCAAAAGTTATTTTACAGATGAGACTATACATTTGCTTCATGAGGAGATGGAGGCATTATATCTTATGGATATAAAAAGGTTATATCAAGCAGATGCAGCAAAAAGCATGGGTGTATCACGCCCTACCTTTGCTCGTATTATAAAAAATGCTAGAGAAAAAGTTACGATGATGTTAATTACAGGAGCAAATCTAAAAATTGAGGATAATAAAAATGATTGTTGGGTCATGATTCCTAGTCAATCCGAGGATAATATAGAGAATAGTATTCCTACAGCATCTTATTTACATCTATATGAAATAGAACACAAAAGAGTTATAAGTAAAAAAATTATTTATAATCCAGTAGATATTCAAAAGTTAAAACCAGGACAAGTAATACCTATTATTTGCAACAAATATAATATTAATTTCTTTATTAGTAATGGTATAGGGGAGGGGTTAAAAAATGCCTTATTATCAAAAGGAGTTTACAGTGTTATAATCAAAGAAAAAATCACATTAGAGAAGATATGCTCTTTGATTTCAAATTAGAAGAGAAAAAAATTAAAATAACATATAAGAAAAAGGATTTAAAACAAATCCTTATCTCATACTATAACGACTACCACCTATAACTCTATGATTTAAAATCTCTTCAACTCTAGCTAACTGGTATACAGCTTTTGGGTGTCCTGCTTTTGCGGCTTGTTTGAACCAATATCTAGCTAAATGAGCATTGGCTCTTACTCCTCTGCCTTGTTGAAAACTAAGTCCCATATAGTATTTTGCTCCAACATGACCATTTCTAGCAGCTTTATGAAACCAATTAAAAGCTAGTCTCTCATCTTTTTTTACCCCATGACCTGTTGCGTACATAATCGCTAAATCAAACTGTGCATTAGGATTACCAGCTTTTGCTGCTCTAGTAGCGAAATATAATTTTTTTGAACCATTTTTAACATTTTGTTGATGTGATTGAGCTAATCTCATCTCTCTTGCATGTTGATAGATATCTGTTGTTTTTGCACTTAGGCTTATAGCTGTTGTTAAAAGTAAGATTGCAATTATTAGAGTTTTCATTTTAAATCCTTTTCTTTTTGTTTTCTTAATCATAGTATATAACAAAATAAATTATATTAAACTTATATATATTAAAAAAATAACAAAAATAATTATTAATATTGATTTTAAAGTTTTCTCTCCTGTAATCCAAAAAAATACTTACATTAAATAATAATTTTTTTAACAAACAAACTTAAATCTTTTTGTAAAATCCACCAATTTTCAAAGGCTTTATCATAAAATGGTTGGGTTGTCTCTCTGAATTTGTCTTTATTCTTAAATAGATTGACACACCAATCAAAATCTATCTCTCTATTTTTTAGCATCTCTATACTTAGCATAGTATCATTGATACATCCTAAATGTGATGGTGTGATGAGTAGAACAGTTGCATTTAACTCTTTGGCTAAATCTATCATCATATAATCTTTTGTGATTGGCACCATAAGTCCACCAGCCCCCTCAACTATTAACAAATCACACAATTTCGATAGTTCCGTTATCTTCTGTTTTATCTTATCTATCTCTATTTCGCCTTTTGTATCAGCACAAAATGGGGATGCAGGTAAAGAAAAAGTATAAGCTGTAATATCTTTTGGTTGTAGTGCTAAAAATTCACTATTATACTCTTTGGTTTTGTTTAGAAGTTTGGTGGCATCTATAGGATAATCCTCTACTCCTGTTTCAATTGGTTTGCATACTCCTATACGGATTTTCTCTTTTGCAAACTCCTCTATGAGTTGTAATGAGGCATAAGTTTTGCCGATATCTGTATTTGTCGCTGTCACAAATAGTAATTTCACAATTAATCTCCAATATTTATATAAATTTACATTTAGGTAGTTAAATGGGATTGTAACATAAAATAAGATATACTTATTAGTAGATTACAAGACTGCTTAAAAAGTGGTCAAAATGAGGATTGACATTGCCAAAGATAGAAGAAGAGATAGAAACATCATTAAGTTTAGATGAACCTATCCAGTACAAGGTTTTGTTACATAATGATGATTATACTACCATGGATTTTGTTGTTGAGATTTTGATGAATATTTTTCATAAGAGTTTAGTAGAGTCAGAGCAGATTATGTTAAATATTCATAGAGTAGGCAAAGCTGTTTGTGGTACATATACCTATGATATAGCTCAAACAAAAGTCTATCAAGTGAGACAGTTAGCAAAAAAGAGTGGTTTTCCCCTTTTAGCTACACTTGAAGAGGCATAAATAAATATAAAAGGATAAAAAATGATAAGTATAGAACTGAATAATGTATTTAGAGAGTCTGTTCGGTATGCAAAAGAGAACCGACATGAATATCTCACACTTGAACATATTTTTTTATCTATATTAAAAAGTAAGGAGGGTCAAGAGATACTCACGGCTGTTGGGGGAAATATAGTCTATATGACGGAGCTTATTACAAATTATCTTCATACCAATGTGCCTGTATTGGAACTCAACGAACAAGGAGAGGTAGATGACCCATATGAAACTGTAGCCCTATCTCATGTTATGAATGATATGATGACACATATCAACAGCTCAGAGCGACATGAAGCAAAGATTGGAGATATGTTAGCCTCTATGTTTACTCAAACAAAGAGTTATACATATCAAGTCCTCAGAGCTGAAAATATAGATAGAGTGGATATTTTGGAGGTTATATCTCACAACGATTTTGATAATGATGCCTCTGTAATAGAGGTAGAAGAGGATGAGTATCCAAATCTATCAGCTTATACTATTGAGTTAGTATCTGTAGCAAAGCAGGGTAAAATAGACCCTGTTATCGGTAGAGCTTCAGAGATAGATAGAGTAATGCAGACTCTATGTAGAAGAAAGAAAAACAATCCACTATTAGTAGGAGAACCAGGAGTTGGTAAGACAGCTATTGCAGAGGGGTTAGCTCTAAAGATATCAGAAGATGATGTACCAGATATCCTAAAAGATAGCAAAATCTTTGCATTAGATTTGGGTGCTATGATTTCAGGAACTAAATATCGTGGAGATTTTGAAAAACGCCTAAAAGGTGTATTGAGTGAATTAGAGAGTGTAAATAAATCTATAATATTCATAGATGAAATTCATACTCTAGTAGGAGCAGGAGC
>JAADFE010000070.1 GCA_013153055.1 Campylobacterota bacterium
CACCCAATCCAAACTCATTTAGATATTTTGACATATCATTTATACCAACTTGTAAACTTTTGTTATAAAAATATACATCACAACTCTCTCTGATAGCTTTTCTCAGTGGTACGGTTCCATGTCCCCATTTTGACCAACATCTAAATTTATGACTATTTTTACCTATTTTGATATATCCTTTACAATATTCTGGTGTATCTAATGATGCTTTGCCCGATTTTGCAAATGCTAGTGCCATTCCCATCTTTATAGTGGAGCCTGGAGGATATAGTCCTGATACAATTTTATTGGTAAAAGGGTGGTTAAAGTCAGTAATAAGAGCTTTCCAATCTTTGGATGATATACCACCTACAAATAGATTTGGGTCATATGATGGATAACTAACAGCAGCCAATACATCACCATTTACATTCATAACTATAGCTACGCCTGATTGATTTTTAAATAGTTCATTTATTTTCTTTTGTAGTCTCAAATCTATATTTAGAACTAAATTTTGGTCTTCAATAGGCTCTTTTTTCTCTATTTGAGCTACCTCTTTATTTGTGGCACTAACTTTTACGACTCTATATCCCAGTTGACCTTGAAGTATAGAGTTGTACTGTTTTTCTAAACCAGTTTTTCCTATTACTCCAACCTTTTCTACTACTTCATCTTTTGAGTTATCTCTTTTGTTTGACCGACCAACATATCCTACAATATGTGTAGCCATCTCTCCTGCTGGGTAGTATCTTTTGGTTTCTGATTCTATTTTGATTAATTTATTAATAGTAAGTTTTGGATATGCACCAATCATATCTTCATAAGATATAAAGTCTATTATTCTAATAAATCTATGATTGTATGGAGAATCTTTTTTTCGGTATCTTTTGAAAAGTTTGGTACTATTATATTCTGGAAATTCTTTTATTATACTATTTAATGTATCTACCAACTCTTTACTATTTTTTTTTAAATGTGGGGCTATCTTAATAGAAAATCCTATTTTATTAACTGCTAGTAGTTTTCCTTTTCTATCTAAAATTTCACCACGAACTGGTTTTATGAAATATTTTCTCTCTATATTATTTTTTGCCAAGTTCTCATAATAGTAGTTAGATTTGATACTGATTTGATAAATTCTAGAGATTAACATCATCCAAAATAGTACAAAAAGTGTAATTATAAACCCATATCTCATAATAGCAGTCCAATAATCATGTCAGATAAAATATAGTATGTTAATATTGAGTCAGCTATAATCGTTTTTGTGTCAAAAACAATATCGTATAAAAATAGGTTCATATAATAAAATCCATCTATCATCAAAATCAAAAATATGTTTAAACAAACCTTACATCTTATCATGAGTTTTGCTGTAGAGTATATAAACATATTGATAAATATTACCGAAAATATAGATAGCATAAATGGTAAACTCAGGTTTAAATCCAAATGTATTAAATATAACATTGAGGCTATAGTATATATTACATTTTTTTCTAGGTTATATATAATAACTAAACCAGCTATTCCAATAAGAGGAGGTAGTAGAGGATACATAGATGTAAGCATAGGATAAAATCCAACGGCAAAAATCATAAATAACCACTCTAATAGTTTTAAGCTATATCTATCTTTGTTAATACTATTCATCTTTTTGACCTAGTTTATATACTAATGAAATTTCGTTACATATAGGAAAATGGATACACTTAATACAATCAGCCCAAATTTTATGTTCAGGAATAGTCTCTTTTGGTATCTCCACAAAGCCCAACTTTTTGAAAAAATCAGCTAGATAAGTCAATACTAACACCTCTTGGGTAACTCCTAACTCTTTTGCCTCTTTGAGTGCGAAGTTTACGATATCTTTTCCAATATTTTGACCTCTATAGTTGCTATCTACTATCAAACTTCTAATCTCTGCTAAACGCATAGAGTGTATATGTAAAGCCCCATACCCAACAACTCTATCACCATCTTTTGCTAATACATATGAGCGAATATTAGTTGAGACCTCATCATCACTTCTTTGCAAGATAATGCCATCTTTGACCTCTTGGAGTACTAGTTTTTGCATAGCTGGGATATCTGATAGTTTTGCTTTTACTAGTTTGACCATTTATCTATTCCAAAAATATGTTCAAATATTTTTTGATGTACTCTATCATATCCATTTCTTTTTAGATTGCTTATTGTAATAGAGTTTGGATATGCTCTTTTTAGGGCATTTCTCTCTTTTTGGTTTAGTTTATCTATTTTGGTAAAAACATTTAGATAGAGTTGGTCTCCACGGATAAACTCTGATACATACTGCTCCACATCTTTGTCTATTTGTGCATTTGGATGTCTAGCATCTCTTAGATGTATAAAAACACGAATAGATACTCTATGTTTGATAAACTCTACTAGGTTTTTTTGCCAGATTGATTTTAAATCTTTTGATACTTTTGCATATCCAAAACCTGGTAAATCAACAAAACGAATATTCCAATCTCTCTCATCATATCTATATCGTATATCAAAAAAGTTTATAAGTTGAGTCTTACCCGGTGTAGCTGAACTTTTTGCTAAGTTTTTACGATTAGTTAGACCATTGATAGTTGAACTCTTGCCAACATTGGAACGCCCTAGAAATACCACTTCACTTATGGTATCATCTACACTATCTCCTAATGCTTGTGCTGATTTTATAAAATTTGCGTCAATTACTCTTGGTGTCACTATTTTCTATCCTCTATTTCAAATATAAATCGTACAGGTTTTTTATTGGTTCCTGTTATATCGGCTAGACCTGTTTTTAAATCCAATGATATCTTTTGAGCCTCTATTTTTCTATTGTTGGTTAAATCTCTTAAGATTACATTACCAAAAAAGTAATATTTGGAACTATTTGGAGCATAGGTTATCTTTTGTGCTTTGCCTTTATAGTGTATCCCTTTTTCTGTTATATCAAATTTTACATTACCTGAGGCTTCATATTTGGTTGCCTTTTTTTTGTGGTTAAAATATACTACTATCTTAGAGGCATTAAACTCATTGGTTCCCTCTTTTATCTTTGCATTACCTTCAAAGTATGCAACTTTTAATATATCACTAGCATGAAAATGGTCAGCTTCTATTTCAACCTCTTTTGCATTTAAAAAAATCGTTAGATTTATCAAAATGAGTAAATATATTTTATTCATAAATAGTTCCTAAATAGAGATTTTGATTTTTTTGTTATTATACCTATTTTAGCACAAATCCTTTATATATAAATTGAGATATTTTTGCTATAATCGCTAAAAAAATAAAAAAGGGCTAAATATGAACGCAGATGCACAGCTTATGGAGCATATGATGAATCCTCAAAACTATGGAGAGATAGAAAATAGTGATGCTACAGGTATAGGAAAAAATCCACTCAATGGGGAAAAAGTGGTTATATATCTAAAGGTAAAAGAGGGTGATGACCCAATTATAGAGGATATCAAATTTCAAGCTATTGGGTGTACCACTACTATAGTAGCAGGTTCTATTATAACCTCAGAAGCAAAAGGGGTTACATTTAGTAGAGCAGAGGAGTTAATAGCTATCACTTTGGGGATGCTTGATAATGTACCACCAGAGGATGCGGCTTGTTCTGAGATGGTGGCATTAGCACTAAAAGCGGCTATGGATACATATCTAGCTAGACAAAAAGATAGTGACTTTCCTATGATAAGTTATAAAATAACAACTGATTGTACACCAAAAGGGGAGATGGATAATGAAAGTACTATTTAAAGAGGTTCACGAGCTATTTTTAGCTACACAATTTACAGGTTTTATGTCACAAACTATGAGTAGACTATCTCTATATGAGTATGCCAATATCTTTTTCAAACATCTCACATGGTTAGAGAATGATTTTATCAAAAGAGGAGAGGATTATACATATAGTGTTGAGCAGGTTCCAATAAAGGTTACTCATATATCTCATATGTATAGTGATATCATAAAAAGGATTGACTCTATAGAGAGTAAATTAGATAGATGCGAAGATAGAGATATTACATTTAGAATGCTTAGTGATTTAACTTATATCAAATCTGTTATAGCACACTTACCAGAGGAGAGTGTAGAGTATGCTTTTAATACAAAAAGAGAGTATCCTAATGTAGAGCTTACTGATGAAGCTAGAGATGCTTTGACCATCTTTTTGTTTGAAGAGACCTACAAAGAGTATGAGTTGATTATGGTATATAACTACTCAAAAGCACATAGTAGTAATGCTTTTTTAAATCGTATATTTCAAGTTTTGGTAGATGAATCATTTTTTCATCTAAGAAGCTTTGGGCAGATGATGGCAGATATGGGAATATTGGGTGTTCCTAGAAGTATTATGGAAGAGGTTTATAAGTTTGATAATTTAGAAAAGTTCCTAAAAGATGGCATCCAAGAGGAGATTGGAGCAAAAGAGGAGTGTAAAAGATTAGCAGAAGCTGTTAGTAGTAGCTCTGAATATTTTGCGTCATTTTTTACATTTATAAATAATCAAGAGAACTATCATATAGCCCTAATGCAAGAGGCGTTAGAGCATATTAGTCCCAAGTAGTTATTTGGCTCTCTTTTCATATAGAGTAACAGCTTGATTCATACTTTGTAATAGAGGAATGTTTATATCCATAGCTTTTTGTAGTCCAGAATCGGAGATATCAGCATTTTCTATTACGACTTTATATTGATTCCAAAGTTTTTTAACTTTTTCTAGTTGTGCTAATATTTTTTTGTCTTTTGTACCTGCAAGTCCTAAGTCAGCATTACCATCTATTAGTGCTGTAAGTGTTTTATCAAATAGTTCACCTGTCTTTTTTAGATTTTGAGTATATGCTTTAGAGTCAACTCTATGGGCTATAGTCAATAGCTCTTTTGTTATCTGTTTGCTAATGTCATTTTGTTTTTGTTGTGACTCTTTTTGTCCCTTTGGAGATAAATCGGTATTAGCAATTATATACTGGTATTTATCCCATAAATTTTTAACATTTGATAATCTTTTTGCAATCTCTGGGTCATTCATTGCATTTTTATTGTTTATCATTAGATTTGTGAGAGTATCTTTGAATAGTTCACCTGTACTTTTTAGGCTTTTTTCGTTTTCATCTGATTTTAGACTATTAGCTATGAGTAGTAGCTCTTTTGTCATTTTTTGAGTGAGCATTCTTTGTCGTCCTGCTAGGTTAATAGTTTTTGCTATTTGAGGGTCTAATTGGGATTTACTCTTCTCTTCATACATCTCAACTACTATATTCATATTGTCTAGTAGTGGTAAATTTTTCTTATCTATAGCCTCTAGTGTTGATTTTTTTATATCTCCTGAAGCTACTTTTTCTACATCTTGTTTGAATGAACTCCATAGTTTCATAACCAAATCCAACTGTTTTATTATCTCTTTGTCTGTTGTTTTTGGAAGTTTTAGCTCTTTGTCTCCATTGATAAGACCTTTTATAGTTTTATCAAAAAGTGCTATTGATTGGTTTAGATTTTTTTTGTTCTCTTTTACATTTATTCCTCTTGCTATTAGTAGTGCCTCTTTACTCATTTTTTGGGTCAACATTCTCTGTTTACCAGCAAGATTTATGACGATACTCTGTTGTTGTTTTATAGGCTCTATTTTTGTATCTGCTTGAATATTTGTTGTAGTTAAATATAATCCTAATATCATAGTTGAAACTATTTTTCTCATTAATACCCCTTTAGTTTTGAAGGGTGTATTGTATCATTTTATTAATATAAAATATTTAAAATTTATAAAAAAATTTTTATAAATTTTTATTTAATTTATTTTTAATATTTTAGAACATATTCTGTAGTTTCAAAGGGTTTTTTGATATACTATGAAAATTTTTTAAAAGTGATTATATATATGGAAAAGAGAACAAAATCAGGTTTTATAGCTGTTGTAGGGAGACCAAACTCAGGCAAGAGTACACTTCTAAATCATCTAATTGGTGAGAAGTTAGCGATGGTTTCAAAAAAAGCACAAGCAACAAGAAAGAGAATGAATATAATTGTAATGCACAAAGGTCATCAACTGATTTTTGTAGATACCCCTGGTATTCATAGAAAAGAGAGACTCATAAATGAGTTTATGTTAGAAGAGGCACTAAAAGCTATGGGAGATAGTGATTTAATCCTATTTTTAGCTCCAGTGACTGATAAGCTTGATGAGTATGAGAGATTTTTAGCCTTAGAGGAGTCAAAAAGAGCTAAACATATTGTAGTATTAACCAAAATAGATTTTGTCAGACAGGGTGAAATTCTCAAAAAATTAGGTGAGTATCAGAAATATCAAGATAGGTTTGAGGCTATTATTCCATTTTCAGTGAATAAAAAGGTAGGAAAAGAGGCTCTGCTTGATGAGGTTGTAAAACATCTGCCAGAATCTCCTGCATTTTTTGATACAGATATAATGACTACAGATAATATTAGAGATATCTACAAAGAGCTTATCCGTGAGTCTGTATTTGAAAATCTAAGCGATGAGATACCTTATGAGTCTGATGTAACTATAGAGAAGATAGAAGAGTCTGAAGATATGGATAGGGTCTATGCTACTATTGTAGTAGAAAAAGAGACTCAAAAAGGTATTATAGTAGGAAATAGAGGAGAGGGGATAAAGAGAGTTGGTAAATTTGCAAGAAAACAGCTTGAACTTTTCTCTCAAAAGAAAATCTATTTGGATTTGCATGTCTCTGTAAAAAAGGGATGGAGTAAGTCTCGTGATGGATTGGAGGAACAGGGTTACATTTTTTAACCCTATTTAACTATATCGACATATATTCTTAAAAAATATTTAATAAAAACATTAAATGTTATTATTATTATTATATTTTAAGAATATCTCTTCTTAAATTAATCTTACAAGCAACAATTAATCTCATTCTTAATATAATAGGAGTTAATATTATATAAGGGATGGTAGATTAAACAATTATGTCAGCGAAAATTATAGACCCTAGAATAAAAAAATTTAAGAAAATTATATCAATTGATGCATATACAGATACTTATTATCAATATAAAGAGCAAACGCTTAAACCTATAGAGAACTTATCATTAGATAACAGTAACTTTGTAATATCTTATGTAAAAAATAGAGATATGATTATTGCTTCTTTTGATTTAGGTTTTGGTATAGATGAAGCAGAGCTTGATGATATGATTTATATGAAAGCTTATGATGAGTTGGGACTTGACCCAGAGAAAGAGTATCTAATTCATCATAGAAAAGCCAACAGCTCCCAAGATAGTGGAGTATATAATCTTTTTATTATTGAACCAGAGATTATAGATGAGACTTTTGAAAAGGTATTAGAAAAGACAACTTTTATAGACCTTTTAATTCCTGCACCTTTACTTTATGAGACTCTATATACGACTAAAACTATAGAGCCAAGTGAAGCACACTGTTTTATCTATTTTACTATGGATGATGCTTTTGTGACTATCTATAAAGATGGTGAGTTTTTATACTCAAAATCTCTTGAGTTTTCACTAAATCAGATATATGATAAGTATTGTGCTATGATTGGTGAAAAAGTTGATGAGAAGAAATTCTTTGAGACTTTGGAATCAGAGGGATTAAAAGCTACAGACTCATTTTTTCAACAAAATCTTACAAAATTATTTAGTGAAATCTTTTTACAAATCAATGATATTATCATCTATGCAAAAAGGGCTTATGGTATAGATGTAATACAGAGACTGTTTTTGGGTTCAATCAAGAGTCCAATTATTGGATTGGGTGATTATGGTTATAACTATTTAGGGATACCTACTTATAATTTAGATTATAACTTTGATATGAAAAATGATGAGTGGTATGTGGACCAGCTCCAATATATGATGGTTCAATCTGGGCTTGATTATATTCAAAACCCAAATAAACTTGTCAATTTAACCACTACACCTAGACCACCTGTTTTTAGTAAAAGAGCAAGTGGTCAGTTTATTATTAGTACTACTGTTGCCTCTTTGGTAGCTATAGGATATCCACTATTCTTTTTAGTTAGTGCTTATATGATTGATGCTCATATTATTAAATTAAAATCTGATGAAAAAGCATTATCAACAATTACAAATAAATATAAGAAGATATTAGAAGAGAAGAGAAAAATAATAAATGAAAACAAGAAAGAATTAAAAGGACTTAATGATATTTTTGAAGGTAAAGCAAAAACTCTAACATCTATATATAATAAAAAAGTTGATT
The DNA here is from genome assembly GCA_013153055.1 of Campylobacterota bacterium. Lineage (GTDB taxonomy): Bacteria > Campylobacterota > Campylobacteria > Campylobacterales > Sulfurovaceae > UBA1140. The sequence continues at coordinate 8,219 of JAADFE010000070.1, forward strand.
ATAGACTAAAGTCTAATTTATTAAATCAGTTTGCAAAAGACCTTATAAAGTATGAAGTTAAACTAGAAGAGATGAGTAGTGATGAGGATAATTTCACTCTACATATAGTAAGTGATGATGATAAAAAGATTACAAAATATATTAAGTATATATCAAAAAAATATTTTGATAGTATTAAAAATATCGATATCAAAAGAATAGCTGTTGACAAAGATGGCTTATATAGAGGTATTTTGAAAGTGAGTTATATATAATGAATAGTATTTTACATAGTTTAGATGAATTTTTTAAAGATAAAAGTGATAATGAAAAATGGATGATTATCTTTATGATAGTCTCTGTAATTGGGTATATGGCATATAGTCTATTTTTACCATATGCTGAGGATAAATTGAATAAATCAACACGACAGAGAAACTCTCTTCAAAAAAGTATATCTAGCCATAAACAGTATATTCAAAGTATTACAGTGGGTGGTGATAGAGATTACTATATCAAGAAGTATGATAAAGATATAGTAAAATTGGAGAAAGATATCTTAAATACTAATGGAGATATAAATTTTATATCAGCTAAATTAGAAGAGCTATCACCACTACTTTTTAATAAAGAGAGTTGGTCTATATTTTTAAATAGTATAACAAAAGAGGCAAAGAACCAAGATGTAAAGATAGAGTATATCAATAATAATTATATAGATAGTAATGGTAGTTTTGGGCATATCTTGGAGATTGCTGTAGGATGTAAGGGTGATTATAAAAATATAGCAAAATTTATGAATAGATTAGAGAAAAATGTATTAGTAACTGATATATATGAGAGTGATATACATTTAGATGAGAACAAAACAACAACTGTTGCTGATGTTAAAATATCTGTATGGGGGATTAATCACTAATGAAAAATATTACGATATCAATAATGATTGCATTGCCACTATCTTTATACTCTACATCTTTGAGTCATGATGAGATAATAAAAATGGTTGAAAAGATAAAACATGAGAGACCTGGTATATCTCTATCTGTATTAGATACTACTCCTAACCCTTTTGCTATTGTTGTACCAGTTGTTGAAGAGAAAGTAGAAGAGGTTAAAATAGAAGATCCAAAAATAGAGATTAATCCACTTGATAGCTATCATATGACAGCTGTATTAAATCATGCTGCTTTTATAAATAAAAAGTGGTATAAAGTTGGAGACAAGATAGGTATGTACAAGGTTGTTCATGTAGGAAAATCATCTGTCACACTAAGAAATGGGCAAGATTATAGAAAGCTTGTTATACCTAAAAAAAAGAAAAAAATTAAACTATTTAAAGGAAATTAAAATGAGATTTTTGAAAAAAGTAAAATTAATATTATTATGGTCTCTATTTATAAGTTTAGGATTATTACAAGTAGAAGCTAGAAACTGTTCAACTCAGATGTTTACTACTACTCTTGATAGTTCATTAACTTACGGCGATGTTATAGAAAATATTGCCGATGAGTGTGGTTTAACTTTACTTGTCAAAGACAAAGAAGCAAAAAAGAAGCTACAAGAAAATTTATATTTTGTGAAATTGAATAATGCCTCTTTGTATGAATTTTTGGATACTATATTAACAGAAAACGATATAGGATATGAGTTAGATGGTAATAAGCTTAGAATATATTATCTAAGAACCAAAACTTTTAAATTGGACTATCTCTCAGGGGATAGAACAGGTCAGAGTAATGCAAATATTAATATTGCAAATAGTAATGGTTCCTCTACTGGTGGTGGAGGAAATGTAAATGAGAGTAGTGGTGGAGATAATGGTTCTCGAACGGGTGTTTCTATTACAAGCAATGATGATTTTAAATTTTGGTCAAAAATACAAAAAGAGTTAAATAGTCTTATTAATAGACCAGAGGATGATTATAAGGCTCCTGAACCTATTATAAATCCAGAAGCAGGAATGATTACTGTTACAGGTACAACACAACAGTTAAATCGAGTTGGTAAATATATAGAAAGTTTATCAAAACAGCTTAAAAATCAGGTTTTAATAGATGTCAATATATTGAGTGTAACATTTGATGATAGTGCTACAACAGGAATTGATTGGTCTCAGCTTTATAATCTCCAAAATATGTCTCTGACTACAAATCTCTCTGAAACAGCAAAAAATATAGTAGCAGAGGGTTCACTTAAAATAAATAATATAATAAAATTTTTGAAAACTCAAGGAGATGTAAAGTCTATTTCAAATCCAAAAGTCTTGACACTAAACAATCAACCAGCATTGATTTCTGTAGGAAATGAGCTTTTTTATAAGGTTCAATCTACAACATCAACAATAATTGGAAATGGAGGAGGAACCGAAGGTACTAGAGATGAGATAAATTCTGTATTTGCAGGAATACTGCTTGATATCACACCAGAGATATCAAATGATGGCTCTATTACTTTAAAAATCAATCCATCCATATCTGATACGCTAGATGCAGTCGAGAGGGATAGTACAGGTTCAAGAAATATTCCACCTGATTTATCAAGAAAACAGATATCTTCTGTTGTTACTATGCAAGATGGACAGCATGTTATTTTAGGTGGTTTAATCTCTTCTAAAAGAGGAACAAAAGTTTCAAAAGTACCACTATTAGGAGATTTGCCTCTGTTTGATCATTTGTTTAAGAGAGAGGTTAAAATTAATAATGTAGATGAGTTAGTTTTAATTATTACACCACATATTGTAAATAAAGACAAAGAGTTGTCCCTAGAAGATTTGGGGTATAGGAAGTTAGAAGATGAAAAAGAGTAAATATAGTGAAATAAAGAATATTTTTATAGATACAGTTGATACAAATAGCTTTGTAGAGTTAGAGTCAACTGCTTTTAACTATCAAATTTTAGAAGAGAGTCTGGATAAGCCTCTAAAGATGATACTTCTTTTTGGAAAACCAGGGACTGGAAAGAGTATGATTTTAAATAGGCTATATCATAATCTCAAAGATAGTAGAGAAATTCACTATTTTGATGCACCAATATTGAGTGAAAAAGAGTTTCTCAAAAATATATATGAGTCTATGTCATCTCAAAAAATTCCTCAAAATATGCGTGTAAATTTTGATGGTTTATTAAAATATTGTCAAAAGCTCAGAGGTAAAAGAGAGGTGATGTTTTTATTAGATGAGTGTCAGCTATATAGTGAGGCTCTAATGGAGAAGATTAGACTACTCTCTGATACTAGAGTAGTCAAGTTTGTTATTACTCTACATAAAACAGAAAATGAGGATGTAATAGCAAAAGAGCATTTCAAAACTCGTATTTGGGAGGTAATAGAGTTAAAAAATGCAGATATTGATGATTTGGAAGTTTATATACAGAAAAAATTACTACAGAGAGGTTTTGTAGAGGTATCAAATATGATAACCAAAAAAGATATTAAATTTATTCATGCTTGTACCAAGGGTAATTTTAGAGAGACAAATAAATTTTTATATATAGTTTTTAATATTTATGAATATTATGATTTATACAAGCCAGAGAAAATAAATTCAACAAAGTTATCTAAAAAAATTCTTGAGATGGCAGCAATAAAGATAGGATATATACATGATTAATACAAAAGAACTTGAAAAGAGATGGTATAAATATAAAACAAAAGGTGTATTGTTAGTTGTATCTATTTTAGCTATTTTATCACTATTGATTTATGGTGGCTATTATATTTTATATAAATTGGATTTGAATATAGAAAAAAAAGAGCAACCAAAAAAAGCTGTATTAAGTGCAACTAGGGTAGTAGTAAAAGAGAAAAATATTTCAACTCCTATAGAAAAAAAGAGTATAGAAAAAGGTGATAGTGATAATAGTGTAATGCTCTCACCGACTATTCCTGTTATTGATTTAGAAAAAGAGAAATTAAAAGATATCAGAGCCAGAAAAAGAGCCATAGATTATAATATAGCTAAGAAGACTCACCATAAACCTAAAAAGAGGTTAGTAAAAGCAAAAGCATCAACCTATCTAACTGCTAGTGAGTTAGCAGAGGTTAATGGTAATAGATATAAAGCTAAAAGAGAAAAGAAAAAGATAAATATGAAGCTCAGTAGTAGTAATTATATGAGTGTCATGAAGCAAAAATTCAAACAGAATAAAAATCCTAGAGAGGCTCTTTTGATTGCACAAGCCTACTATGATGCAGGTAATTATAAAAAAGCCGAAGAGTGGGCATTGATAGCAAATAATTTAGATAAAACCTCAGATGAGAGTTGGTTACTTTTTGCTAAAGCCAAAGATAAACTAGGCAAAAGAAGAGAGGCATTAAAGATATTGGTAGTCTATTATAACAAAAGCAAATCATCTAAAGTAAAAGCATTGATAGATAAGATGAAGTCAAAGAGTATCTAATGAGAAAGTTATTTCTAATTATGCTATTGAGCTTAATTGCATATAGCTCTAATCTATCAACCCTATATCATTACTATGAAAAACAAGAGTATGATAAAGGGTGTGACTATGCAATGAAGTACTATAGCAAAAACAAAAATGATGAGAAGTTTGTAGCACTATATGGGCTTAGTTGTTTGGAGACTAATAATATACATCGTATAGCAACACCTATGATAGTTTTAAAAGATACAAAAAGTTCAAGAGAAAATGCTAGTTATTTTGGAACAATTTTATTGCAAAAACAGTTACTAAAACAGGCTATATTGGATGGAAAGGATTTAAGTAATCTGCGTTTACCAAAAACAAACTTTGTCTTGTCAAAAATTTTTAATCTATTTGTAGATAAGAAATATACTCTAAAAGATGGAGTATATAGATTAAAAGATAGCAAAGATAAAGATATGAGCTATCAGGTATATTTAGAAAAAGATAAAAAAGATATAGATTATATGATTATTGATATTTATGAAAAAGATAAATTTATAAAACGGTATCGCTATAAGTAGGAGATAATATGGAACAGAGAGTTATAGATATATTAATAGATAATGGTGTAATAGAAGAGAGTAAATTAAATCTATTTATTAAAAAATATGGGCAAGAGAGAGTCAATATTGAAAATTTGATTAAGGTTAAAATTATTAATATAGCTCAAATGGAAGAGGCTTTAATCAAAGAGCTTAGATTACACTCTATTGAACTTGATGAGTTAGAACCAATATCTGGTATAGATACAACTAGATTACTTAAAAGAATAGCAAAAAACTTAGATATAGAATATATAGAGATAAATGATGTAGATATAGATTATAAGTTAGTTGAGAGACTACCTTTAAAACAGCTTATGCGTTATAATGCTTTGCCTCTATTTGTTCAAGATTCTAGAGTTACTGTAGCATTTGGAAATCCAAGCGATTTTGAGGCAAAAGGGGCTATAGAGAGATTTTTTCATGGTAAGATAATGGTAGTTGCTATTGCAAAACCAAAAATGATACAAAAAGAGTTACTCAAATTAAAAACCAATGAGGAGGTTGTTGAGTATTCAGAAGATATCAAGCATGATTTAACAGATGGAGCCGCAGAGGTTGCTGATGATAGCAAAGAGTCTCCTGCTGTCTTAAAGCTTATTGAAACTATTTTAAAAACAGCTATAGATAACAAAACAAGTGATATTCATATAGAGGCTACTGAACATAACTGTATAGTTCGTTATCGTGTTGATGGTATGCTCCAAGAGTATTTTAAACTAGAAAAAGTTATATTTGGACCTCTAGCTTCCAGAACTAAACTGCTTTCAAATTTAGATATCGCAGAGAAGAGAAAACCACAAGATGGAAGATTTACTCAAATCGTAAATGGAAAAGTATATGATTTTAGGGTATCAACTCTACCCACTCTTTTTGGGGAATCTATTGTTATGAGGATTTTGGATAAATCAAAAGCATTGGTAAAACTAGAAGATGCAGGTATGAATGCAAAAGCATATAAAAAGTTTACCAAAGGGATTAAATCTCCTTATGGGATTATGCTTGTAACTGGTCCTACTGGTTCAGGTAAGACTACAACTCTATATGGTGCTTTGAATGCTATTATTGATGTCAAAGATAAAATCATTACAGTTGAAGACCCAGTTGAGTATCAGATGAGTGGTATTCAACAGGTACAAGTTAGTCCTAATACAGGGCTTACTTTTGCTGCTGCTCTTCGTTCAATACTTAGACAAGACCCTGACAAGATTATGATTGGGGAGATACGAGACCAAGAGACACTCCGAATTGCTATTGAGGCTGCTCTTACAGGTCACTTGGTACTATCTACTCTACATACAAATGATGCGATATCAGCTATAAATAGAATGCAAGATATGGGAATAGAGGATTATCTATTAGCTGGGGCTGTTATTGGAATTCAAGGGCAGAGACTTGTTAGAAAGATATGTGATATATGTAAAGAGGAGGATGAACATGTCAATCCTGATAATCTAAAAGAGTTATCCAAATATCTACCTGAAAATCCAAAATTTTATAAAGGAAAAGGGTGTGCTGTTTGTAATAATAGTGGTTATACAGGAAGAGAGATGATTTCAGAAGTTTTATTAATATCAGAGGAACTTTCAACAATGATAGCAAATGGTGCATCAAAAGAGCAGATGAGAGAACAGGCTTTTAAAGAGGGCTTTGAGACAATGCTTCAAGATGGTGTAAACAAAGCACTTCAAGGAAAAACTTCACTTGAAGAGGTTCTAAGAGTTGCGAGGTAGTTATTATGAATTATTATAAAGTTACAATGAGTAAAAGAGGCAAAAGAACTACTGAAATTATAAAAGCCAAAAGTAAAATCAGTGCTATTAGAACAGCCAAGCAGGATTTTAACGGTTTCAATATTATAAAAGCAGAAGAGACTACACCTGATATGGGTTCAAAGATAGCTGATATCTTGATAAGTATGAAGAGTTCATTTAAACCAAAGATAGATATAGGACATAAGATATCATCTATACGCCAGATAGCAGTTATGACAGATGCAGGTATCTCTATTCATGATTCTATTGATGAGGTAGCAAAAAATACTGAAAATGATAGGCTTAAACAGATATTTACTACTATGAGTAATGATATCAATGCAGGTAAAGGAATAGGAGACTCTATTGAGCCATTTAAAGAGGATTTTGGTCATGTAGCGTTGGCTATGACAAATCTAGGAGAAAAGACAGGAAATATAGCAGGGGCTTATCATAAACTAGCAAACATATTAGAGTCTATCCGTGATAATACCAAAAAATTCAAAAAAGCTATTCGTACACCATTGATTACATTAGCAGCTATGGCTGTAGCATTTACTATTTTGATTATGGTTGTTGTTCCAAAGTTCAAAGAGATGTTTGAAAAATTTCATACAGCACTACCTATACCTACTCAGATACTTCTATTTTTGGAAAATATTTTAAATAATTATGGTCTGTATGTATTAGGAGTATTGGCATCTACTATTTTTATATTTGTACATACCTATAAAAATAATATAGATTTCAAATACAAAGTAGATAAGATTTTAGTACATCCTAGATTTTATCTAATCCACAAGATTATATTCTTTGCTACTATGCACAAATATACTCTAGTCTTTGGAGAGCTAGTAAAATCAGGTATTCCAGTTTCAGAAGCACTTGATACTGCTGTTGATATGGTTGATAATCTATATATCAAAAATAAACTCCTAACAGTCAATGCCAATATCGCTAGAGGTATATCTCTATCAGATGCCTTTGAGCAGACAGAACTATTTGAGAATATGCTTTTACAGATGATAAGAGCAGGGGAGAGTAGTGGTCAGCTTGATATGATGCTAGAGAAAGTAACAGGTTACTATGATAGTAGGTTCCAAGATTTAATTGATAACTTAGCAGCATATATTGAGCCTATTATGCTATTTTTTATCGCTGGTTTGGTTCTATTGATGGCACTAGGAATATTTATGCCTATGTGGGATTTAGGTAAGGCTGTTAAATAAGTACCTACTCAAAATTAATTTCAAATCATTGGAAATATGGCTTTAGTCTCATCCTTTCTTGATGGAGCTAAAGCACCATTTCCATTATAAAACTTATAATATCTATAGATAAAAATTAGAGATAATATATGATAGTAAAAATAGCATAGGAATAAACAAAAGTGTACTCAAAAGTATCAAAGTAGTAGTATCTTTTGGGCGACAATCATATAGTGAGGCTAAATTTATATTTGCAACTGCTAGAGGTGTCATCATCTCCATTAGTATAATCCCTTGTACATATAGAGGTAAATTAGTAAAACTTAGTATAATAGCAGTAACGATAGGAAGTATAATAAACTTTTGAGACAAGGTTCCAATAAGTAAGGATTTTTTTATCTCTTTTATCTTTAGACCATACAAAAATGTACCGAGTAAAAATAGTTGCAATACTATTCCACCATAAGCACCCATTTTAAAAAACTCTCTTATTTGAGGATTTAGCTCTATATTATTGATATTGATTAGTATAGCTATCATAGAGGCAGGGATAATTGGGATTTTGATAATATTTAGTAGAGATTTTTTAATAGAAAATGAGCCTCTTGAGTAGATATATACCCCTAAGATATATACAACAAATACATTGGCTATATTGATTAGGGTAGCGTAGATAATAGAACTCTCTCCAAATAGAGCTATCCCTAGAGGTATGCCGATATTTCCTGTATTACCTACAAATCCAGCTATAGAAAAGATTGCTCTCTCTTTTGGGTCATCAAATATAACTTTGGCAATAAATATAGTAGGAACTAATACAATAGCTATAATCCCTAGATAGTATAGAGGTATAAATATATGTTCCACAGATAATTTAGCACTAGAGAACCCCCATACCGTTACAAATGGCTGTAAAAAATATACAGAAAATATAGTAAGAGTTTTGCTATTCATCTCATCTTTAAAAATTCTTTTGGCTATATATCCCAATAGTATAAAAATATATACAAATACTATAGAGAGTAGGGTGGTTTTAATCGTATCCATTTTGTAACCTTTTTTTAATTAACCCAAATTAATGTTAAAAAATAGGAACCGATGGCTTCAGCCTCGCTTTATTCGGGGTTTTTGTGCTTTGCACTCTCTTTGAGAAAGCCTCCGATTCCATATAAATATAATATTAGGCTTTTTATATGAAATATTTACCAAATAAAGTTTTAAAAGTGCTTTTTTAATAAAAAAACGGTTATTTTTGGTTAAAATATCGCTTTTAAAGCTGTATAAGGATAACAGAAAATAATGATAAAAAAAATAGTCATATTAATAACAACAGTAGGAATTTTAATGGGTAACTCTTTGCCAAAATATTATACAAAAACACTAGATAATGGATTAGAGGTTGTAGCTATTCCAATGGATAATAACTCTAATGTAATTACTACAGATATATATTATAAAGTTGGAAGTCGTAATGAGGTTATGGGTAAAACAGGGATTGCTCATATGTTAGAGCATATGAACTTCAAATCGACCAAAAACCTAAAAGCAGGTGAGTTTGACCAGATAGTCAAATCAAAAGGTGCTATCAATAACGCTTCAACAGGGTTTGACTATACTCAATACTTTATAACTTCAAGTTCAGATAACCTCCCAACCTCTATGGGACTTTTAGCTGAACTTATGGCAAATCTAAATCTAAAAGATGATGAGTTTCAAGTCGAGAGAGCCGTAGTAGCAGAAGAGAGAAGAGTTAGAACAGATAATCCACCAATGGGGTATCTATACTTTAGATTATTTAACACTCACTTTGTAGAGCATCCATACCACTGGACACCGATTGGATTTATGCACGATATTTTGTCATGGACTATTGATGATATTAGAGAGTTTCATGAGAAATATTATCAACCAAACAATGCCGTTTTGATAGTATCAGGAGACATTGATAAAGATAAAGTCTTTAGTGAAGCTCAAAAGGCATTTGGAGATATTAAAAACAGACATGAAGTTCCAAAGTGCAACCCATCTGAACCAAAAAGAGATGGTTTTATTAGAAATACTATTCTCAAAGATAACAATAGAGTTGATACTATTGCTATAGCATATCCTATACCAAACTTTGAACACAAAGACCAAGTGGTACTATCTGCTATATCAGAACTACTTAGTTCAGGTAAGAGTAGCCGTCTAAATCGTGAGATTGTAGATAAAAAGAGACTAGCAAATCAGATATATGGCTACAATATGGAGATGACAGATGATGGGATTTTCCTATTTATGGGGATGGCAAATCCAGATGTCAAGATAGAGGATTTGGAAAAGGCAATCCATGAGGAGATAGAGAAAATCAAAAATGGAGAGGTAACTCAAAAAGAGATAGATAGAGTCAAAACAAATAGCAAAGCTGATTTTATCTACTCATTAGAGAGTTCATCTGATGTTAATTCACTTTTTGGGAGCTATTTAGTTCGTGGAAATATAAAGCCTTTACTTGAATATGAAGAGAATTTAGATAAAATTACACCACAAATGGTTACTGAAGTAGCAAATAAATACTTCGATAACAACCTATCAACAACAATAATACTTAGAAAGAGTAAATAGAATGGAAAATTTAATCTCAGGGGCAACGACAGCCATAATTACCCCTTTTAAAAACGGCTCATTGGATGAAGCAACATTTGCAAAACTGATTCAAAGACAGATAGATAACGGCATTGATGCTATATGTCCTGTAGGAACCACAGGAGAGAGTGCAACTCTAACTCATGATGAACACAAAAGATGTATAGAGATAGCTGTAGAGGTGTGCAAAGGAACTCCTACAAAGGTACTTGCAGGTGCAGGAAGCAATGCAACACATGAGGCTATAGATATAGCAAGACACGCAGAAGAGTGTGGGGTTGACGCTATATTTTCAGTAAGCCCATACTACAACAAACCAAGCCAAGAGGGTCTATATCAACACTATAAAGCTATAGCAAAATCTGTAGAGATTCCATTTATGCTATATAATGTACCTGGAAGAACAGGAGTTGATATATCAGCAGATACTGTATGCAGACTATTTGATGATGTAGATAATATCTTTGGTATCAAAGAGGCGACAGGTTCTATCGAGAGAACAGTTGAACTTCTATCAAAGAGACCAGATTTGTATGTATTTTCAGGTGATGATGCGATAGATTATCCTATCTTAGCCAATGGTGGAAAAGGTATAACATCTGTTACAGCAAATCTACTACCTGATATGAAAAGTGAGCTAGTTCACTCAGCACTAAAGGGTGATTTTGCTAGAGCAAAAGAGTTAAACTCTCAACTCTATCCTGTAAACAAAGTACTATTTTGTGAAAGCAATCCAATCCCTATAAAAGCAGCTATGTATATAGCAGGGCTTATTGATACGCTAGAGTATAGATTGCCTCTAGTTGCTCCAAGTAGCGAAAATATGAACAAAATTGAAGAGGTAATCAAAAATTATAAAATAGTAGGAGCGAAATAGTATGGCAGATAATAAAGGCAAAACGGTTGTAATTACAGGAGCGACAAAAGGTATAGGTAAAGCGATAGCTTATAAGTTTGCACAAAATGGTGTCAATGTTGCATTTACCTATAACTCTAATGAAGAGGTAGCTAATGATATAGCAAAAGATTTATCAGAGAAATATAGTATCAAAGCTAAAGCATACAAACTCAATATATTAGAACTAGATGAGTTCAAGCCTCTATTTTTAGAGATAGACAAAGATTTTAGCAGAGTTGATTTTTTTGTGAGTAATGCTATGATTTATGGTCGTCCTGTAGTTGGTGGATATGGTAAATTTATGAAGCTTCGTCCTACAAAAGGTTTACAAAATATCTATACAGCAACTGTCGGTGCTTTTGTTAGAGGTTCACAAGAGGCAGCTACTAGAATGAAAGAGGTTGGAGGTGGAGCCATAGTAACTCTAAGCTCAACAGGAAACTTAGTATATATAGACAACTACGCAGGACACGGCACAAATAAAGCAGCCGTTGAAGCGATGAGTAGATACGCATCTATGGAGCTTGGAGAGTGGGGTATTAGAGTCAACGCTGTAAGTGGTGGTCCAATAGATACAGATGCACTAAAAGCTTTTACAAACTACGAAGAGGTAAAAGAGGAGACTATAAAACGCTCAGCACTAAATAGAATGGGAACACCAGAAGATATAGCAGGAGCTGTTTACTTTTTATGTAGTGATGATGCCTCTTGGATAACAGGACACACACTAATTGTTGATGGTGGAACTACATTTAGATAGATAACTATCTCTTTTATATTAGACTTCTTGTAAAATTCTTTGCACTCTCTTTGAGAAAGCCGTCAGTTCCTAATTTTGCAATAAGTCTATTAGATTTAATTTGGCAATCATAGATGATTGTCTCTACAAAAGGAAAAATCTCGTATGCAAAATGCAAAAATTGTCAATATCCCAAATATTTTAGCTTTTATTCGTCTGCTTTTAGCCCCTATTATGTTTATGCTTCTAGTCAATCAGGATGCACCTATTTTCCAAGGTATTCACCCCTCATGGCTAAACTATTTTGCTGCTTTTATATTTGTAATAGCAAGTGTTACAGATTTTTTTGATGGATATATAGCTAGAACATTTAATCAGATAACAGTTATGGGACAGATTTTAGACCCATTAGCAGACAAGATGTTAACATTAGCTGGATTTCTAGGATTAATGATGCAAGATATGGCTTCACCTTGGGCTATATATTTAATATTGACTCGTGAACTATTTATTACAGGGCTTAGAGTATCAGCTATATCAGAGGGCATAGATATATCAGCTTCATGGATGGGAAAGGTTAAAACTGTAGTACAGATGATAGCTATTGGATTTTTATTAATGCATTGGAGTGGTGGAGAAGTTTTACTTTGGATTGCTGTTGTTTTGACTCTCTATTCTGGTTATGAGTATGTTCGGGATTTTTTTAGAAAGGTGGATTTCTAGGGGTAGTGATAGCTCTTAGATTTTTTCTTTCATATACTAAAAATATAACTTCTTCCTCTAAATAATTTTTTTTTCAAAATAAATGATTTAAAATATTTAATTATGTTAAAAATTTAATAATTTTAAACATATAAAAATATTAAACTATTTTTTTCTCTTAAAATAAGTAATTTTTAATGAAAATTGTTATAATATTTTGAAAGATTTGTTTATATCTTATTTTTTAATAAGAAAGGGGGAATATTTTGGAAGTGGGTTATAGTAAATTATCATTAGATAGTGAAAAAGAGATAGAAGACAATAGAAATGAGATAGGATATACAAGATTAGATTTCTTTCAAAAGTTAATAATAGATTTTACTTTTTCTATTTTATTGATAAGTACAGTATCTCCTTTATTATTATATATAATATATCGTATCAAAAGAGAATCCGAGGGTCCGATTTTATTTCGACAAACCAGAGTTGGATTAAATGGAAAAAAGTTTAATTGTTATAAGTTTAGAAGTATGCATATAAACAGAGAGTTTAATCCATATACACAAGATAATGATGATAGGATTTTCCCATTTGGAGAATTCATGAGAAAGACAAGAATAGATGAGCTTCCACAACTTTGGAATGTAATAAAAGGTGATATGCACCTCATTGGACCAAGAGCCGAGTGGGATATATTATCTAAAAAATATGAAGCTGTAATACCAAATTATTCAGAGAGATATTTAGTTAAACCTGGTATTACAGGTTTAGCACAAGTCTCTTATCCTTATGGAAGAGGTATAGATGATGCGAAAGAAAAATTAAAATATGATTTGGAGTATATTCAAAATTGGTCTATTTGGCTTGAGTTTAAGATTATTTGGAAAACAGTAGCTGTGGTTTTGGGCAGACGAGGGGTTTAATTCTTAATAACATAGAAAATATTTTTTATATTTATATAATATATAAATAGTTTATAGATAAATTTAAAAGCAATCCTATAAAGAATAACTTAAACGGGGCGAAAAAAATAAAAAAATAATAGCCTAGTAACAATAAACTTTAAAAGAACACTTTTAAGAACTTTATAGTTCTTAGAAGAGTTTGATTTTTGAAATACTTACAAATAAGTCATGTAGTAGAATTTGACTTAAGTATTTTGATAATCAAACACCTAAAATGTTTGGTTGATAATGATAAAGTATAGACTTACTTAATAATGTCTATATATAAATGTTTATCAAGTTCTATAACAACTTATTGTTAAATAGTTGAATGAAACATAAGGATTAATGCTTATGATACTGCTACTTGAAACACTCTTTGAGGATTATAAGGAACATTGTTTTTATATATAGCTAAAATGATGTGAGCAAGTTTTCTTGCAACAATAACAACAGCTTCTTTTTTTGCTCTACCTTGAGAAACCTTGTCTCTAAAGAGCTTATTGAGTTCTCTATTATGCCGTATAGAGGCAATAGCAGATTGATAAAGAACTTTTTTAGCTAATTTGGCACCATGTTTTGCAATATGTCCATAAGTAAGTTTATTGTCAGATTGTTCTAATGTAGGATAAAGTCCAAGATAGCCAATAAGATGAGAGTTGTTTTTAAACCTAGATAAGTCTCCACACTCACTAATAAGTGCAAAAATGGTTTTATCGCTCACTCCTGGAATAGTTCTAAGATTATCAATAATATCCATAATCTCTTGTTCTTCATTATCTTCAAGTTTTGGTATTTGATTGAAAAGTTTTAACATCTCATTTTCAAGTTCTTTAAGTTCTTCTTGAAGAAGTTGAATAACCCTGATATTAGATTTAATAACATAAGCTCTTTTATCTACATTATTGCCTTGATAGATAGAGTGTTTAGCTAACTCTAAAAGCTTTTGTTTTATTGAAGTTATTACCTTTGATACTTAGAAAAGTTTTAAGAATTCTATCTTCACTTGCATGATAATAATATTTTGTAGTTGGATACTTATGTAATAGTGCTAAATCTATAACATTGAATGAATTTTTTATTAGACTTCTTGCAAAATTTTTCGGAATCGGAAACTTTAGTCTTGAAAAAAGCGAGGTTTTTGTGCTTTGTATTCTTTTTGAGAAATTCGTCAGTTCCTAATTTTGCAAGAGGTCTGTTACTTGTTCTATCTCTGGAAATACAACTGCTAAAAGAGTATAGATTTGTCGTTTATGTTTTTTCATCCCTTCAAGGAGATTGTTTTTATGTCTATAGAGTGATTTAATACTTTGATACATATTTTCACTCACATAGGCTCTAGAATATCTTCCTGATTTTATAAGTCTTGTTATGATTTTTTTGATAATAGGCTTAAAACATTATAAGAAGAAATGATTGTCATTCAACTTTTTAACTGTAAGTTGTTTTAGTGTTTGATATACAAAATAACTTTATCAAAAACTAAAACTTTTATCAAATCACTATTTCTTTTGG
>JAADFE010000077.1 GCA_013153055.1 Campylobacterota bacterium
TGGCTAAGTTTGAAGATAGATTTGTAATTCCAGCAGCACATAGAGAAGAGGCTATTGAGATGATGGATTCAACTGCTGATGTTAAAGGTAGCACAGGATTTGGATTTAGAGAACCCCCTGTAAGAGGAATATAATATGATAAATCCAGACAAATATGAAGCATTATCTAAACTTTTTAGTTATCCAGATGAGAAGTATATAGATAATACAAAAAATGCAATAGAGGTCTTAGAGAAAACAAATCCTCAAGCTTCACAAGAGGTAGAAGAGTTTTTAAAACTTCTACCAACTAATATATACTCTCAACAAGAGTTATATACAAAATCTTTTGAGGTTCAAGCTATAACTTCTCTAGAGATTGGATATGTTTTGTATGGAGATGATTATACTAGAGGAGAGATTCTTGCTAATCTAACAGCTGAACATAATAAAGTTGGAAATAGACTAAATGGAGAACTATCGGATCATTTATCAAATATTCTTAGACTTTTACCAAAAATAGAAGATAAAGAACTGCTTAATGATTTAGTAACTCTAATGGTAGCACCAGCTGTTGAGAATATGATGAAAGAATATACTCCATCAAGCATGAAACAAAAAGAGAAGTTCTATAAAAAACAATATAAAACTCTAATTCTTCCATCTGTTCCTCTAGGAATATATTTGCATCTTTTTAAAGCTTTATATATGGTTTTGGATAGTGATTTTGAACTTATAAAAGAAAATCGCCCTTTTGAAGATGTAAGTTTCTTTGGATTTTTAAAGAGCGAATTAGAAGTTGAAGAGGGCAAAAAAAGCTCAAACAGTTGCACAATGAATTTTAATAGTTGTGGTACACCTATTGCTGGGTGTGGATTATAAAAATAAAATAGGAGAAAAATATGGATACATTACTATTTGGGGCATTTCCCTATGTAGCATTAGCTATCTTTCTGGTAGGTACAATATATAGATATAGACATGGATTTAAATACTCATCTCTATCATCTCAACTTTTAGAGAGTGAGAAACTTTTTCCTGCTTCTGTGGCATTTCATAGTGGGATTATTATAGTATTTTTAGGACACCTTTTTGCATTTTTGTTTCCTTCAGTTTTTTCATCATTTGGTGGTAAGACTTTAGTATTTTTAGAAACTATAGGAATCATAGCTGGAATGTTAGCAATTTTAGGACTATTTTTTCTATTTTTTAGAAGACATACATATACAAGAATTAGAGTAGTAACCAATAAAATGGATACTGTTATTGAAATTCTTTTACTACTTCAATTTATTTTAGGTGTAGCAATTGCAATAGGTAGTAGATGGGGAATTAGTTGGTTCGCTTCTGATATGTCACCTTATCTATACTCTATTTTTACATTTCATCCTGATATTTCTGCTGTTGCAGTATTGCCAAACTTGGTTAAAACTCATATATTTTTAGGATTTTTAATTATATTACTTGTTCCATTCTCTAGACTTGTTCACTTTCTTGTTGCACCATTTCACTACATCACAAGACCATATCAAGTGGTTAGATGGTATTGGAATCCAAAAACAATTAGAGATGCAAAAACAAGTTGGAGCGATATAAAAAGACCGACAAACAACTAATAAAGGATAAAAATACATGACTATGCAAAATGACGAAATCAATATAGGAGAGAATGAACTCTCTCCTTTTTCACCTCCAAGTGCTTATGATGCGCCAAAAGAAGAAGAGATAGCATATGAAGATATGCACCCATTTTTACAAAAACTTATAGATGAACACAAACTATACTCTGATAAAATCACAGATTTTGAAGAGACTATTAATCTAATTGAAAGTGGTAAAATAGATAAAGAGATAGATAAAAGACTTAGAGATTTTTTTAAGTTTATGGATGATGAAGTCTTACCTCACAATAGAGAAGAAGAAAAAACTATTTTTCCAATAGTAAGTCAAAAAATGAATGAAGAGGGCATACATTCAAAAGGTGGTGAAGATTTTAATTCTATTGATGTCCTAGAGGATGAACATACAAAAATTATTCAACTTGTAGCAATTACATTTAATATGTTTGGCTTGTTTGTTAGAATTCCAGATGAGAGAAGTAGAATTATAATTCTTGATGTTGCACTAACTCAAGCAAGAGAGTTAATAGAGCTTTTAAAACTTCATATATATAGAGAAGATACTATTATATTTAGTTTTGCCCAAAGACATCTAACCAAAGAGATGTTAGACTCTTTTTTGTAAAATAAAATGGTTTAAAATTATTTTTTAAACCATCCCTTTACTCTTTTGAAAACCTCATCAAATATACCTTTATGAGGTTTACTCTCTAACCCAAAACTCTCTTGAAGTTTTATCAATAATTCTCTTTGTTCATCATTTAATTTTTTAGGATATACAATTTTGATTTGGGCTATAAGTTTTCCTTTTTGTCCAGTATGAACATCTACTACACCTTCATTATCAAATACAAACTGTGTTTTATCTTCTGTACCTACTTTTAGATTTAATTCTAACTCACCATAAAGTGAAGGAATTTTAATAGTCTCTCCTAGTATAGTCTGGGTAAAGAAAACAGGTACTTCTGTATAAATATTATTTCCATCTCTAATAAAATGCTTATCTTCTTCTACATTGAAGATTATATATAAATCGCCTCGCTGTCCATTTTTGTCTTGGTTTCCATGTCCTTGAACTCTAAGTCTATTTCCACTATCAACTCCAGCAGGAATATTAATAGTAATAGTCTCTGATTTAGTTTTATATCCTTTACCTGAACATGATGGACATTTTTGTTTGGCTATTTGTCCCTCTCCATGACATTTTGGGCAAGTTTGAGCAAAAGACATAAAAGATTGTCTCATTACCACTTGTCCTTGTCCATTACAATAATCACAAGTCTCTAATTTACCATCTTTTGCACCTGTACTCTTACAAGCATCACAAGGGACTTTATATTTTATATTTATCTTTTTTTCTGTACCAAATACAGCTTCATTAAATTTTAAAGGTAACTCTATATCTAAGTCTAAATCATATTTTTGATATTCTCTTCTTCTACTTTGACTTCTACCAAAACCACCTCCTCCAAACATAGAATTAAAGATATCCATAATATCATCCATATTTTGAGCAGAAAAGCCACCTCCTCTGCCATATTGTCCTTCTAATCCTGCTTTTCCGTATTGGTCATATATAGCTCTTTTTTCTTTATCACTCAATACTTGATAAGCTTCATTTATAATTTTAAATTTCTCTTCAGCTTCTTTATCTCCTGGATTCATATCAGGATGATATTTTCTAGCTAGTCTTCTATAGGCTTTTCTGATTTCTACATCTGTTGAATTTCGACTAACTTCCAAAACTTCATAGTAGTCAAGTTCTACCATTCTTTCTCCAAATATTAATATTTGACCTAAGTTTATAGAATAAACTTAAGTTATTGGAGCGAATTCTATCATATTTTTGCTATAATCTGAAATTATTTTAATAATATAAATTGTATGGAGTTAAATTATGGTTAAACATATAGTATTATTTAAGTTTAAGGATGAAAATAAAGAAGAGAATATTCAAACAGTAAAAGAGATGTTAGAAGCTCTATTAGATAGTGTTCCAACTCTAAAAGAGATGGAAGTTGGAGTAAATTTTTCCAAAAAAGAGAGAGCCATGGATTTGAGTCTAATAAGTTCATTTGATGATATATCAGGTCTTGAAGAGTATGCTACACATCCAGAACATATAAAAGTATTAGAATTTATAAAAAAAGTCACTATAGAGACAAAAGTATCAGATTATTATATATGAAAAAACATAAAATAGAAGCTTTTGAAAATCTTGTAAACAGTTTTGAAGAGTTACCCAACATTGGCAAAAAGAGTGCTATAAAAATGGCATATCATTTAGTAATGGAGGATAAATTTTTAGCCATGAAATTAGCCCATGCCATAGAAAATGGAGTAAATTCTATTAGAGAGTGTAAAAGATGTCATAATATGAGTGAAGATGAGTTATGTTTTATCTGTTCAGATGAATATAGAGACCATTCCAAACTATGTATAGTACAAAGTGCAAAAGATATACTAACAATAGAAAATAGTGGTAGATATAAAGGACTATATTATATAGTAAGTAAAATTGAGGATTTAGATGAATATCATCTAAAAAATATTGCTAAAAATGTAGAAGAGATTATCTTTGCATTTCCTCCATCTATAGCAACTGATACAATGATACTATATATAGAAGAAAAATTAAAAGGTTTAAATATAACCTTCACAAAAATAGCCCAAGGAGTCCCAACTGGAGTATCACTTGAGAATATAGACCTATTATCACTTAGCAAAGCTTTGGAGGATAGGGTTAAGGTTTAATTAGAAAAATAGTTTAATAATAAACCTCTTCCCATCCTCCAACTTCACCACTCTATCGCTTGGTACATCAAAATAATATCCTCTCAAACTCATCAATTTTAATCACATTCACTCTTGGGAAATCTATCTTTTTTAGACAATCAAAATGTCTATCGTTACTTACCAAAACATCACTATTTGAAATAATATAACAATCCACAAACTTGTTATCATCTTTATCATCCATAATCAAATCCCATTTAAAAAAAGGTGTCATCAAAACAACATTCTCTAAATGTAAAAGCGTTCTAATAACATTTTTGGCAACCTCTTCACTATATTTTGATGATATTATCTCTTCATACTCTAGTAACACCTCATTAGTTACATAGAGTTCATATTTAGCATTTAAGAGGTTTGAGAAAATCCAATGATATTTGGACTTTGAAGAGATAGATACCAATAAAATATTTGTATCCAAAACAACTTTTAGTCTATTTCTCATTTAACCATCTATCCATCTCATCATTATCAAAACCTTTTGCATCCCAAATAGTATCAGCCCCATTTATTGCCTTTTTGGCAAAATATTTAGCCAAATAATCTTTTATCTCAATAAGCTCACTCTCTTGGATATTGGTAGAGTAGAGCTTTAGTAATTCAAGTTGAATATTCGAAAAGTTCTGATTGACTCTTAGCTCTTGCATGATTATACTCCTTAATTATTCTATTTACAAATTATATCATAATCCAAAAACTATTCACTACTCCCAACCCGTTTAATAACAAGCCTCTTCCCATCCTCCGACCTAATCACTCTATCCCCCTCCACATCAAAATATGGCACAAGCTTTTTGCTCTTTGGGTCATAGAGTCTTGCGTATCGGTAGAGTTGTTCATCATTGTCAAACTCCCATCCATCTTCATTGACTAGTATCCACTCTTTTGGATTGAGAAGTTCATATATATTTGACTCTAGCCACATATAGCTACTGATAAATTTTATATCGGTTTTATCGCTTATATCTAGTAGAGTTACTTTTCCATCCAATCCTCCACAAGCAATAGTAGTGCTATCTATGGGGGTAATAGTCTTTACAGTATCTTCAAATCCAAAAACTCCTAAGCTTTTAATATTGGCTCTATCGCTTATATCTAGTAGAGTTACTTTTTTATCTCCTCCCCCACAAGCAATAGTGGTGCTATCTATGGGGATAATAGTCACTAAAGTATCTTTAAATTCAAAATCTCCTAAGCTTTTAATATTGGCTCTATCACTTATATCTAATATAGTCACTTTTCCACCATCTCCTCCACAAGCTAAAGTAGTGCTATCTATTAAGATAATGGTAAATACCCCCTTTTCAAATCTAAACTCTTCTAAACTTTTAATATTAGCTCTATCCCTTATATCTAATATAGTCACTTTTCTATCATCTCCCCCACAAGCTAAAGTAGTACTATCTATGGGGACAATAGTGTTTATTATACTTTCAAATCCAAAAACTCCTAAGCTTTTAATATTAGCTCTATTACTTATATCTAGTAGAGTTATTTTTTTATCCCATCCTCCACAAGCAATAGTAGTGCTATCTAT
>JAADFE010000127.1 GCA_013153055.1 Campylobacterota bacterium
CACGATTTTTTTTCATCTGCTCATAAACATTGGCATCAAACCACGCCTTGTATCTTTTTGGCTCATTGTTTGGTAAGTTTCCACGCATTGGGAATTTGGTTTTTGGAAGTAATAGTGTATCTTTATAATCCATATGAAATAGCCTTTTTTTTGTAATAGAGTTCTTGGAAAATTATTTGGAATCGGAGACTTCAGTCCCGAAAGAACGAGGCTCTTGTGCTTTGCACTCTCTTTGAGAAAGTCATCGGTTCCTAGTTTTACAAGAAGTTTAATTGGCGTGATTATATCCAAAAGTTGTTTTTGATAGGGTTATAAATAGATAATGGATTTTATTATTTAATCTCTAGTTTCCAATATCTCTTATACTCTTTATTTTTTTCCATCTTTCTATATTTGTCTGGCTTATTATCCAATAGATTTCTAATATCTTCTAAAACTAACTTCTCTTTTGCAAAATATGTATGATTGAGACTAAAAAGTTTCTCAAATATATTATCAAAGTCAATATTTACATTGATAGTATCTATATTATCTACAACTGTAACAGGCTTAACTAATCCAGCTCTTGGATTTTTGTGAAATGTTTTTGATAACAAAACAGCCTTGTCTTTAGATGATACATATAGAGTGGTTCTATCTGAAAGCATAGTATATGCTTTTGATATATGTTTAAATAAATCAGCATCTACATCAGGAGCAGCTAAGATAATCTGACCAAAGTGTATATCTGGCTCCTCTTTTTGAATATCATTGACTACTCTAATCAATCCACGATTTCCCATACTATGAGCTATAATATTAACTTTGGATGCTCCTGATTTTTTGGCAAATCCTACTAAAAACTCTTTGAGATACTTTTCACTTGCTTGAATAGATGACTCATCACTAAGATAGGCAAACTCATTAGCTGCAGATGGCCAACTATAAAATGCCATGACCCCTTTGAATTTAAGGTCATAACCTATCTGCCCTGCTCTTATAGCAGAACTATTAAAAGAGTTATTGTATCCATGTATAAATATCAATGCCTCTTTTTTATCTAGCTTCTTAAACTTATCTCTTAGATTTTGCCAAAACTCATCAACACTCTTAAAACCTTTGATATCTTTGACTTTTAGCTTCCCATATGAGGCATCAAGATGTATAATCTTCTCCCACAATGAACCATCTACCTCACCAACTTTATGTGAAGCAGGGATAAATATATTGCAGGTTCCTGTATATAGTTTTTCTGCTCTTTTATTACTATAACCTTTTGATATATCATTGATATCTTTTGGTTTTCTATTGGTTCCGTAGTAGAGTTTATATAAGTTATCGTATTTTTTATTATCAGAGGATAGCTCTTTTGGAAGTTCTGAGGGCGAAGGGGAGGCTGAGACAGCATCTCCAAAAAGTGGCTCTGGAGAAGCACTACTGGGTTGAGTATTTTTAGAGAGTTGAGAACAGCCACTCAATATCAATACCACTAAAACAAAAAACACTTTTATATCTATTTTTTGAAACATCTCAAACTCCTCTGAAATAAATATATTATAGCATAAAAACTCTATCCAGTCCCATTAAGATAATAATACTCAAAAATCCACCAGCAAGACCTGCTAAGATATCATCACCCATTACTCCTAATCCACCTGCTACTTTTCTATCTATAAATCCGATAGTAGATGGCTTCCAGATATCAAAAAGCCTAAATGTAGCGAAACTTAGCACTATAGCAATCTCATTTACATATGGATAGCTCATAGTTTTAGCTACAGAGATAGCAAACATCATAGTTATCCACACTCCTGCTACCTCATCTATTACTATCTGCTTATCATCATGGATACCTGTAGCTCTTTCATATTTGTTTATCTCAAATATACCCACAATAGATACAAAAAGAGTCAACATAAATAGAGTCTGCATAGGAACAACCTCTAACAATAGCAACCCAACAACCAAACCAGCAAAACTACCAGCAGTACCTGGTGCTTTTGGGAAAAGCCCTGCACCAAAAAATGTAATAAACATTCTATTTAAATTCATAATATATCCTTATGTTAGAGAGGTTGTTTGGTATAAATCCATAAGTTTGACATAAAAATCCTCTTCTGTATGCTCCTCCATTAACCCCTCATTAGGAACCAAAGCATCATAAAGCTCTTGGATATTTTCAAATCTATCAGGATATAGAGTACTAAGCACAGAGGCAGAAACCTCTCTTCTAACCAATATACTAGGTGGCATAATCCCTGCCTTAATCAACTTCATAATCGACTCTGAATGGTAGTGAATATGATGATGTTGACCATGTGGACATGTACTTGTACTTACTAGAGTCCTGCATTTGTTACAATAGACATAGTGGTCCACAGTTGATATCTTTAGCTTAATACCTTTTGAGTTATCAAATATAGAGTTAAGCTGATTTTTATCATAAAATGAGCCTAATCTTGTATGATTTTTTGTAATTACTAACTGATTACATCCATAGTTTTTAGCTACTAATGCATCCAGTACTAGTTCATTATACCCAGCAAATATATATGAGTTCTCTAATGGAACTACTATTACTCTATTTTGAGGTAAAAAATTCTCAATAAAACTATTGATAGCCTCATATCGAATATCATATCTTAACCCATTTGAGTGAAAAGGTTTCAACAAAAATAGTACAACCATATCAGAGTGGTCAAGAATTTGTCTAAGCATTCTCTCATGAGACCTATTTAGAGGGTTAGCATATAGCATAAAACCAGAGACATTTTTTGCCTGTTGCTCTTTTATTTGCTGTTTTACCTTTTTAATACTGCTTGATATAAGAGGATACTCTACATGATAATCTCCACTTACTGCTATTTCACCTAGTCTAGGTAAAGTCTCTTTAACTCCAGGGTGAGATGGGTCAGCTGTTCCGAAAATAGATGTTAATCTCTCGTCTATATCCATCTTAAAAGTCTCATCAACAGTTAGCTCTCCTACTACTTTGCCCTCATTAACCAAATCTAGCACATCACCTTTTTGAGCATTTTTGAGTACCTCTTGATTTTTTGTACCACTAGGAGAGAGTACAAAAGCAAATGGATATGGAACATCTTTGTACATTTTGGTTCTATTGACCTCTAATGCCTCCTCTTTGTTCATTAGTTTTGTCACAGGTGCGATTAAACCCTCTTGTACTAATGCTAGAGTAGATAGTGCCTCAGCATCTATATGGAGTTCTCTATTTTTTCTTGAAGATGCCATATTTTTTCCTTTTTTCCCATAGACTTTTCCTAGAGATACCTAGCTTTTTAGATAGCTCAGTATCAGGAAATTGATATTGAAAACTATTTACAATAAACTTAACATAATCATCAATAGTTAAAATCTCATTTTGGTCATAAAGTTTGTTATCTGTATTTATCTCTAGTTTTGGATAAGGAGTCTCTATATCTGTTGTAGTTGAGATTATAAACTCTCGCCTATCTAACAACTCAAACAGCTGGTCTCTCTCTGCCTTTTTGAGTACTTGTAGCTCTGAGATATAGAGAATATGCCTAGGATTTGCATTCTCTATCTTCTCTTTCCAGTTCTTCATAGCTAGTGGTACAAAAACTAAAACTCTATCATGTTTTTGAGCATATTTAAATGCCAACTTATCCACTAGTTTGATATAGTTAGTAAAGATAACAACAGGAGTTGTAATCTTATCTAACTCATCGCCTATATTAATATCATTTAGAAGATACTCAGTATATTCTTTATAGAGATTTTTATACTTTTTGAGAGTCTGATACTCTTTATAGTGTTCAATCTTTCTTTGAAGCTCCTCTATCATAAAAGGCTTGACTATATAATCATTGGCTCCAAGCTTAAGTGGTGCTGCTACAGTATCATTGTTGATATAACTAACCATCAAAATAATAATCTTCTCTCTATATTTAGTAATCAAAGGATTAAAATTCTGTCCTGGTAAATTAGTTGATAGCAGATATGCATCCCCTGAGCTAGAACTCATCGCCTCTTTGATAGAAGAGAATATCTCTGTCTCATACCCTGACTGATTAAGCTTTGTAGCTATACTTTGAGCTAAATATAGTTCATTTTCTATAATTGTTATCTTCATTGTTCTGTCCAATCGTAATAATATAATGTTGCAACAGCCTCCACGGCCACCCCCTCTTTGCGTCCAATCCAACCAAGTTTCTCTGCTGTAGTAGCTTTTATATTGACTAGGTTTGGTCTTATATTTAATAGTTCTGATAGATTAAATCTCATCTTTTTTTTGTAATTGAGCAATCTTGGAGTTTGAGCTATAATAGACAAATCCACATTGCCAATAACATACCCTAAACTATTCAATCTATCTACCGTATCTTTTAAAAGTTTGGTTGAGTCTACACCCTTATACTCACTATCTGTATCAGGATAAAATTCTCCAATATCACCAAGTCCAGATGCACCAAGTAGTGCATCTATAAGAGCATGGATTGCTACATCCCCATCACTATGAGCTTTAAAGCCAAATGGTGAGTCTATCTCCACTCCACACAAAAACATCTTTTTGCCATCTTCAAAAGGGTGAATATCTATTCCAAAACCTACCATCGCTCTAGTAGATGGTCTCTTTAGACAAGAGAGCTTACTCAAATCTTCTATAGTAGTTAGCTTATGAGCTTTTGATGAACCCTCTACAAATATTATCTCTCCTCCTATTGAAGCTACTGCTGAGCTATCATCTGTAAACTCCATATCACTATCTAGTACTTTTTTTAAAACAGCTGTATCTGATAGTTGAGGAGTTTGAATGATTTTTGCTTCTTCTCGATTAATTGGAGAGTTTTTGTAGTATATAGTATCTACAACCTTAAGTGTAGGAACTACACAACTTTTGTTCTTTTTTGCTAAGATTACTCTTTTTATCATCTCTTTATCGAGACAACATCGAGCAATATCTGAGACCAAAACAAAAGGTGTTGAAACATGTTCTAAAGCTTTTTTCAAAGAAGCTTGTCTGCTATCTCCACCCTCTATAAATTTGTAATTTGCAAAATTTGACATACTTTGAATATCATCTCTGGATGATACTATTATGGTACTTTGAAACTGTTCTATAGTCTGAAATTCATCAGCTACTTGTAACCATAAAGGCTTCTCTCCACTCCATATCCATTGCTTTTTAGGAGGTAGTTTAAACCTTGATGCCGAACCTGCACCCAAGAGTATAAGTGTAATATTGTGCAATATCAATCCTAATTTTAAAAGTGTAACCATATTATACATTAGTAACCTTTGGTAACACTTTAATTTATAATTTTTTCTATAATAATCAGGTATAGTGATTTAATTGTTCTCTTTTGCTTAAAATTATACTTTTGTATCAAAAATCAAGATTAAATAAATTTTATACATAAAAGTTATAGTTTAAAATAGTTTATTTCATAATTTCTATACTCTTAATATCTATTTGTTATAATCACAAAAATAAGAAAGGGATTTCATGCAACATCTAGTAGATACCAATGATTTAAGCGATAAACAGATACAAAATATAATAAAAGATGCAAAAAGATTTAAAAAGCAGATGCCAAATGCACTTCTGAGAGATAAGCTACTCATTACACTATTTTTTGAAAGCTCAACACGAACTAGAAGTTCATTTGAAGTAGCAGCCAAAAGGCTTGGTGCTAGTGTAGTTCATCTCGACCCATCCAAAAGCTCTACAAACAAAGGTGAGAGTCTAAGCGATACTTTTGCTAATCTATGTGCTATGGAGCCTGATGGTGTTATTATTAGACATGAGTATAACAATACTCCTCAAAAATTAGCAGACAAAGGACTTACTACAGTCATAAATGCAGGTGCAGGAAGTTATGCTCACCCTACTCAAGCACTTCTTGATTATTTCACTATGTTAGAACAGTTTGGTGATGTGAGAGGAAAAACTATTGCTATAGTGGGAGATATTATCAGCTCTCGCGTAGCTAGTTCTGGTATTCGATTATTTAAAAGAATGGGAATGAATATAGTTCTTGTTGCTCCAAAACCATTTATGCCTGACATGGATTTACCGAAATATGAAAAGCTTGATGATATTATAGATAGTGTAGATGTTATTATGTCTCTACGAGCTCAATTAGAGAGACACAAAGCACCTATATTTGAAGATTATGATGAGTATGCAAAAGAGTACTGTATCACAAAAGAGAGAATGAAAGATAGAGATATACTTCTACTTCACCCAGGACCTGTGATGAGAAATATTGATATATCTAACGAGATGCTAGAAGATAACAGATGTAAAGTCTTGGAACAGGTTAAAAACGGTGTTTTTGTTCGTATGGCTATACTCAAATGTCTATTACTTGATAGTTAATGGAGCAGATTACAACACTTGCCAAAGAGAGAACCCCTTTTCTCTTTGTAATCTCATATGACAAAAGTAAAATTTTTGTCAAGCCGTTACATAAATTACCTGATAATATATTTTTCAAAATAGATAAATATAGAAACTATCCAAAAATTCCAATAAAGAAAAGCTACTATCTAAAAAAGTATCCGATAGATTTCAAAAGCTATAAAAGTGAATTAGATAGAGTAATAGAGGAGATAAAATCGGGGAATACCTATCTGTTAAATCTCACATTCAAAACTCCTATAGAGACAAATCTATCTCTAAAAGAGATATTTTTATATGCAAAAGCAAAATATAAACTATATTTCAAAGACAAATTTATCTGTTTCTCTCCTGAGAAGTTTATAGAGATAGAGGGGAATACCATCTCTACCTATCCTATGAAAGGAACTATAGGGGCTCATATCCCAAATGCAAAAGAGAAGATACTCTCAAATAGTAAAGAGATGGCAGAACATATTATGATAGTTGATTTGATGAGAAATGATTTGGGTATGGTTGCTAGAGATGTGAAAGTAGAGAGATTTAGATATATAGATAAAATCAAAGCAGGAGAGAAAGAGCTACTACAGGTTAGTTCTAAAATTACAGCTAAATTAAAAAAGAATTGGAGAGATAATCTAGGAGAGATACTCCAAAAGATACTCCCAGCAGGTTCCATTACAGGAACACCTAAGAGAAAAACAGTAGAGATTATTGAGACTATAGAGGATTATGAGAGAGATTTTTATACAGGAGTTTTTGGTGTTTTTGATGGAGAAAATCTATACTCTGCTGTTATGATTAGATTTATAGAAGAAAAAGAGTCAAAGTTATATTATAAAAGTGGAGGTGGTATTACTATAGATAGTGAGGCCATTAGTGAGTATAATGAACTAGTGGATAAGATATATCTGCCGTTATAGTTTTTGACTTTGAAGCCACTCTAAAACTCTATTTAAATCAAAACTAAAACCATAGGTTGTTGTTGGTGTATAACCTGAACCTTTTGTCTCTATATTTGAATATTTTGTCCATACTTTTGCCATAAAAATCTCTATACCATCTGTGAGATGATATCCTACACCCAACCCCATAGACTCTGTTGGTTTATCTGATACTTTTATCATTGCTTTTAGCGATAAATCATTATAAAATTCATCTATAGGGTAGTTGGTATATATATCTCCTAATTTATAGTTAACCCCTAGATAAAGTGATGATGGTTCCTCTTTTTCATAGAGTGTTTGTGTATCTTGATTGTATGATAACTTTTTGATATTTGTTATGGGTATGTCACTACTTAGATATAGATGTTCTATATCTCCTACTTTGAAATTATATAGTGTTGAGTTATTTTTATTATCTATAGTCAAAAGCTGAACAGATGCTCTTTTGAAACTCTGTTTATATAATACACACTCTTTTATAGAGTTATTTTCATCCAAAGATTTACTACTAAATATTATAGGTATACTAGATTGAATTAGATTGAGTAAATCTTTAGATATTTGTGATATTCTCGGCTTTTCATCTATAAAAACTCTTGTGATTTTATCTCCAACTTTAAAATAGAACTCACTTCCCTGAGCATAAGGGGAGATAAGCCTTTCTGATTTCAATTTATCTATATCTATAGCATTACTATTACACTCTATCAAGGGAAGCTCTTTTGCATATATCACAAAAGGCAAGATAGCTATAAATATCTTCTTCATCACAACTCCAAATATTGTTTGACTGTTGTATTTTTTAGCTCCTCTTTAGATGTTGATAATTTAGGATGATGAGCTGGTACATCTGCTATTTGACATATATCAACAATCTCTTTTGTTATACCATCTTTTAAATTTTGAAATGTATTATCTATGCCATCTGGTTGATTTAGATAAGTTATGAGAGATTTGGTAAATAGACTACCATCTCCCGTTGCTAGTGATTCCTCATTATCTTGTGCAGCAGATAATACCACATACTCGCCCTCTATCTTATCATCACCTTTAACTCCTTTTGAGAGAATTTTATTTATAAATTTTGCAGATATAGTCTTTGGAATAAAATTCGCAGTCAAAGTCTTAAACGCTGTTCCACTAAAACAAGAGTCAAACATAATTAATTTTTTGGCTTTAATATGGCTAAAGTAGTAATATAAATCATCATCCAAAAAGTGCATATCATCACTACCATTACTAAGAACTATAGTTTCATCTTTGCCATCCTCTTCATCACCGTTTAAATCCTCAGTATAAGAGCCATGACCACTATAAAAAAATACAAATATATCATTTGGCTTCAAACTATTTTTATACTTTTTTAAATACTCTTCCAATTTTATACTATCTTGGTTGTATAGTACCTCAATATCAAATCCCCATTTACCAAGAGTCTCTTTGACTCTATTTATATCACTACTAATCCCTGGTAAATTCATAGTATAAGGACTATAGTTACTTACTCCTACAAGTAAAGCTTTCTTTTGAGTTGATTTATGTTCTCCTATTTTAGTGAGATTGGACTCTTCTATATTTTGAGTAGTTGTACAAGCATTAAAGAGCAGAGTGATTATTATAAAAACGACAATTTTATACACAATAAAATCTCCTTTTTACTTATAATACTCTTTTTGCTCTTAAAGTTTAAGAAAAAAATAAAACTAATTAACTTAATAACCCTCTAATAGTATCCTCATCTATTATCTCTTTTTCATACTTTATAACCATAGTTTTCTCTGTTTTATTGGTATAAAAGTCATTAATCCCCTCTACTCCTTTTAGATTTGGTAGTTTCTCTTCTTTAAAAATATCAGTTGAAAGAAATAGGTTTTCTCTAAGTGCTGGATTTCTCATACTAACTATCCATGCTATCCAAAATATAGATAGAATAATAACAGCAATAGCTACTCCTCTCTCTTGATAGTGTCCATATAGCCATCCACCAATAGCACCACCAAGGAATATTCCAACATAAGCAAATGTATTAGCAACACCTAGTGCAGCACCCTTTTGATGAACCTTTGCAAATTTGCTTACAAAGCTCTGCAAAAGTGGTTCAAACATATTAAACCCTATAAAGAAAAATGTAGCCCCAACAGCAAAAAGCCAAAAACTACTACTAAATCCCATAAGAGCAAATGAAGCAATGATAAATAGAACAGAGGCTATAAAAACCTCTTTTCCTTTGCCATATTTTTCACCTAAAATAGCAGCTGGTGCCATAGCTAGAATTCCAAAGATAACAGCAGGAAGATAGACTTTCCAATACTCCATCTTCTCCATACCAAATTTATTGCTCAAAAGCATAGGAATAATAAAAAATGCAATAGCCATAGTAGAGCTATGAAATAGAAATGTAATATACATTCTAACTAAATCTTTATCTTTAAATACAGAACCTATTTTTGCCTCTTCTTCTGAATAGTGATGCTCTATATGTGGAGGCTCAGGCACAGCCGTAAATAGTATAACTAAAGCAATTAAAGCCAAAACACCAGTCATCCAAAATAGAGTACTAACACTATAAATCCCTGCAACTATAGGACCGATTATCATAGCTGCTGCAAAACTCATAGCTATAGTCATACCCATAATAGCCATAGCATGACCTCTCTCATCTTCTCTTACTTGGTCAGCTATCATAGCCGTTACTACACTACCAATAGCTCCAGCACCTTGAAGAAATCGCCCAAGAAGCAGAGTATAGATATTATCAGCCATACCAGCGATAAATGAACCAAATGCAAACAAGAGAAGTCCAAATAGTAGAGTCTTTTTTCTTCCAAACTTATCACTCATAACACCAAAAGGTACTTGAAGTACAGCTTGAGTTAGTGCATATCCTCCTAGTGCAATACCTGCAAGAAATGCTGTTCCACCTGGTAGCTCTTTTGCATAGCTTGATAAAACAGACAAAACTATAAAAAGCCCAAAAAATCGCAAAGCAACAATTAGACTTAGTGGTAAAACCTTTTTAATCATCTTTATATCTCCAATAGGATAAAATTTCTCCTATTATATTCCTAAAAGATAAATGGAAGGTTAATTTATTTATCAAAATAGTTTTAGCTGTTAAAAAATAGGAAAGTTTTTATATGATATACTCTTTTGAAATATATCTAAGGAAAAAGTTTGCCGACCTTATTAAATCAGAATGGTTTTAAATTCTTTTTTTATGCAAATGAACATGAGCCAAAACATATTCATATTATGAATAGTAATGGATTTGCAAAAGTAGAACTAGAGAACCTAAGAGTTGTTCAAGACTATTTAAAACCAAAAGATTTAAAAATGGCTCTAAAAATAGTAAAAGAGCATAAAGAAGAGTTTGAAAGGATTTGGGATGAGTGGTTTAATTAGAGGAAAAGAGGTACATTTTGATGATACCTATTTACATGTAAAATTAGAAGATGATAGAATTATATCAACACCTCTTAGTTGGTATAAACCATTACAAGAAGCAACACTATCTCAAATAAGAAACTATAAACTAATATGTCTAAATACAGGGATAGAGTGGGAAGATTTGGACTACCATCTAAATATTGAGAGTATGCTAATTGCCTCTTATGAGAAGATAGTAGCATAAGGGATAACTATATTATGAAAATCGTATTAGCTACAAAAAACAAAGGCAAATTAAAAGAGTTCAATCAAATGTGCAAAAGTAAAGTTGTGCCATTTACAGAGCTACTTGGAGATATAGAGATAGTAGAAGATGGAGATAGTTTCAAAGAGAATGCTCTAATAAAAGCTAGAGCTATTTTTGAAAAACTAGGAGATAAATATATAGTAATCTCAGATGATAGTGGTATCTCTGTACCAGCCCTTGGAGGGGAGCCTAATATATACTCTGCTAGATATGCAGGAGAGAATGCTTCTGATAAAGATAATCTAAATAAACTTATAGATAATCTAAAAGCAAAAGGTGTTAAAAAAACTCCAGCTTACTATACAGCATCTATTGCTATAGTTAGTAGATATGGAGAGTATAGTGTACATGGTTGGATGTATGGAGAGGTGATAGATACCCCTATAGGAGATAATGGATTTGGGTATGACCCTATATTTATCCCTTATGGATTTGATAAGACTCTAGGAGAGTTAGATGATAATATCAAAAAAAGTATATCACATAGAAGTAAAGCTCTAAAATTAGCAAAGCCGATTATAGAGATGCTCAGTGGCAATATCTCTTAAGCAAATCTTGATAACTATCAATTCTCCTATCTCTAAAAAATGGCCAAATATCTCTAACCTCTTTGGTTCTTTTTTTATCTATATGAGCATATAGTATGGTCTCATTTTGATGGTTAGCATGAGCTATTAGCTCTCCTTGGGGGTCACATATAAAGCTATTTCCCCAAAATCTAATACCATCAAGAACTCCAGAGCTATCTTTTTCAAACCCTACACGGTTACATGATAAAACAGGAATACCATTGGCTATTGCATGAGAGCGTTGAATTGTTATCCAACTATCTAATTGTCTATTTTTCTCCTCTGTTGGGTCACTATCAAACCAACCTATAGCTGTAGGGTATATTAACATATCAGCTCCTCTTAAAGCCATAGCTCTAGCAGCTTCAGGAAACCATTGGTCCCAACATATCAAAACTCCAAGTCTGCCAACAGATGTATCTATTGGCTCAAACCCTAAATCACCCTCTGTAAAATAGAACTTCTCATAAAATCCAGGGTCATCTGGAATGTGCATTTTTCTATATTTCCCTGCCATGGAGCCATCTTTGTCAAATACAACGGCTGTGTTGTGGTAAAGCCCTGCTGTGCGTTGTTCAAATAGTGAAGTAACCAAGACTATACTATACTTTTTGGCTATAGATGACCAAAATTTAATATCCTCTTGATAACTAGAGGCGTACTCAAAAAATTTGGTATCTTCACTTTGACAAAAATACTCCCCTTGGTGAAGCTCTTGGAGTATAATGAGTTTGGCTTCATTTTCTGAAGCCTCTTTTATATACTCAATCGTCTTTTCTACTGTATCTTTTTTATTTTTATAAAATTTTTGTTGTATTAGTGCTACTTTCATAATCATATTTTAGCAAATTTTTATAAAACATTATGAAATGTTTAAAAATATTAAATAATATTTAAATTTAATTGTGTTATACTGTTAATAACAAAAAAGGATTGATTATGTTAAAAACTGATTTACTTATAACTTTGGTGGCGATTTTATTTGTTGGATGTGCTGAACAATCTTCAACTACTACTAAAAGTATTGATAACTTCGAGAAACCTCTCCAAGAGGATATTTTAATAGCTATCAATCGTGCTCGTAGTGAGGTTAGAGATTGTCATGATGGTTTAGGTCTAGTAGGACCTAGTCAACCTTTGAGTTTAAATGATGAGTTATACAATTCAGCTTATGAGCATAGTAATGATTTAGCTTATAGTAATACCTTTGCACATGAAGGTTCTGGAACAGAGTATGATATCACTGGCTATGATAAAGGTAGAAGAAGTCTATTTTTTGAGAGAATAGAGTCTAATGGTTATCTCAATTATAATATAGTAGGTGAAAATATAGCAGGTGGTCAACAAAGTATAGATGAAGTTATGGAAGCTTGGCTAAATAGTCCAGCTCACTGTGCTAATATTATGAATTCTAAATATAAAGAGGTTGGTATAGCTATTGTAGTTAATCCAGATAGCGAGTATGGAATATATTGGACTCAAAATTTTGGGGGTTGAAAAATAACAATTTTCAACCTAAATAAATATTTTTAGTTATAAAATTTGCATAGTAGAGCAGTGCAGACTACCACCTTGTTCTATCAATCGACTACACTCAATAGGTATTATCTCCATATTTGGAAAAAGTTTTTTAAAAATATCATGAGCTATCTTGTCCTCTTTGACACTATATGTTGGGTATATAAGTGCATAGTTTGTTATTAAAAAATTGGCATAAGTAGCAGGTAAACGGTTATTCTCTCTATCATATTTTGCTGTTGGCATTGGTAGAGGGATTAGATTAAATGGTTTATCATCTATATCCCTAAATGTTTTGAGTTGTTTTTCCATCTCTTTTAGTTCATTGTAGTGTTCATCCTCTTTATCTAAACACTGCACATATACAATAGTATCAGATGATACAAATCTAGCCAAAGTATCTATATGACTATCTGTATCATCTCCAACTAGATACCCATAATCTAACCATAAAACCTTTTGAACTCCTAGATACTCTTTGAGTTTTTTCTCTACTTCTATTTTACTTAGTCCTCCATTTCTATTTGGATTGCATAGACATTTTATAGTTGTTAGTAAAACTCCATCTCCATTAGACTCTATAGAGCCACCCTCTAGCACAAAGTCTATAGACTCTAAAGGGGTTGTTCCTAAATATCCTTTTTGGTATAGGGTTCTGTTTACTCTATTATCTAAAGTTGATTCAAACTTACCACCCCAACCGTCAAATTGGAAATCCAGAAGTTTCACCTCATTATCCTCTATAATAGATATATATCCATAATCTCTACACCAAGTATCATTAGTTGGTATCTCTATAAAACTCATATTGGTAGTGTAACAAAATAGATTAGATATATCTTCTCTATTGTCACATATGATATATACAGGCTCTTTATAAGCTATAGCTTGTGCAATACGGACAAATGGTGTCAGAGCTGAATTTAAATTATCAGCCCAATCTGTATTGGCATGTGGGAAAGCCATAAGAATAGCTCTTTGTTTATGCCACTCTGGTGGGAAATATCTCATTTTAAACTC
Organism: Campylobacterota bacterium; assembly: GCA_013153055.1. Classification (GTDB taxonomy): domain Bacteria; phylum Campylobacterota; class Campylobacteria; order Campylobacterales; family Sulfurovaceae; genus UBA1140. The sequence continues at coordinate 14,113 of JAADFE010000127.1, forward strand.
TTTATAAATCTAATTCATACTTATCATAGATAGCTAATTTATTGGATTTTATCATATCTTTTAGTTTTTTTGTATATTTTTTTCCATCTTCTGAGTATTTTATAAGATAATCAGCAAGTCTATATGGGTCTTGGGTTTTTAATCTCTCTTCTCTAAACTCTTTATAGGCATCTTTTTTAGATAGCGTGAGTAGATAATCATATATAGAGGCTTCCATATTTTGATATTTTTTTAGATAGATTGTCTTCTCTCCTCTTTTTTTGGTTGCTGATATTCTCTTCTCTTTACTATTAAATGACCAAATCCCAAATACATTATTGGCTTTTTGAAAAAATCTTGAAGTACCCCAACCACTCTCTAAAATAGCTTGGGCTATTATGATACTTGTTGGATGAGACTCCATTTTGTCATATAGCTCATAGTTATTTAGTGCCTGAAATTTTTTTCTCTTTTGAGCTAACCACTCTTTGTCTTTGTCGGATATATCTTTTTGTAGGATTAGTTTTGCTACCTTTTCTCTTTCATATTTGAGCTGTTGTTTGGCAACTAATATAGATGGCACTATCATATCTATAAATTTCTGTTTTTTCTCTTCTATACTTAGAGATGCTAATGGAACAGATTTTGTATATAAAATTGGTTTCACAAATTTATTATCTATTGAAACAATATCTTTTACAGATTTAGGAGAAACTCTTTTAAGTTTTTCTAATAACTTTTTTTGCGTTAATTCACATTTTATCTCTTCTGTAAAATTTATAGAAGTAGGAAGAGATTTCTTTTTGACTTTAGGTGTGACTTGATTAGTTAGAACATGTGAAGATGGAGTGATATAAGAGTTATTTGGTATATTTATAAATTTAATATATAAATAATAGAGTAAAAATAGAATTAATTGTAATGCAACAATCCATAAAAGAATTTTAATTATCTGCTTTTGACTATACATATCATATACTCCTTTTAACAAAAAAAAACGCTTATTTTTCAAAATAAACTAAACTCCCTTATCAGTATAACTAATAAAAATTTAAAAAATCTTTTTAAAGAGTTAATAAGTATATCTGCAAAAGATATTAGGCTATAATTACACATGGCATTTATAAAGATAAATAAAGAACACTTTTTTTATAATTTGGAGCAGTTTACTAAAAAATGTAACTCCAAAGAGAAGATAGCAATAGTACTAAAAGATAACGCTTATGGTCATGGTTTGGGGATTATGGCTAGACTATCATCTGAATTTGGGTTGACTCAGGCTGTTGTGAGAGACTATAATGAAGCAAGAGAAATAAGAGACTATTTTAATAATATATTAATTTTGGGTGATAAAGCAGTAGTTGATAAGAGTTGCTCATTTGTATTAAATAGCTTAGAAGATATTTTCTTAGCTCAAAAAGGCTCAACCGTAGAGTTAAAAGTAGATACAGGAATGCACCGAAATGGTATCTCTATGGATGAGTTGGAGTATGCACTTGGATTAATAACCAAACAAAAGCTAAAACTCAAAGGGGTGTTAACACATAATCGTAGTGCAGATGAGTTAAGCAGTGAACTATTTTGGCAACAAAAACAGTTTGAGTCCATCAAAAATAGAGTAGCCGTTGCAGGGTTTAGAGATATTAGGTTTCACTCTTTTAACTCTGCTACAGCGTTGAGATTAAATTGCAAGAGTGAAGATTTAATCCGTCTAGGAATTGGGGCTTATGGTTATAATGAACTACCAACTGTTTATAATGCTTTAGAGTTAAAACCAGTACTATCACTTTGGGCAAAAAGAGTATCAACTAGAAAAATCAAAAAAGGTAGTAGAGTAGGATATGGAGGAACATATATTAGCACAAATGATATGACAATTTCCACCTATGATTTAGGATATGGCGATGGATGGATGAGGTCAAATAGTTTTAAGCCATTTATTACAGCAGAGGGTTTACCTATATTGGGTAGGGTTTCGATGGATTATATATCACTCCAAACAGATAAAGCTGAGGTGTGTATCATGGATAATGCCCTAAGTAGTAGCAAACAGATAGGTACTATATCTTATGAACTTACTACTCAACTATCTAAAGATATAGAGAGAAGAGTAATATAATCTTTTTGTTTAAAGAAAAACTTTTAATGGAATAGCCCAGAATTGATACTCTTCTACCTTATAAGGAAGAACTTGATTTCCTCCATATAGTAAAATACCTTTAAAAGATTTCTCTTTTAATGTTCTAGCAAGAGTAACTAATCCATAAAAATACTCTTTTTTAATTTTTGAGCCAGATTTTACCTCTATAGCAATAACTCTACCATCACTTGCTTCTAAAACAAAATCAACCTCTTTTTTATCTCCATCTCTATAGTGATAGATATTAGTCGATATTTCTGCCCAAGATTGATGTTTAATCAACTCACTATATACAAAACTTTCTACTAAATTACCATAAAATTCACCCTGTTTTGTCATGGCTCCTTCTACATCAATATTGAGTAATATACTAGCTAATCCCGTATCAATAAATTGTATCTTTGGGCTTTTGATGACTCTTTTTAGTTGATTATTGGCAAAAGATGGAACTAATTTAATAATATAAAGTGCTTCTAAAATTTGTATATATTTTGCTACACTTTTATCACTAATAGCAACACTATTTGAGATTTTTTTATAATTTACGATAGAACCTATTTGAGCAGATAAAGCTCTAAGGAGTCTATCTATCTCTTTTAGTTTTGAAAGCTCAATATTCTCAATAGTTGCTATATCTTTTGAAATTCTAGCTTTGATATAAAATTCAAACCATGCTTTTCTAGCTCTAAAAGGGAGTTGATATACCTCGGGATAACCACCTCTTAATACAGCATTAGTTACATCAAGATTAGAGATATCTTCAAAATTATCTTCAAAATTATTAAAAGATTTAGAGAAAAATTTATCTATAATATTTATAGATTTTCCATTTATCTCACTATATGAGAGAGGAAAAAGATTAAAACTTGCTAATCTTCCTGCTAAAGACTCTTTGATTTTACTATTTTTAAACATATCAGATGAACCTGTTAGTAGAAACATTCCTTTTCTATTTTTCTCATCAACGACCATTTTTATAGCAGGGATTACAGATGGTATCATCTGAACTTCATCTATAGCAACATTGTCTTTGGAAATAAACTCTATAAATCCTATTGGGTCATTAGATGCTGTTTGAAGAGTCTGTTCATCATCAAATGTATAATATTTTATTCCTTTTTTTTTAGCAACAAGCTTTTGAAGTGTAGTTTTTCCCGATTGTCTAGGACCATTAATAGCAACTATTCTAAAAATTTCCAACATTTCCAATATAATAGGTAGTAGTTTTCTCTCTATCATTTTATATCCTTTCCGAAATTATTATAGCTTTATTCCGAAAAATCCGAGCTTATATTCCGAATTTTCGAGAAAATTTATAACCACCAAACTCTAAATTTTCTCTTTTTTATTTTGCCATTTTTGAGACCATCGTAGGCTTTTTTTATTACAGATTTATCTATAGCTACAAAGCTATATCTGTCTGATATATTGATTTTGCCTATATCTTTGGCATCTAATCCTATCTCTTTGCATAGAGTACCTAGTATATCTCCTGCTCTTAGTTTTTTCTTTTTGCCTCCATCTATAGATAGAGTTTGGTATTTTCCCTGTAAAAAAAAGTTTCTATCTGGAGTTAGCTCTTTTGCATCTTTTATATCTATAGATGGTCTGATACTTTTTAGCTTCTCTTTGTCATAGCTATCACATATTGATATAGCTAAACCTTTAGCTTCAGCTCTTGCTGTTCTACCTATACGGTGGATATACTCTTGTGGTTTCATAGGTATATCATAGTTAATAACAATATCAATCCCATTGATATCCAAACCTCTAGCAGCTAAATCAGTAGCTACCATAATAGGCAAAGAGCCATTACTAAACTGTATTAACATCTCCTCTCTTTGATACTGTTCTAAATCTCCATTTAGAGTTGCTATATCAAACCCTTTGTTATGTAGCATATCTGATAACTCAACAGTTTTTACCTTTGTAGCACAAAATATCAGAGCAATATTGGGTTGAAAAAATTGTATTATATCTATGAGAGTTCTATCTTTGTTATTGGTTTGAAAGGCTATCTCTTCTATATTATTATCTTTTTTATCATCTTTTATCTCTATATTAATAGGATTTTTCAATATTTTTGATGCTAGTTTTTCTATATTATTGGGATATGTGGCTGAAAATAGTAGGTTTTGTCTATTTTGTGGTAGATTTGAGACAATTTTCAAGATATCTCTATCAAATCCCATATCTAACATCCTATCAGCCTCATCTACTATTAGAGTTTTGATATTAGATAAATCTATAGTTCCTCTTGATATATGGTCGAGTAGTCGCCCTGGTGTTCCTACTACTATATCAGCACCACTCTCTAATGAGGTTGCTTGTGGGCTGAGAGGCTCTCCTCCATATAGTGTTACTATTTTTGTATCTGGTTTATATCTGGATAGATTTTTAAGTTCACCTGCTATCTGTTGAGATAACTCTCTAGTTGGTGCTATTATTAGGGCTTGTGGTTGTTTCTGTTTTGGCTCTATCTTTAAAACAAGAGGCAAAGAGAAAGCCAAAGTTTTACCTGAACCTGTTTTTGCTTTTGCAATAATATCTTTGCCCTCAATGATATATGGGATAGCCTTTTGTTGGATAGGAGTCATCTGCTCAAAACCTAATAGAGATAGGTTTTCAAGTAGATTTTGTGGGAGGTTAAGTTCTTTAAAATAATTCATACATAATTATATCTTATCTATCCAAAGTTATAAGCCTTTTGTTATTGTATTGGTCTGATATTGTATAGTGAGTATCTGTTGATTTGATAACTATAGCCCTATTTGGGATAGTAGCTACTTTATGTCCTATATGTAGCCCTATTTGTGGGATAGATGCTAATATTTGATATACTGTTGTAGTTCCGTTTTTTGGATTTTTGTTTAACTGAAATGTTGGGTATTTTATATCTTTTGCTGCTAAATCTAACATAACCTTATTTTGAGCAATTCTAGCTTTGATATTTGTATCGGGAATTCTATCTAACCCCACGCTACCAATAACAATTCCATTGACCATAAGAACCATAGCTGAATATATGGCTATAGCAGATAATCTGATATTACTATTTTCTATATTGAGCCTATGTATATAAATCATTAACCCAGTACCAATAGAGATAATCCCCAATAAAACCCTAAAACTATATGTAATATCTGTCCAAAATAATAAAGCAATAGGCAAAATAAACACTAATCCTATCTCAGTAAAATATACAAACATATTTTTAGGCATAACAAGTTTAGAGGAGAGCTTACTTAAGATATTTGTAGGTTTGATTTTCATATAAAAATTCAAACCAGATAGTAAAGTCCCTGCAATAATTATATAAAACCACAAAAATATAAATAGATTACTAATAGAGCTACTAAATAGAGTGTTATTTAAAACTATCTTGATATCCTCCTGAGGCAATAGAAGCATAATCACAGTTGTATTTAAAAAGATAGATATAATAGCCAATATAAAAGTCAGAGATATAGTTCCTACTTGGGTAATTAAATAGGGAAATATATAACGAATCATAGGCTGAAAAATCATAAATACACCCAATGCCCAAAGTACAGTACAAGAGACAACCCATGATATATTACCATGTGATATATACCAAAAAGATGGAATAGTAACAAAAGATAATATTAGTGCTATTAAGGACGAATCATAATATTCAACGGTTTTTTTTAGTAAATCTTTATATATCATATTATATCCTGAGTTTAAAATTATATTAAGTTTATATAGTGCAATTATAATATAAAAAAAGTATTAATAAGATAAAATATAGGAGAAAAAGTGGATAAATTAGTAACATCCTATAGTTTTATAGGATGTTTTATAGATTATGCTTCTTGTTTTTTATGTTTTAATATCATCATGAGCATTTCATCTTTGAGTAGAAGCTTTTTCTTTTTTAGAACCTCTATCTCTACATCACTCATTGGAACTCTACCCTCTTCTGCATCTAAAACCTTTTGGTCAAGTTCATTATGTTCATGAAAAATTTTTGCAAAATGTGCATTGCTCTGCTTAAGTTCAGAAATCTCATCTCTATATTCTGCTAACATCGGCATCCTTTTTGTTTTTATATGCAAATTGTAGTATGAAACTTGTTAAAATAGTATTAAAACTATTATAAATCAAGCTTTTATATACACAAATTAACTATATTCTATATCTCCAAAACTCTTAAAATAGTATCAAAATCAAATAAATATCTACTACTCTTTAAAGCTATCTCCTGCAAAAGGAAGCAAAGCACTAGCCCAAGTAAGACCTCCACCAAAAGTGTCAAGTAACATTAACTCTCCTCTTTTAAGTCTTCCAGATTCATAAATATCATTAATTGCCATAGGAATAGAAGCTGCTGAGGTATTTCCATATTTTCCTACAGTTACTACAACTTGCTCCTCAGTCATCTTTAAAGCATCACCTACAGCTTTTATAATACGATAATTGGCTTGATGTGGAACAAAATGAGGAATATCTTTTGACTCTATATTATTTTCTGCCAAAATATCTTTAACATCTTTTGTAAGTGTTTTTACTGCTAATTTAAAAGTCTCATTACCTTTCATCTGAACAAAGTTTAATCCCTCATCTATAACCTTTTGAGAGACAGGATGAACGCTACCAGGGGCTGGAGTAACCAAAAAGTCAGCATAACTTCCATCTGCACTAGCATGAACATCTATTATCGCTTCATCTTTATTATCTGTAGCAGAAATAACAGCAGCACCTGCACCATCACCAAATAGAATACATGTAGCTCTATCTGTATAATCTACAATAGATGAAAACTTCTCTGCACCAATTATCAATACATGTTTTTTCATACCAGACTCTATAAATGCTTTTGCAACACTAAGAGCATAAACAAATCCACTACAAGCAGCACTGATATCAAATGCTTGAACATTTTTGATGCCTATTTTATCAGCAACTACACAAGCAGTTGATGGCATATTAAAGTAATCAGGAGTAACAGTGGCACAAACTATTAAATCTATATCCTCTTTATTTAATCCTGCTCTTTTTATAGCTATATTTGAAGCTTTTGTAGCCATATCGCTAGTCACTTCATCATCATCTGCTATTCGTCTCTCTTTGATACCTGTACGCTTTAATATCCACTCATCACTTGTATCTACCATCTTTTCTAAATCTTCATTACTCAATATCTTCGAGGGTACAAATGCCCCAATAGAGTGAAATTTTGCGTACATTGTCAACCTTATTCGTTATTTTTAATCAGTAACTCTTCTATGGCACTATTTACACCAGAATCACTATAAGCTATAGCTTGGAAAATGGCATTTTTAATAGCCTTTGCGTTACTTTTTCCGTGTGAAATAATAGCACAACCATTCACCCCAAGTAAAGGGGCACCACCATATTCTGCATAATCAACTTTATTTTTGAGTTTAGTAAACACTTTTTTCTTCATAAGCAATGCCCCAATCTTCGCAGGGATTGATTTTCTTATCTGTGTTTTCATCAAAGCAAAAATAGTTGAAGCTACACCCTCACTAGCTTTTAGGGCGATATTTCCTGTATATCCATCACATACAACAACATCAACAGAACCATTAAAGATATCACTACCCTCAACATTACCCTTAAAACCAGGTACACCATTTTTCATAAGCTTAAATGCCTCTTTGGTTAGTGCATTCCCTTTGCTATCCTCTTCACCGTTTGCCAAAAGTCCAACAGATGGTTTTCTAAGTCCTAAAACCTTTTGAGCATAAACCTCACCCATAATAGCAAACTCATATAGATTTTTGGGAGTACAATCAGTTACTGCCCCAACATCTAATAGTAAAGTATTAGCTACAGGAGACAAGCTTGGCATAATAGTAGCAAGTGCTGGTTTAGATATATGTGGTAATCTGCCTATTCTTAGAGTAGCCAAAGCCATAGTAGCACCACTATGTCCAGCAGAGACAACAGCATCAGCTTTTTTTTCACGAACCAGTTCAACAGCTTTATATATCGATGACTCTTTTCGTTTCAAAGCTTGTGTTGCTGAATCACTCATAGATATAATATCTGAGGCTTCTATTATCTCAACTTGCTCTAAATAGTATTGAGGTAGGTGGTGTAGTATCTGTTCTCTATCACCTACAAGTATAGGCAAGAAGTTTTTTTCATCAAGTGCTTGTATGACACCCTCTATAATAGGTTCAGGACCAAAGTCCCCACCCATTGCATCTATTGCAATCCTAATCATAGAAACTGCTTATTATGCTTTTTTTGTATTATATTCGCCAGTTGTCATATTCATATGGTGAGGCATTCTCCATGTTCCATCTTCATCTTTTACAGGTCTTGGAAGTGTAATTTTGTAGTGTGTTCTTCTTTTTGCTGCTCTAGTTTTACTTACTCGTCTCTTTGGTACTGCCATTTTTCATCCTTTGTATTTTTTAAAATTCTTTTTCAAATTCACCCATATCATTTTCACATTTTTTACAAGTATGATATGAGTTTTCTATGGATGCTATCTCACTCTGGACTATAAAATCCAAATCAATAACACCATCTATAAATTCGATTATATCTAAATCATCTTCAGTCTCTATAACCTCATCAGTTAGAGTCAAATTTAGAGGTGAGCATATATTTTCTTGATATACATCTGCACATCTATCACATACTAGCTCTACACTACCCTCTAACTCTGCCTCTAAAGCAACTCGATGATAACCTCTTTTTACCAAAATACCTTTTAAAGTGACATTTTGAATATCTACCTCAAATGGTTTTTCAGTATGTCCTACCTTATCAAAAACTATTTTCATAGTTTAGATTAAACAATCTCTCTTTGTGCAAAGAAAAAGTTAATCTCAATTTCAGCATTTTCTAAAGAGTCACTTCCATGAACTGCATTAGCATCAATACTATCAGCAAAATCAGCTCTAATTGTACCAGCTTCTGCCTCTTTTGGATTTGTTGCACCCATAAGCTCTCTATTTTTTGCCATTGCATTCTCACCCTCTAATACGCTTACAACAACAGGTCCACTAATCATAAACTCTACAAGGTCATTGAAAAAAGGTCTCTCTGAGTGTACTGCATAAAACGCCTCTGCATCCTCACGAGATAGTTGAATCTTTTTTGTTGCTGCAATTCTAAGTCCTGCTGACTCAAATCTAGCCAAAATTTGACCTATTACATTTTTAGCTACTG
>JAADFE010000106.1 GCA_013153055.1 Campylobacterota bacterium
TAAAAGCAGGTTTTGCATATATATTGAGATTTTCTCTATTTATGTTTTTGGCAGTTGTTACTAATGTTGTATTGGCTGTTATCTATTTTGGGGATATTTTGGCTCTTTTTCATGGAGAGCATATTTGGTTTGGTATTGTTGTTTTGGTGGTAGTTATAGGTTTTCCTATCTTATGGTTTATGGTAGCTCAACAAGAGGCTCTATATGCCTCTATCCATAAAGTGCTAACGCAAAGTAGTGGGGATGTTGTTGGATTTGTTATTGATAAATTTATAACAGAAGATAAAAAAGATAGAGTAGGTGACTATATGGGCATACTAAACAAACAGCCCAAAACAGTTCAGATTATTTTAGGTTTTATATTTGACAAGATAGACTTTTTTGGTGAGGTATCCAATCTACTCAAAGAGAAAGATTATAGCAAAGATGAACTAAAACTCAAAATGGTAGAGAAGATAGAGGAAAAAGAGCTATTTGAAGAGTGGACTCCTACACTTTGGATACCTTTTTTTCTTTTGGTTGCCAATGTAGGTGTGATTGTTATTGCTGAGAAGTTTTTATAAATTAAAATTTTTATAAAATTATTTAATTGAAATAAATTTAAAGCCTATAACTAGAAGCTTACCTTTATAAAAAGGCAAGTTAATTATAAATGAGCATCTATTGCTCTTTCTAAATTTTTAATCCATCCATTGTAGTTTTTATGAATAGTATTTGATTCTTTATCATATTTAAGGTTTTTACTATCTAAATATTTTATGGAGTAATAGTTACGATTATATGCTATTTTAACTAAAGCCATATGTTCTCTGATTGGAAGTTTACCGATGGCAACACCATTTCTCTGTTTTCTTATAATCCATCCAAGAGATGCTCCTGCTGTTTTGATACTTTTATATACATCTTCTGCTGTTCTTTTATTACTAATATGATGTTTATTGGTATTATAAATAGGGGCTGATGGGGCTGTACAGTTGCTAATTACTATAAGTATAGTTGTTAATATAAATGAATTAATTATTTTTTTCATAAAATTCTCCAAAAGTTAAAATACAGTACTATTTTATCTTTATAATATTAAAGAAATCTTAAATTATAAAATAAATTTTGAAAACTAATAATTAGTTAGGTAGTAGTACTGTATTTAAATAGTTTGTGTATTGCCCCATTTAACTTTAATAATTAAAGTATAAAACTTAAACAGAAAATAGAACAACCCTGAAAAACTAATAAGATATAGCACAGAGGTAGGTATGATATTTAAAAGCTTGGTAAATAGAGTATCAAAATTTCCTTTGTAGGTTGTTTTAGATACTCTTGATATTACTTTTACTCTTTTTAGGAATTTGGCTTCCCCCATAGTTTTTAGAGCTACTATACCTTTATCTCCATAAGTAGAGGCGTATAGTATAGTTTTTGGTTTTACCTTTGACATAGTTTCTATCTCTTTTATAGATTTGAGACCAACTGTTTTGACTAACCCACTACTACTTTTACCAAATCTCTTTGAAAATTTGACTAGGCCTTTTAGTTCACCTAGATTTTTTGTCTCTTTTAGTAGGTTTAGAGTATCTTTTAGTCCTACTTTTTTATATAGAGTATATATAGGCTCTAGTATCTTTTCTATATTTTTAAGTGATTTGGTCTCTTTGGATATTTTTGCCTCTTTTACTATGGCTTTGTTGAGCCAATTTGGTATTTTGTTGACTCTTTTGGCGTACTTTAGGATAGATATACCATCTTTGGCTGGTGCAGCTGCCCCTAGTGAGTATATAGTTGATGCAGTAGCTATAAGTCCTAGAGAAGATAGGGCTACTATAACTTTGTCAACCTCTTTGTCACTCATATAGTTATTGCCTTGAATAAATAGGTCTCTTATATCTCCTATTACTAAAAAATCTGATGCTATGGCTGAGAGTTTTCCTATATTTTCATCGCTTTTACCCTCTAGTATTCCCTCTATGATTTTATCTTTTTGATACTCATAGCTATCTCTTTTAGTCTGTATATTCTTTAGTAACTCTTGGGCTTTTGGGTTGGTTTTGACATACTCAAACTGCATAAAATATGATAGATACTCATAGGCATCACTATATTTTTTATCTTTTATAAGTTGCTCAGTTTTTGGTATAGGGTCTATCTGTGCCAAGCCTCTTATATCAAACTCTTTTCTCTCATGCAAAAGCATAAGTGATAGAGTTACTAACATTAGTATCAGTATAGGTGTTAATAGTTTAAATAAATATCTCATCTAAAATAGTATTGACATACTCATTTGCTTTGAACTCAATAAGGTCATCTGGTTGTTCTCCTGTCCCTATATAGTATATTGGCATTTGAAGTTCATCTGCAATAGATAGCACTGAACCACCTTTGGCTGTTCCATCTAGTTTTGTGATAATTATACCATCAATTCCTATCATTTCATTGAAAACTTTGGCTTGATTGATGCTAGAACTACCCTGAGTACCATCTAGGATAAGCATTTTTCTATGGGGAGCCCCATCTTTTGCTTTGTTGGCTATTCGTACCATCTTTTTTAGCTCTTCACCTAGATTTGTTTGGGTGTGAAGTCGTCCTGCTGTATCTATTAGTACATGGTCAAACCCTTTGGCTGTAGCTGAACTGATAGTATCATATACAACTGCTGAGGGGTCATGTCCTTGTCTAGTGGCTACTATTGGTATATCTAGTTTATCTGCCCATCTACTCAACTGCTCTATAGCAGCTGCTCTAAATGTATCACCAGCACCTAGCATCACCTTTTGACCCTGCTTTTGATAATATCTAGCTAGTTTTGCTATAGTAGTTGTCTTTCCTGCACCATTTACTCCTACTATCATATCGATAAATGGTTTATCCTCTACATCATGTATCCAGTTAGCTTTATATTGAAATACAGATATCAAAGCATTATAAGCTGTAGCTCTGTCGAACTCATTTGGCATATCATCTAAAAATTTCTCTATTAGTTCATAGTTGACATCAGCTTCTAGTAAAATATCCTCAAACTCATCTTTTGTTATCTTTTTCTTTTTATGTGGTACTACCTCTTTGATAGCCTCATTTGTTTTTCTAAAAACTTTTTTGAATATATTAAACATTATTGACCTTTTATTTTATTGAGTGCCTGTTTTATATCACTCTCTATCATCTCTTCGGGGATGCTTCCCTCGTAGTGCGTATAGTATTTCCCTTTTACAAATAAAATCATTAATGGCAGAGAAAAATTCTGTTTTAGCTGTAGTTTTGGTGCTATAAAGTTACTAAATTTTACACTACTATCGGTCTCTTTGGATATGAAAAAGTTTATTTTTTGAGAAGTTATAAATTTATCTATATCTTCATCTTTTAAATCTTTGTCATATTTTAATATACCTAATATATATAAATCACTTTTATATTTTTGATGTAGTTTATTTAGGTGTGGTATTTGCCCTATACATGGAGGACACCATGAAGCCAAAAAATTTACAAAAACTATAGGCTGTTTGATATTTTTAAAATCATAGTGGTTGTTTTTGACCTCTAGCTCTTCTGTTTGGTTTTCTAAATTGGTAAATTTGAAATTATATACTTTTGGTTTAATAGGTTTTGGTTGTTGAGGTTTTTTTATCTTTTTGACCTCTTCTATTAGTTTGGAGGGCTGTTTATTGCTCTCTTTGTTATCGTTACATCCTAAAATAAATATAGTTAGAATGAGTACAAATATATACAAATTGTTTTTCATTTTAAAGTAAATCTTTAGTCTTTTTTAGTGATTATATCAAAAAAATATAAAAGTTCGACGGAGTATTATGAATAAAAGTGAGTTTAGAAAAGGGTGTATAGAGAGATTAAAAAAAGGAAATAGAGTAAATCTATATCGTTTGGATAAGATGGTTTCACAATTTTTATATAGATATATCAAAAAAAATAACTGCAAAGTGGTTATGCTTTATGTTCCTTTGAAAATAGAAATTAATATAAGTAATTTAATTACACAGCTAAGAAAAGAGGGTATTACTCTTTTAGTTCCATTTATGGTAGGTAAAAGCTTTAGATTGGTAAAATATAGATTGCCTATAAAAAGAAAAAGCTTTGGTGTAAAAGAACCTAATATATCTAATAATTTTTATAAGAAAATAGACTTAGCCATTGTCCCAGTTATCGGGATGGATAAGAGTTTTCGACGGGTTGGTTTTGGCAAAGGATTCTATGATAGATTTTTTGAGGAGAGTAGTGATAAAATAGATAGAGTCTTTTTCGTAGGGAGAAAAAGTTGCATATCCAATGAGATTATAACTGATGATTATGATGTAGAGGGAAATCTTTATATTACACCGAAAAAAGTTTTAAATAATATAAATAAACATATTTAGGGATTTAGGCTCCTTAGAAAAGGAGAAAAGATGATAGAAGAGGTATCTGTAATAGCTACGATAGCAGCTGTTTTGGGGTCATTGGCTAGTTATCTATTTGTTAAAAATGATAATAAAAAACAGTTTAAGCATTATGAGACAGAAGCAAGAGCAAAAGCTAGTGCTATAGAGTATGAGGCTGAACATATTTTACAAGAGGCCCAAATAGAGATAAAACAAAAAGAGGTAGAGCTAGAGAAGAAGTTTCAAAATAAAGTTTTAGAGGTTGAAAAACAGAAGACAGAACTATCACTTGAGATGAAATCGTTAGAGGAGAAAAAAGAAGAACTCAAAAAAATAAAAAGAGAGCTAGATAAAAAAGAGAGATATTTAGACTCCCTAGAAGAGGAAAAACAAGAAGAGATAACTAAAAGTATAGAGATATTAGAAAAAAGCTCAGGAATGACAAGAGATGAAGCAAAAAAATATCTCTTGAAACAGGTAGAGGAGCAGTCTGCTTTGGAGATGGCTCAATTAATCAGAAAGTATGAAAAAGAGGCTAGACATGAGGCTAAAAGAAAAGCTGATTATATAATCTCTCAAGCTGTAACTAGATATGCAGGAGAGTTTGCAGGAGAGAGACTTATCAATATCATCAATCTTCCAAGCGATGAACACAAAGGTCGTATCATAGGAAAAGAGGGTCGAAATATCAAAAGCCTAGAGCAACTTTTAGGAGTTGATATTATTATAGATGAGACCCCTGGTGTGATTATTGTGAGTAACTTTAATCTATATCGCCGTGCTATTGCTACTAGAACTATTGAGATTTTGATAGAAGATGGTCGAATTCACCCTGGACGAATTGAAGCTGTTCACAAAAAGGTTATAGATGAGTTTGAACAAAAGATTTTAGAAGAGGGTGAAAATATAGTCGTAGAGCTTGGTCTATTGCCTATGGATGAGGAGCTAATGAGATTACTTGGACGGATGAAGTATAGAGCTAGTTATGGACAAAATGCCTTAGCTCATACTCTTGAAGTTGCAAAATTAGCTGCACTAATGGCAGCAGAGATGGATGGAGACCAAAAGTTAGCTCTAAGAGCAGGGCTACTACATGATATAGGAAAAGCATTAACACAAGATGTAGGTGGAAATCATGTTGATTTGGGTGTAGAAGTGTGTAAAAGACACAATGAACACCCAACGGTTATCAATGCAATATACGCTCATCATGGACATAGAGAACCTGATAGTGTAGAGAGTGCGGCTGTATGTGCTGCTGATGCACTTAGTGCTTCAAGACCTGGTGCTAGACGAGAGGTTTTAGAGAATTTTGTAAACCGTGTTAAAGATATAGAGGAGATAGCATTAAAAAATAGAGGTGTAAGAGATGCTTATGCCATTAATGCAGGTAGAGAGATTAGAGTCTTTGTCGATGCAGGAAAAATAAATGATGCACAGATGACAGTACTATCTAAAAAAATTGCAAAAGAGA
>JAADFE010000083.1 GCA_013153055.1 Campylobacterota bacterium
CTTCCTGTTAATATGTATCAGATAAATTGGAAGTTTCGTGATGAGGTACGCCCACGATTTGGTCTTATGAGAGGTCGAGAGTTTTTAATGAAAGATGCTTATAGTTTCCATGCAACTCATGAGGATATGGTTAGAGAGTTTAATTTAATGGAGGAGACTTATAAAAAAATCTTCACAAGACTTGGGTTAGAGTTTAGGGTTGTTGAGGCTGATAGTGGAGCTATTGGTGGGGCTGGTTCAAAAGAGTTTATGATATTAGCTGATAGTGGTGAAGATACTATTATGGTTTGTGATAGTTGTGATTTTGGGGCAAATGTAGAGGTTTTGAGTGAAGATGAGACTAGTTGTCCAAAGTGTGGAGGAGCTTTGTCTAAAACCAAAGGGATAGAGGCTGGTCATATTTTTCAACTTGGAACTGTTTACTCTAAGCCTATGAGAGCTGAGTTTTTAAATGAGAAACAGAAGCTAGAGCCTTTTATTATGGGTACTTATGGGATAGGTGTGAGCAGACTTTTAGCTGGAATTATAGAACAGCATCATGATGATAGAGGTTGTATATGGACAAAAGAGTCGGCTCCATTTGTAGTAGATATTATAGTAGCCAAGGCTAAAAATAGTGAGCAGATGCAAGTAGCTGAGCATATTTACAAAGAGCTTCAAGATAATGATGTATCAGTTATTCTTGATGATAGAGCAGATAAAAAGACAGGATTTGGAGTCAAGATTAAAGATTTTGAGTTAGTTGGGTTTCCTTATGCTATTGTGGTGGGTAATGATATCAAAGATAATAAGGTAGAGTTAATAACAAGAGATGGATTAATCAAAGAGGAGATAGATTTAGATAGAATAGTGGATATACTATTAAAAAGGTTAGTTTAATGTTATTTATTATCCCCTATTTTTTACTTGAGTTATATTTTTCTTTGGCTGTTGGTTCCCATATAGGTTTTATGGGGTCTGTTATTTGGATATTGGTCTCTTTTATGATAGGTATGGCACTGCTTCAAAATGCACATATAACGATAATGAAGAGTTTTAGTTCGTTAGCAGAAGGTAGATTAAATGGAAAAAGTTTTCATGATGCCTCTACAGCTTATCTTTTAGGTGCGATACTTTTAATAATTCCTGGAGTTTTTTCAGATTTTTTAGGGGTTATTGCACTTTTGTATTCGTTATATTTACAATTTGGTGGTACAATACCATCTGTAAAAAATAAAACAAATATTAAAAATTCAAACAAACAAGGAGATGACAATGTCATTGATGTCGAAATTATTGAGTGTGACACTATTAGCAACACTAAGTCTTAGTGCGAATTCTGAAAGTGATGTAAAAGATTATATTAAAAATCATATGGTTAAAAGCCCTAGTGTTAAAGTTTCATCAGTAGATATAATTGGTAAGAAAGAACTAGATAATCCAAAAGGTTGGGAAGTATTTTTTGTAAATATTCATGCAGATGTAAAAAAGAGTCCTACAGTAACAGATAAAGTGACTGTACCAGAGACTATTTTTGTAAAAGATGGTTTTGTAGCACCTACACTTATTGATATGAAAACAGGCAATGATTATAAATCTATGTTGAAACCAGAACTAAAATCTGATATATATGATGAGAAACATTTAGTAGCAGGAAATAAAAATGCAAAACATAAAATAGTAATTTTTTCTGACCCAAAATGTCCATTTTGCCAAGAAAAGGTACCAGAAATTTATGAAGCAGTAAAAGAAAATCCTGATACATTTGCATTATATTATTACCATTTTCCTCTACTTAGAATACATCCTGTATCTGATATATTAACAAGAGTTATGTTGATAGAGCAGAAAAAAGGACACTTTGATAATGCTATGAAAGCTTATGCTTTGGATGTGAAAACTGCTGAAAGAAATGCTACAAAAGTGTTGGCAGAGGTTAAAAAAACAATGGGTATAACTCTAACAGAAAAAGATTTAGATGCTAAAGAGATTAGTGATGAGCTTAAAGCAGATGCGACTATGGGAACTAAATCATTAGTAAGTGGAACACCTACAGTTTTTATTGATGGTAAATGGGATAAAACTAGAGATAAATACAAAGAGTTTATTTCTAAAAAATCTGACGATAAAAAATGAACTGAATATATCAAAGAGTTTTTTGATAATATAATAAATTTTATAAAGAGTTTTTTTGAATAAGTTAATTATAGCAACCAGAGCTAGTAATCTAGCTCTTTGGCAAGCGTATCATATACGAGATAGAATAGAAAAAGAGTTTCCAAATATCAAAGTAGAACTCAATGAGATAACCTCAAAGGGTGATAAGATATTGGATAAACCTCTAGCATTAGTAGGTGGTAAAGGTCACTTTACCAAAGAGTTAGAGGATGAGATGTTAGCAGGTAATGCTCATATGGCTGTACATTCACTAAAAGATGTACCAACATATATTCCAGATGGCTTAGAGCTTATAGCTATCACTACTCGTCAAGATCAATCGGATGTTTTTCTTTCACATAAATATAAATCATTAGATGAACTACCAGTTGGAAGTGTAGTAGGCACAACAAGTCTCAGACGAAGAATGCAACTTCTAAAAATCAGACCAGATTTAAAAATCAAAGATTTAAGAGGGAATGTAAATACTAGGCTTAGAAAGTTAAAAGAGGGTCAGTATGATGCTATAATTTTAGCATATATTGGATTATATCGCTTAGATTTACTCAAAGATATTCCATTTACTCAAAAGTTACCACTTGAGATGATGATACCTCCAATGGGTCAAGCATCTTTAGGTATAGAGATAGTTAGCTCAAATGATAAAGTCAGAGAGATAGCACAATTTTTGAATGATGAAGATAGCTTTTTGCTTACAAAATTAGAGAGAGATTTTATAGCCAAAATAGGAGCAGGGTGTTCAGCCCCAGTTGCAGTTAATGCAACTATCAATGGTGCAACTATCAAGATAGAGTCAATGATAGGTTATCCAGATGGAACACATATATTACATAAATCTCTAAATAGTCCAAGAGATGATAGCTCTAATCTAGGAGAAGAGTTAGCCTCACTTATGATAAAAGATGGTGCATTAGATATACTCAAAAATGCTGAAAAGATAGCCTTTAAAGATGAGATGCCTCAAAGACTTTAACTTCTAGTGGGAGATTTCCCACTCTTTTTTAATAAAAATCACAAAATGTTATAAAATATTACATTTGCAAAAATATTGAATACAATAAAATAAATAATGTTAACCTTATGTATAATATTTACCTATTTGGCTTAATATTAATTTAATATTAAAGAATTAACTAATATAATTACTTAATAAAATTAATATTTACTAAAGAAAAGGAAATAGCATTATGAAATTAAAAGAGGTAGCAGATATTATCAAAGGTACTTATTTAAAAGAGAAAGAGAATGATATAGAAAATCATACTATTTATAAAGAACTTACAATGTTATCATTGGAATCTATCTCTTTTATAGATGAGAGAAAGCTTATAGAGGTAGATAGTAATAAAAAAGTATCTCCAGAGAATTTAACCCAAGAGGGTGATGTAATTGTTAGCCTCTATTTTCCTATGATTGCTTGTTTTGTTGAAGAGGGACAGAGTGGATTGGTTATTCCTCATTATATGGCAGCCATTAGAGTTAAAAAAGGTGCCAATATAGACTCTAGGTTTATAGTACAGTTTATAAATTCCACGAGAGGTAGAAAAGCTATATGTGATGAGATAGCATCTTTATATACTATTAGACCTACATCTTTACCTCTTAAATATTTAAATAATGTAAATATTTTAGGTAATGAAAATGTATTATTAGAGAGTTTTTAATTTTAAGCTAACCCAAAGACCAATAGCTAAAAGAGTGATACTAAGTCCATAAATTAGATTATAACTATTTATAGTTTTTAATAGTAGACCACCCAGTATTGGAAAAAATAGTCCAAAAGATACTAGATTTGTTTGAATTGCTGTATAGATAGGTCTTTTATCTTCTGGTGCTATTTCTATAACTAAATTCATACTACTATTGTTAAACCCATCAAGTCCTATACCTAAAAATAGAAAAATAAGGGCATAGCTATATATATTGTTAGCTACCAAGGCTATACAAAAAGCTAATATTACAAATACAAAAGCCAAAGATAGCATCTTTTCATAATCAGATATGCGTCTCCATAATAGGCTACTTCCTAATATACTACCTATCATTTGAACAGTGATAAATCCACCCAATGCCCAACCAGTTAATTCAAATGAGCTATTGGCTTTTAGAATAACAAATGGCATAGATATTAGATAAGAGAAACTCAAAAATATAGCCAAAATTTGTTTTTGTAATCTTTTGTCTTGTTTGAATATTTTTATTGCATTTTTAATAAAGAGTTTAAAGTTTTTCTCTTTTTTAGATATTTTTTCTTTTGGTGGCTCATCTATAGTTATAAATGTACCAAATCCAATAGCCATAAATAGGCTACTAACCATAAATAGATAGGCGTAACTTTGTGGTGCTTGAAAGTTATTGAGTACATATCCTGCTACGCCACCACTAATAATAGAGGCAATGGCTCCTGCTATTTGGCGATTTGCCATAGTTTTGCCTCTATACTCTTTTGAGAATATTTTAGCTTGTAACTCTTTGAAATATATAGCTCCAAACCCAGCTGTAAAAGAGAAGAAAAAGAGTCCAACTCCTATAAAAAATAGAGTCAAAGGTTTGTTACTGTCACCGATAAAATATATACTAGCTCCTATAGTAAACCAACTCAAAAATCTAAAGAAAAAGACTTTACCAAGATATGGTAATACTCTCTTATAAGCTTGTGCATGAAATGCAGCATAGAGTTGAATAGTAATTGCTCCACCACGAAGTAAAGAGGTAAAAATTCCTACCATTACCACACTATCACTAAAGTGATGTATAATCAGAGGCAATATGGTAGATGGCTCAGCTATTGTGATAGCTAGAGCCAAAAAGAAAGCATGAGTTACATTTTTATAGTTATTTTTTGGATTATCTACTTTATACATTTACAGCTACTTTATATGTAGGGTCATCCTCTTCATATGTACAAAATGGACCAGCAACTTTCAGTACTTTTTTACAATCTGTAGATAGATGTCGAAGTGTTAATTTTTTTCCAACTTTTTTATATTTTTCTGTCAAAGCATCAATTGCTTCAGCTCCAGAACTATCCATAACTCTAGCATTTCTAAAATCTATTATAACCTCATCTGGGTCATTTTCTATATCAAACTGCTCATAAAATGAAGTTACAGAACCAAAAAATAGAGGTCCATTTAATCTATATACTTTTTTATTATTGTCATCATAATCAACTCTAGCATAGATTTTAGCATGTTTCCAGGCAAAAACTAGAGCAGATATAATAATACCTGCAATAACAGCTACAGCCAAATCAAAAAATATTGTAATAATAGTTACAACTATAAGCACAAATGCGTCAGATTTTGGCATATATTTTATTCGTTTAATAGAAGAGAACTCAAATGTTCCAATACTTACCATAAACATAATCCCAACTAAAACAGCCACAGGAATAGAGGCGATAATATTAGAAAAACTAACAACTAAAGTGATTAAAAGAATAGAAGCAGTAAATGACGATAGTCGTCCAAGTCCACCAGATGTGAAGTTAATAACACTCTGACCAATCATAGCACATCCAGCCATACCACCAAATAGTCCTGAAGTTGCATTTCCAATTCCAAGTGCTACACACTCTCTATTTCCTGAGCCTCTTTTACCTCCCATCT
>JAADFE010000047.1 GCA_013153055.1 Campylobacterota bacterium
TTTATAAACCACATCCTGATGTACTCTCTGGTAATCGAGAGGGAAAAGTACCCCAAGAGATTATAGATAGGTGTGCCAATGAGGTTCAAACGCTAGTTAGTATCGATAGCTGTATCGCTGTAAGTGATGAGGTGCATACGCTCACCTCTGGAGCTGGATTTGATGCACTTATTCGAGGCAAAAAGGTATATACTTATGGTATGCCATTTTATGCAGGGTGGGGTTTGACTGTTGATTATAGGGAGTGTGAGAGGAGAACAAGAGTTCTCTCATTGGATGAGCTTGTCTGTGCTACACTTATACTCTATCCTAGATATATTTCTCCAAAGAGTGGAGAGTTTTGTGAAGTAGAGCAGACTTTGGCTGAACTAAAAGAGGAGCAAGAGCGATACTTTAATGATACTCTCTATAGATTTAGAGTAAATTTTAAAGGCTTTATACTACCTAGAGGTAGGAGAGCTATTAGGGCTATATTGAAACCTTTTAAATTAAAAATCTAACATCTCCTCAACCGTTAGGGCTACATTATTACCTAAGTCATATAGACTATATCCACCCTCTAGCATAAAGACTACTGGTTTATCTCCTAACTTTAAAATCTCTCTAACTATCTGACGGATACCCTCACTAGTGACATCTAACATTGCCAATGGGTCACTCTCATGTAGGTCATATCCTGCTGATACTAAGATAATATCAGGTTGAAAAAACTCATAAGATTTTGGCAAATCATTTTGATATATATCTAAAATCTCACTATCTGTACTATTTGGCATAAGTGGGTGGTTGGCTGTATATCCTACCCCTTTTCCTAATCCTACTTGAGACTCCTCTCCTGTTCCTGGGTATGCAAATGCTTGATGAGAGCTAAAATAGAAAACGGTATCATCAGCATAAAAGGCATCTTGGGTTCCATTGCCGTGATGAACATCAAAATCTATTATCATGACCTTTTTATAGCCATTTTGTTGGGCATATCTTGCTGTTATGGCTATATTGTTAAATAGACAAAAACCCATAGACTTTGTAGGTGTAGCGTGGTGTCCTGGTGGTCTTACGGCACAAAATGCTCTTTGGAACTTTCCTGCTTTTATCCCATCTATTGCTTCCAATCCAGCACCTACTGCTTTGAGGGCTGAGTTGTATGACTCTTTTGAGAGGACAGTATCAGCATCTATTGGTTTTTCTATCTGGCTATGTATTTTTACCTCTTTTATTTGGCTTGGGTGGTGGATTAGTTCAATTTGCTCCTCTATTGCAAATCTAGGAGAGATTTGTATTAGGTTGTTTTTTAGAGGTTCTACTCTTTTATTTATACTTTTTAATCTATCTATGGACTCTGGGTGTCCTATGCCTGTGTCATGTTTTAGGTATATATCATCTGTTATCCATGCTACTTTTTTCATTATTTTGTCCATTTTTCAGTTTTTAATATATTGATGTATGATATCTTCTTATAGCTCAAAGTTCAAGAAGTTTTAGATAAAATAGATGGATATTTTTTAAGGATTGATAGATGGTTAATATTTATGAAAAAGCAGGACTTTTTTATATCGGTCGAGATGTAGATAAAGATACTCAAAAGCCTACAGATGCTTTGACACTACTAAAAAATAAAAATTTTACAACACATGCAGCTATTATTGGTATGACGGGTTCTGGTAAGACGGGGCTTGGTATTGGGCTTATAGAAGAGGCTGCTATTGATAATATCCCCTCTATTGTTATTGACCCAAAAGGGGATATGGGTAATCTATTGCTTACAGACCCATCATTTGACCCTAAAAATTTTGAGCCTTGGGTAGAGGATGAAGCGAAAGCTAAAAACAAGGATGTATCAGAGTATGCCAAAGAGGTTGCTACTATGTGGCAAGAGGGGATTAAAAGAGATTATCAAGATGAGAGTAGGGTAGCTAAGTTTACAGATGTAGAAAAGACTATCTATACACCAGGTAGTAGTGCAGGGGTCTCTATAAATGTATTGGGTTCTTTGGATGCTCCTCCATTAGAGATAATAGAGGATGCAGATAGCTTCTCATCATATCTAAAAAGCTCAGTCTCTAGTCTGCTCTCACTCATAGGTATAGAGGCAGACCCTATTAGTTCAAAAGAGTATCTATTAGTAGCTCAGATTTTAGCTAACTCTTGGATGAGTGGCAAGGATATATCTCTTGAATCACTTATTGGTGCTATTATCTCTCCTAGTTTTGACAAGATAGGAGTATTGCCACTAGAGAGTTTTTATCCTCAGGATAAGAGATTTGCCTTGGCTACTAAATTCAATGCCATAATCGCATCTCCAACCTTTGCAAACTGGCTAAAGGGTGAACCATTAGATATCCAAAAGCTTCTCTATGATGAAAATGGAAAAGCCAAAGTGGCGATTATATCTATAGCACATCTAAGTGATGATGAACGGATGTTCTTTGTTACGCTACTGCTCAATAAATATATAGCTTGGATGAGACGACAGTCTGGTACATCAGCACTAAAGAGTATTCTTTATATGGATGAGATTTATGGATTTTTCCCACCTAGTAAGAACCCTCCATCCAAAGAGCCTATGATGTTACTTCTAAAACAGGCTAGAGCTTTTGGGATTGGTATTGTTTTGAGTACTCAAAACCCTGTGGATTTGGACTATAAGGGGCTTTCTAATATTGGTACTTGGTTTATCGGAAGATTACAAACTACTCAGGATATTGACCGTGTTATTGATGGATTAGGGGGCAAGATAGGAGGAGAGTATAGCAAATCAGAGATTAGAAATCTGCTCTCAAATCTAAACAAGAGAGTCTTTTTCCTCAAATCGGCTCATCTTGATAATATAAAGCTATTTACTACTCGTTGGGTTATGTCATACCTAAAAGGACCTCTAAAAGCAGATGATATCTCCAAACTGATGGCTAACAAAAAAGCAGAGACAAAAGCAGAGCCTCTTACTCTAAAAACAAAGCAGAGTAATGATGGTGGGTATAGTGATTTTGTTCCTATTGATAGCTCAATAGAGCAGTATTTTTCTATAGATGTTACAGGCAATAATGAGTTTATGCCAACACTTCAAGCTAATGTAGAGCTACACTATTTCAATCAATCAAAAGGGGTTGATGTAGATGAGTCTTTATGTTTGAGTCTGGAGTTATATGAAGATGAGAAGTGTGATTGGGACAGTGCTGATAGATTAGATGAGTGTGGAGTTTACTCCTCAACAGCTCCAACCAATGCCAAGTTTGCTCCAATTAGTGATGAGATTAGTAGAGATAAAGGGCTGAAAAAAACTAAAAGAGAGTTAATAAATTGGGTATATAGAAATCAGAGACTAGAGCTATTTAAATCTAGTTCTCCTCGGTTGATATCCAAACCCTATGAGTCTCTAGGTGATTTCAAGGTTAGGATAAAAGATATACTAGACGATAAGAAAGAGCAAGAGATAGAGAAACTAAAGCAGAGATATAGTAAAAAAGAGAAAACTCTACTCAATCGTCTAAGTAGAGCAAAAGATAGAGTAGCAAAAGAGGAAGCAGATGCCAATCGCTCAATGGTAGATACAGGTATAGCAATATTAGGGGCTCTGTTTGGTAGGACTAGTACAGCCAAGATAGGACAAGCACTATCAAAAGGTAGTAGAGCCTATAAAGAGAGAGGCGATATCACTATGGCTCAAAAAGAGGTAGAGAAAATTCAAGAGGAGATAGAGATTTTATCTGAGGAGTTAGAGTCAAAGATTGATGAGTTGGCTATAAAATATGATGTAGATAGTGTAGAGATTACAACAGTATCTATAAAACCAAAAAAGAGTGATATAGTGGTAGATAGTTTGGCTATAGTGTGGATAACATAGTTTGAAGTATATAGTTACTATATTTTTAATAGGTTGTAGATAAGGAGATATGAAAAAGAGTATATGTATAAGGCTAATTCTGCTAAAATTCCAAAATTATTATTGGAAAAAGGAATGTAATGAATATTACAGCAACAAAAAAAGATAGTGCAAATGTTTTAGTGACAGCTAAAATAGATAGTGCTGATATTGAAAAAAATATCAATAAAATTGCTAAACAACTTGCAAAGACTCAACAAGTTGATGGATTTAGGAAAGGTAAAGTACCTGTAGCAATTATCAAAAAAATGTATGGAGAGAGACTTCAACAAGAGGCAGAGAGTGAAGTATTAAACAAAATTATTGAAGAAGCAAAAAAAGAGCTTGATATCAAAACAGAAGATATTATTGGAGACCCAATATTTAATAAATTTGAAAAAGTTGATGATGGAATTGATGTAGAGCTAGTTATCTCTCTTAAACCAACTATTGAAGCAGAGGGTTATGAAAAGTTGGCACCAGAGTTTGAAGAGCCTGTAGTTGACCCAAAAGAGGTAGAAGAGAGACTAAATACACTTTTAGAAAATAATACTCCTTATAAAAAACTAGAAGAGGATAGACCTCTACAAGATGGAGACCAAGCAGTTTTTGATTTTGTTGGAAAAATTGATGGTGTAGAGTTTGATGGTGGTAAAGCAGAAGGGTTTGAGCTAGTTATTGGTTCAGGTAGATTTATACCAGGTTTTGAAGACCAGATGATAGGTATGAAAAAAGGTGAGACAAAAGATATCACTGTAACATTCCCAGAGGATTACCAATCAGCAGATTTGGCTGGTAAAGAGGCTGTATTTACTGTAACTCTACATGATATCAAGGCTAGAGGTGAAGTTACGCTTGATGAAGAGATGGTAAAAAGATTAATCCCAGGTGACGAGAATGCAACTGCTGATACTGTAAAAGAGAAAGTAGAAGAGCAAATCAAATCTGAAAAAGTAGCAAAATTATATAATGAAGAGTTAAAACCAAAACTAATGGAAGCGTTGGTAGCAGAGTATGATTTTGATTTACCAGAGAATATTGTAGAACAAGAGATTGATGCACAAGTTAACCAAAAAGCTCAAAGTATGACTGAAGAAGAGTTAGCAGAGTATAGAGGTAATGATGAGAAAATTAATGAGCTTAGAGAGTCAGTTAGAGAAGATGCAATCAATTCTGTAAAAGCTACATTTTTAATCGATGCTATTGCTAAAAAAGAGGAGATTACAGTAAATGACCAAGAGGTAACTCAAACTATCTACTATGAGGCGATAATGAGTGGACAAGACCCTCAACAAATTATTGAGTATTATCAAAATAATAATCTTTTACCAGCTGTAAAAATGGGTATGATAGAAGATAAACTATTCTCTAAAATTTTAGGTTTAGATAAATAAATTCTCTAAGTGGGTATATCTATACCCACTCTACATAAACACTTAAGTAAAAAAAGTGTATTCTCCTATTTAATAAAATTAAAAAATATTTAAAGGTATAAATATGAGTTATATTCCTTATGTTGTAGAACAGACAGGTCGTGGTGAAAGAAGTTATGATATATATTCAAGACTACTAAAAGATAGAATTATAATGTTAAGTGGTGAGGTTAATGACCAAGTAGCCTCTAGTATTGTAGCTCAACTACTATTTTTAGAAGCTCAAGACCCAGATAAAGATATATACTTTTATATCAACTCTCCAGGTGGAGTTATCACAAGTGGGTTATCTATGTTTGATACTATGAACTATATCAAGCCTGATATTGTAACTATCTGTATAGGTCAAGCTGCATCTATGGGTGCATTTTTGCTCTCAGCTGGAACAAAAGGTAAGAGATATGCCCTACCTCATTCAAGAATTATGATACACCAACCATCAGGTGGAGCTCAAGGACAATCAACAGATATCCAAATACAAGCCCAAGAGATACAGAGACTAAAAGATACTCTCAATGAGATTATGGCTGAAAATTGTGGCAAAACACCACAAGAGTTAGAGAGAGATACAGAAAGAGACTACTTTATGTCAGCACAAGAGGCTGTAGAGTATGGACTTATAGACAAAGTTCTAACTAAAAGTTTTAACTAAGGTTATATAGATGATAAGAGATATAGTTATCTACCCTGATAAACGCTTAAAACTTATCTCCAAAGAGGTAGTAGAGTTTGATAGTGAGCTTCATACTCTACTAGATGATATGTATGATACTATGATAAATAAAAAAGGGGTTGGTTTAGCAGCTATTCAGGTAGGAGTTGACAAGAGAGCTTTGATTATTAATATACCAGAGGATGATAGTGATATTCAATTAAAAGAGAACACGCTAGAGATTATCAACCCTGTTTTTATAGAAAAAGATGGAGTCCAAAAGCATCAAGAGGGGTGTTTGAGTATCCCTGGTATATATGAGGATATCGAGAGAGCCAAACATGTAAAAGTTGAATATCAAGATAGGTTTGGAGTTAAACATACTATAGAAGATGATGATTTTTTAGCTGTAGCTATTCAACATGAAACAGACCACTTGAATGGTAAAGTTTTTATAGAAAAACTCTCTATTTTGAAAAGAAAAAAGTTTGAAAAAGAGTGGAAAAAAAGACAAAAGAATACGCTTTAAATCTCTTGGATTGCCAAGAGATTTAACCAACCATATTTTTAAATGCTGCGAGTAGTTTAGCTAATATTCCTTTTGGTGTGACAAGGTCATCTAAGAACTCTTCATAGGTCATATTGTGTTCTTCTAGGTATGCTTCAAGATAAGCTAATGAACCTTCCATACCCCTTCTTTTTTCTATATTTAGCATAGTCTCATAAAGCTCTTCCATAGTATCAATGACATTTTGAGGAGCTGCTCTTCTAAATGCTGTTAGTGATTTGATATTGCCGTTTGCATCTTTTTTGACATCAAAATCAGCGATAACCCAGTAGTATTTACCACTTTTGGCTAAGTTTTTAACTACGCCTGAGACAGGTTCTCCTCTTAGAAGACTACTCCATACTAAAAAGAATACAGCTCTTGGCATATCTGGATGTCTCAAGATATTGTGGGGTGAACCTATCAATTCCTCTTCACTATATCCTGAAACATCACAGAAGTTTTTGTTTACAAAAATTATATTCCCTTTAATATCAGTTTTGCTTACAATAAACTTTTTTTTACTAAATTTAATCTCTTCATCAATGGCTATTGGTCTATATATTTTATGTCTCACTTCTTCCCTTACTCATTCTTATTGCTCATTATTTTAGCCAAGAGTTACTAAATAAATGATTTAAACTATTAAAAAAATAACATATAATACTTAGTTAACATAAAAGAATAAAAAATAAGTATAGATTTTTTTTTTATAATCTGCTATGCTTGTAATATATTATACTATAAAGGTTGGATTATGTGGAAGATGATTTATTTAGTACTTGTTGCTTTATTATTTATGAGTGGTTGTTCAGAATACACTGATATAAGTAAAGATGGGGTAAAAATTTCTGGTCAAGTCACTTATGATAGGGTTCCATCGGCTATAAGTTATGGTGGGATAGCGAAGCTTGACTATGAACATACTAAAAAAGTAAGCTCTAAATATATTGTTGTTAAGGCTATAGACAAAGATGGGAAGATTATTGCTCAGACTACAACAGATAAAGATGGGAAATATTCATTATATGTTCCTGCTAATATTGATGTGAAAATTCGTGCTTATGCTAGAATGTATAAAAAAGATTTTTGGGATGTTAGTGTAGTTGATAATACTAATTTGAAGTCACTATATGTTATAGAGGGTGAATATCATAATACAACTAATAAACATAACATTAGAGACCTTCACGCATCTTCTGGATGGGATGGTGAGGGATATTCTGGGACAAGAAATGCGGCACCATTTGCTATCTTGGATAGTATAAATCAAGCTATGGATAAAATAAGAAATGCAGATAAAAAGGCAAAGTTTCCTCAACTTACGGTTAATTGGTCTATTAATAATGTAGCCGCAGCAGGTGATGTTGATAGTGGACAGATAATTACTTCTAATTATGATGGAGCGAGACAGTTATGGATATTGGGTGATGCTAATAGTGATACAGATGAGTATGATGACCATATTATTATCCATGAGTGGGGTCACTATTTTGAAGACCAGTTTAGTAGAGCTGATAATATAGGTGGTTCTCACTCTCCTGGTGAAGCTCTTGATATTCGTGTAGCCTTTGGTGAGGGTTGGGGTAATGCTTTTTCAGGAATAGCAACGGATAATCCTATCTATTTTGATACTTCTGGATATCAGCAATCTAGTGGATGGTATATGGATTTAGAAAATGGAGCTCAACAAAATCCAGGTTGGTATAGTGAGGGTTCTGTTCAGAGGATTTTATATGATTTGTATGATAAGACAAATGAGTCTCATGATAAAACAAGTTTGGGATTTAAACCAATATATGAAGTATTGGTAGGTGCAGAAAAAAATACACCTGCTTTTACGAGTATATTTTCATTTATTGATGCTTTGAAAAAAGAGAATAGTAGTCAAAAAAGAAATATTGATAAGACTGTAGCCTATGAGAGAATTAATAAGATAGATGATGCTTATGGTTCAAATAGAACTAATAATGCAAATTCTCAGGTAGCTACTCCTGTATATAAAAAACTATCAATAGGTCATAGTATTACTGTTTGTACTAGAAATAATTATGGTGTATATAACAAATTAGGTAACAGAGATTTTATTAAAGTCAAAATAGATAAAGATGGCACATATAAATTTGATGCCAACTCCAATAATTATGGTTCTGACCCAGATATGATATTGTATGAGACTACATATCCTCATAAGGATATAGCTATATCATCATATGAAGGTTCTCCTAGTGATACACTTATTGTTAATCTCAAAAAAGGTAATTATCTCTTGGATGTATATGATGCTTCATTCAATAATAGTTGTTCAACTGTTACTTTAAGAAGAAATACAAATAGTTATAATAAATCTACATCTCAGGATAAAAGTGTATCTAAACCAAATAGAGCAAGAAGATTGCCAAAAAGACAATATTATTGATAAAATGTGATTGTACTAAACAATTTCTTTACTATATTATGTAATAATGGAATATTAATTTAAATTAAAGGAATTTTATGAAAAACAAAGTTTACCTTTTGGTAATATCTTTTTTCTTGATTATGATGCAAGGTTGTGGAGATGTTACTATAGATGATGGTACGGCAACCATTCCTTCTAGTAGTAGTGATGTAAATAACAACTCTGATGAAGATGATTCATCTACTACTAGTAGTGGAATATTGAAAATAATAGGAAAAATAACTTATGATAGAGTCCATGTTAATAGTAATGGAGTTGGGCTTGATTATAATAATATTACAAAAGAACCAGCCAAACAGGTAGTAGTAAAAGCCATTGGAACAGATGGAGGAACTATAGCTACTACTACAGCTGATGATAATGGGGATTATGTATTGAGTAATCTGCCAGAAAATACACAGATTAAAGTTAGAGTATATGCACAGTTAAAAAAAGATGGTGCTGGGGGATGGGATGTAAAAGTTGTTGATAATACAAATGGTGATAGTCAATATGTTATAGAGGGTGATTTTGTATCAACAGGAAATAGTGATAGCAAAAGAGACCTTCATGCTAGTTCTGGATGGGATGGAAATTCATATTCTGGTACTAGAGCAGCAGCTCCTTTTGCTATATTGGGGAGTATATATCAAGCAATGGAGAAGGTAAAGAGTGCAGATAGTAATGCTACATTTCCTCTATTAGTAATAAATTGGTCTAAAAATAATATTTCTTCTGGAAATGCTACAGAAGCAGAGCTTAGAGATGGTCTAATTGGTACATCTCATTTTGATGGGACAGAATTATATATTTTGGGTGATGAAAATGGTGATACTGATGAGTATGATGACCATGTTATGATACATGAGTGGGGACACTATTTTGAGGCAAATTTTTCCAGAGCTGATAGTATAGGTGGTATGCACAGCAATGGAGATTTTTTGGATATTCGTGTAGCTTTTGGAGAAGGGTGGGGTAATGCTTGGTCTGCTATTGCTACAGATAATCCTATCTATTTTGACACAATGGGTATTCGACAAGCTGATGGTTTTTATATGAATATCGAATCAGCAGAAAAAGAAAATCCAGGTTGGTATAGTGAAGCATCTATTCAGAGAATTTTATATGATTTGTATGATAATCATGATGATGGGGATGATAATCTATCTCTTGGGTTTAAACCTATTTATGATGTTTTAGTAGGTCCACAAAAGACAACACCAGCATTTACAAGTATATTTACTTTTATAACATATCTAAAAGAGCAGAGAGCATCAGATATAGATAAAATTGATGATATATTAGCTAGTGAAGATATAGACTCTATTGTAGATATCTATGGTAAAACTATAGATAGTAATCAATATAGTGATATGAGTGGTGGAGCGATAGATATATGTACCTATAATAGATATGGAGTAGGAAATAAACTTTATAACCATAGATATATTAGATTTAGTATTGCTCAGAGTGATAGTTATACTTTGAGAATGCAACAAAACAATGGAAGCAGTTCAGACCCAGATTTTTCACTCTATAAGGCATCTCCATTTACAAGAATTGGTACTTCTGATGCTTCTGTTTATGCTGTTGAAGAGGCAACCTATACTCTAACAGCAGGTGATTATCTATTGGATATTTCTGATTTTAATAATCTAACTAAAGCATGTTTTGATGTTACAATAAACTAAAAAAGGATGAAAAATGAACAAAATAAAAACAACAAAGCTATTAATAGCTTCTATGTTATTAACAACTCTAATGGGGGGAGTAGCAATGGCAAAAGATACTAAAGATACTAAAATAGCTAAGGGTACAACTATAGGACATTATCAAAAACCAGGTGCTCCTGTTGATTTGACTTATAAAAGTACTAGAGTAGATGTGGGAGAAGTAGCAGACATAAATATTTCTCTATCTACTACATTGAAATCTGGAGAGATGGATGTACTTTTGAGTCTTGATGATAATTTAGAACCAATAGGTGATAGTTATGATAGTGTGACATTTATGTTGTCTCCTAATCAAAATAACTATGATATTAATCTAAAAGTAAAAGGTAAAAAAGATGGACTTTATTATATTAGACTGTTAATTGAAGTCAAAGGTGATAATAGTCCAAAAATGAGAGCTTTAGCTGTACCAGTTTATATAGGGGATGGTCAGTTGAAAAAGAGAAGTAGTCAAAAAATTATGAAGGCTATGAGTGGCGAAAATATATCTATTTCAAAAGCTCAAGAGACTATAGAAATTATTAAATAAAATAGTCAAATGAAGGGATAATTTATATCCCCTCATTATATTTATGCAGTTTCAGTATCAATTATATCATCATTGTTATTTTCTATCTGTTTAACAGTCTCTTCATATGTAACCATTGTTCCTATTACTCTACCACCCTCTTCAGTTTTAATATTTTTAACAGTTATTTCACCTTGTACAAAACCATTCTTACCTACTTCTAGTAGCTCAGAAGCTGTCAGTTTACCCTCTATTTTACCATTGACAGTAATCTTCTTACTCTCTAATCTATCTGTTTTGACTTTACCATCGTGACCTACTTCTATAATATCTTCGGCATTGACTTTACCATCTACAGAACCATTGATAACAACTTTTTTACTTTGAATTCTTTGTGCTTGAACAGTTCCCTCTCTCTCGATAGTTACTGTCTTTTCTGTTACGATGTCACCTGTCACATTTCCACTAACTAATAGGTGTACAGCATAAATTTTGTGAGAGACTTTACCTTGTTTTTTTACCTCTAAATCACTACAATAAATCTCACCTTTGAGTTCACCCTCTATTGCAACATTTTTGGCTTTTATTGTACCATTTACCACACCACTAGCACCGATTGTTACATTGTCAACTGTGATATCTCCATCTAGTACTCCTTCTACTTGTACAAAATCACTACCTGTAATGTTTCCTGCTACTCTAATACCTTTTGATATAATAGTTGCTAGGTTTGTTTTAGGTTGTGGTTTTGGTGCATTGTTTTGTTCTACTGCTGGTTTATTACTTTTGTTTTTTTCTTTACTGCTAAAAAATGCCATCTTCTAGTCCCCTTTAATTTTTGATTTGGTGTATTATGATACTAATGATAACCAATAGTAGCTTAGTAATTTATCTATCTATTAGAGGATATGCTGAGATAGTTAAAAAAAGATTATATATAATATGAAAGTATAAAAAATATATTTTTTTTTGTTCTAAAATATTAATAAATGGTGCTTAAATAGAGTTTAAATAAATTTGGATATAATACGCGACCTCATTCTCTATGAGTAATACCTAATGAAAGGAAACAGTATGCCAAAAATGAAAAGCGTTAAAGGTGCTGTAAAGCGTTTTAAAGTTAAAAAATCTGGTAAAATTAAAAGAGGAACTGCATATAGAAGTCATATTTTGACAAAAGTTGATGGTAAACATCATCGTCAAGCTAGAAAAGCAAAATATGTATCTAAAGCAGATGCTTCAAATATAAAAGAGATGATTGTTTAATCTAAACAGTTAAAAAAGCTACTCCTAATAAAATTAGGACAAGTTCAAGTATAACACTTGACACCTATTCTTAAAAAAGACATGGTAAAGGATAAAAATGAGAGTAAAAACAGGTACAGTAAGAAGAAGAAGACATAAAAGACTTCTAAAACAGGCTAGAGGTTTTTATAGTGGAAGAAGAAAACACTTTAGAAAAGCAAAAGAACAATTAGAGCGTTCATTAGTATATGCTTATAGAGATAGAAGACAGAAAAAAAGAGATTTTAGAAAACTTTGGATTGTAAGAATTAATGCGGCTGCTAGATTAAATGATATGAACTATTCAACATTTATGCACGGATTGAAATTAGCAAATATTGAGCTTGATAGAAAAATCTTGGCTGATATGGCTATGAATAATCCAGAAGCGTTTACAAAAGTAGCAGAAGCTTCAAAACAAGCTTTAGCATAGTTTTCTTTTATTTAGAGGTTATTTTTTGACCTCTAAATTTAAATATATTAGTCTATAAATTATAAGGATGCGTAAGCACTATTTGAATTTATGACTCTTTCTCCCCTGAGAAATCTTCTTTTATAGAATGGTTTTTTATGAAATGAAGTAATAATCACTTTCTTTTTGGCTGAACTAGCATGAATAAACTTTCCATTACCTATGTATATACCAACATGATTTACTTTTCCTCTAAACTTATGTTCTGTATCAAAAAATACTAAATCCCCTTTTTCTAGTTCATCAAAAGAGACTTTTGTACCCACTTTAGCTTGATGACCAGAGTACCTTGGTAGAGTAATGCCATTTTGTTTAAAAACATATTTAGTAAAGCCTGAACAGTCAAAACAGTTTGGACCATTAGCAGCCCATACATATTTGATACCCAAAAACTTTTTTGCAGTCTCTACAATCTCTTCTTCTTTTGTCAATTCAATCCAATTATTGCCAATATCTGGTATATCAGAAATATTATTTTCTGAGTTAACGCTATCTTCGATAATTGTAATTAGTTGATTGAGAGTTTCATTTTCTTGTTCTTGTAAGATTATAGTAGAAGAGTCATTGTTATCAAGAGTATTGCTTGATAGAAGTGATAGATTTTGTTCCTCCGAGTCAAGAGCTATTGTAGTTTTTGACTTTGATGGACTAATCGTTGATATTTTTTCTTGCACACATCCAGAAAGAAGTGGTATAATAACCAATGCAAGAGAAATCCCTTTGATTTTTCTCATGTATAAAGTTCCCTTTAATATAGTACATTATGATAACAAAATGAGTTGTTATGATGAAAAATTTACATAAAAATTGTGTAGAAATTGTGGAAAAAAATTGATTTAAATAAAATAGGAGTCATATAATGTGTAAAAAAACTATATTTATAATATGTTGTAGTCTTATTACTACAGGTTGCTTTAAGGATGGTAATAATACAGTAAAAGATATTAATAAAACCTTAAAAAATAAAAGTATAGAGCAAAATATTACAAAAAAAGAGTCTATCTTAAATAAGATGGGTTTAGAGTTTGAAGATAAGAAGATTATTATAGATTTAAATAAAAGTGGTCATTTCTTTTCTAATATTGAGAAAAAATTGAATGAAAAAGCCAAAGAGATTGAAAATGAGATTAAATCTTCGGATATTCTTGCTGAGATAAATAGTACTATTAATTAAAATCATAGTAAAATTCTCCTATTTAAATTTAGGAGCTAAAATTTATGCAACAGATAGATATAAATTCAGATGAGTTTCAAGCTGAACTAGAAAAGACTTGGGATTTTGTCAAGAAAGTAAACAAACAGTTTGGTTTTGTTCAACATCCTCAAGAGGATGTCAACGAAGGTGTTGCTATGGGATTAGCAAGAAATAGACTAATGTACGGCAAAAGATACTGCCCATGTTTTATGGTTATAGGTGAGACACCCCAGGAGAGAAAAAAAGCAGATAATAGAATTTGTCCATGTAAACCTGCATTAGAAAAAGAGATACCCCAAGATGGTAGATGTCACTGTGGTATATTCTGTACTCCAGAGTTTGCTAAAGCAGAAGAGCAAAACAGTAAGATAGAAGAGGTGGTACATCAACACTCAAGAGGATTAACAAAAGAGGAGGCAGAGGTTCTTGTAAAAAAAGAGCAGTTAGATGGTGATGAACTTGAAGCTTTGCTTGAGGCTAGAGAGTTAAAGATGGTTGACTTTTTTCTAATAGATGTTAGAGAGCTTATGGAGTATAAGATGGGTCACATAGTAGGGACTGATGATTTGGTTCCTACTTCACAGTTTTATGCTCAAATAGAGAGACACAATGATAAAAAAGAGCAAAATATTATACTCTATTGTCATACAGGAAGTAGAAGCTTTCAAGTACAACATGCCATGAAGGCGTTGGGATTTAAGTATGTAGGAAACCTCACTTATGGTATTATCAGTTTTGCTGGAGAGATACAAAGAGGTTAAAAAAGAGGCATACAGTAGTAGTGAATAAATCCAACACTATAAAAAACACCTACAAATAAAAATATCAAAATATGGTTAATAGGCATACTATCTTTGAAATATAGTATGCCTAAACTGTATAGACCATACCCAAAAGATAGCATCATAAAAAAAATCATGCCTGTAATAGTTGTTGACGGTAATGAAAGTTTGATAAAAAATTCTATAGGATTATAAAAAATATCAAATGCTAGTATATAAAAAACTAATAAAGTTACTACTGTAATAATTACAAAACTTTTTTCTTTTATAATATATTTTTTTAATATATTAATAGTAGAAATAGCTATTATTAGTATTAAAAAAAAATATATAAATAGATACCCTTGCTGTGCAATTAGTTTAGATTCCATAAATTTATTAATAATAAAATGATTAACAAATATAAATTGCCAATAAAATAGTGCTAAAAACAGTACACTATATAGCAATGATGGAATAAATTTAATTATAGATTGAAAAATCATAAAAACTCTTTTTGCATTTTTTTTGGTATTATATTATAAATTTTAAATTTTTTAGCACAAAAAGAGTTTTTTTATATTACGCTCTCAAAAATCTATGGTCAGATATCACTTCAAAAGTCAAATTTGAAGCTCTTTTATTTAGTTCAGCTTGAATTGTCTCTTTGATTTGTTCAGCTCTACTAATAGGTAAAGCAGAACGGTCAACTATAAAAGTATGATTAGTCATATTTGCACCAACCTCTTTTGCATTTGCCAATATATTAAAGAGTGCTGAGGTATCATTATCTTTTTCACCCTCTGAAATAAAACACATATTAGCTCCATCTAGTGCCTCTTTAAAATCAGAAGTAAAATCAATAACATCTTTCTCTTTAATATTTTTTAGTATCTCTTTTTCACTGTTTGTATAATACCCCTTTTTGATATTGTTAACATGTTCATAATCTTTACAAACATAAACAACTTCATTCCCCATTTCTGCTAAGTTTTTCCCACTCTCTAACTCGTTTTGGTTAATGCCAATTACACTTATTTTCATTTTTTATTCCTTTCTCCATTGTTTTTCTATGTTATATTTTTGTTCAACAACATTTATTTGAACGAGATAGCTATTTATCGGTCTATTTCATCAAATAAATATAAGTATAAGTTTATAAAAATTAAATATAAACTTAACTTAAAAATTATTATTTTTACTTAAAGAAATTTTAAGAAATAAATAAAAAATCAATTTAAAGCCCACAAAATAGGCATTCAAGAAAAAAATAATAATTTTTTTCTTTATATTTTATTTTGTTTAAATTAGTTTTCTATAATTTTTATCAAATTTTTTTCAAATTAAATATATTAAAAAATGTTTTTATGGTAGAATATAAAAAAACTTAATTTAATAGGTTTAACAGGATAAAGTGTAGTGAAATCAAAAAAGTTATTTTTATTAATACTCTTTCTCATCATATTTTTGATTTTATGGTGTTTGTTTTTTTACAAAAGAGATAGTTTTTATTTTTATAAAGAGGATATAAATAGTACATATAATGGAGTTTCATATGAGACTATCCCAGTTAAAAAAACTGTACCAGAAGCAGAAAAAGAGATAAATTTACTTTTGGTTCAAAAGCCTATAAAATTTTTGAATAATAGTTTTATATTGGAGAGTAATGAGACTATGGATAATATCATCTCTATTTTAGATGTAACTATAGGAGATGTGATTATCAAAGTTTCATCTTATAGTGATATAAATGGTTCTCGTAGTTTTAATAGAAAATTGACTCAAAAGAGAGCAGATACTATTGCATCATATATCAAAGATAGATATAAACCAAGGCTTATAAATTCTATTGGTTATGGCAAAGAGTTCCCTCTCCCAAAAGATAGCAATAGAACAAATGATAGAATAGAAATTCACCTCAAAAGGATATACAATGATTAATTTTCAGATGATTGATAAGTTGTCTCAAAATCTAATAGGAACACTAAAAAGGTTTCCTCTAGCTAGTTTTTCTGCATTTATATTTACTATTATTGTCATAACTCTTATGGAGCTTGAACCATATCAAAGAGATAGTGCTAATGTTATTATGGCTACCAAGATTGCTTTCGTATCATCTTTGGGGATAATCCTTTTTCCTACTCTAAGGCTTTTTTGGTCAAATTTTGTAATGTCTATAGTAGGTATTGCTCTATTGGTTGGGTACTATTATATTTTGCCTACAGATATAATACATGGTGATAGTAATATATTTTTTAGACATTTTCTTCTACTTTTGGCTATCTTTTTGATGTTTATATGGACTCCATTTGTCAATGTAAAGATTAGTAATAAAAATATATGGGAGTGGACACAAAATTTTATTTTGGTTTTAGTATCTACTCTATTTTTTTCACTTATTTTATATGCTGGTATCTCTTTGGCTTTGTACTCTATAGAGAGACTATTTAATATAGATATCTCACCTAAAAGATATACTCAACTAGCCATTTTGGTATTTGGAATTTATGGAGTCAATCTATTTTTATCTCAAATTCCTAAATATATAATACTCCTTCAAGTAAGAACATATACAAAAGCAGAAGAGATATTTACAAAATATATATTAACTCCTTTAACTATAGGATACTTTTTAATTCTATTAGCATATAGTGCAAAGATACTATTTTCTATGCAGTGGCCAAGTGGTATTGTGGCTTGGATTTCTATACTATTTTCAATAATAGCGATTACTACCTATCTATTTTGGACTCCTCTTTGGGAAAAGGAGAATATCAAATTCAAAAGAGCTATATGGATAGCTATACTTTTACAAACGGTTATGCTCGGGCTTTCTATATGGATGAGAATAGAAGAGTATGGTATCACTGAGAGTAGATATTTTGTCGCACTATTTGGTGCTTGGTTAGTTTTGATGTCCTTTTATTTTATCTTTATAAAAGAGGCTAGTTATAAATGGCTTTTTGTTACTTTGACTATTTTGTTAATTGGTTCTCAATTTGGAAAATATAGTGCAACTGAGGTTAGTAAACAAAATCAAATTCATAGGCTTAAAAAGATAATATCGGATGATAAATTTATAAATCAAGAGTTAGATACAAAAGATAAAAAGAGTATATACTCTACGGTTAAATATCTATATTCACATCATGGAGTAGATAGTCTAAATAGTGTTACACCACAAATTATCAAAAAATATAAAGATACCAACTCTACTACATATTTTCCAGATTTTGTAGCAAAAGAGTTAGGGTTAGGTGATATCTCTAAATGGAATGGTGTAAAATATAGACTCTTTTTTATAGACGGAAATAGAGAGATTATAAATATAGATGGATACAAGTATCTAATTGACTTTCATTATGATAAAAATTTTGATAAAACATATAACATAGATAAAAACTTATCTATAAAATCAGAAGCTGAGCATCTAAATGTTATTCAAAATGGTAAAATTTTGGCTAGTATAAATCTAAATGATATTTTAAAACCATTGAACTCTAAATATACAGAGTATAGTAATAGTGTTCCACCAAACAAAATGGAGTATATCTATAAAGATGATAGATTAGATATTAAGTTTTTAGTTAACTATATGAGAGTAGCAGATGATAGTAATATCACAAGTATGGATACCAATATACTTTTTAGGTATATTGAGTAATCCTCTATTTGAACCTCTTGATTTTTTTGAGGTTCTGTAAAATAAATGGCAAAAAGAATACTATCTCTAATATGATAGATATTAGTACCACTTTCCATGTACCAAGTGTATCATGTTGGAGAGGTAATCCACCAGTATTCATCCCAAAGAAACCTGTCAGTAGTGTGAGTGGTAGAAATATACCAGAGAGTAGAGTTAGATAGTAAACATTTTTGTTCATCCTCTCATCTACCTTTGCACGATAAAAGTTATATAGGTTCTCTAGTTTATCTAGTGCTGATTTGGATAGGTCATATACCCTTTTTGTCTCCTCTTTGATATCCTCTAGTGCATGAATATTTAAATCACTATTTAACTCTCTTTTGTATCGGTTGGCAAACTGCTCTATAGTGATATATGAGTGAAACATTAATCTATTTATGAGAGATACATCCTTTTTGTAGCTTAGCCACTCCTGCATAAATTTATCATTTAGATTTCTGTTATAGATATCCTCTTCTAAGTTGTCTATTAGTATGTGATATTTTTTTATATCTGATATGAGTTTATCTACTTTTTGATTGATAGTATCTATCAAGGAGGCTAGAGAACCTAGTTTTTCTATCTCTTGGGTCTCTCTATTGTAGCTATATACAATATTATCCTCTATAATAAAAGCGAATGACTCTATCTTGATAGTTGAGTTTACTTTTGGTAGCCTAAGAATTAAGACACTATACTCATCTCTTTTTATAAAATCTGATGGGTGGTCATATCCTCTGATATCCTCTAATATATATTTATCTAAATCTTTTAATGTCATATCTATCTACTAAAAATTAGAAGGTGCTGGAGTGTTTATAATATTATAGAACTCATTTCTAGTTCGTTGATCGCTTTTAAATAGACCTCTAAGTGCAGAGCTAACTGTTGTGGAGTTTATCTTTTGTACTCCTCTCATCTCCATACACATATGTCTTGCATGAACTACTACTGCTACACCTTTTGGATTGATAGTCTCTAGTATCGCATCTGCAATTTGTTCTGTCATCTGCTCTTGGATTTGTAATCTTCTAGCAAAAACATTTACTATTCTTGGGATTTTGGAGAGTCCTACTACTTTTCCATCTGGAATATATGCTACATGTACTCTACCTATGATAGGTAATATATGGTGTTCGCACATAGAGTAGAACTCTATATCTCTAACTACTACCATCTCATCATTGCTACTTGTAAATAGTGCTTGATTTAGTATCTCTTTTGGGTCTTGGTGATAACCCTCTGTTAAAAATTTTAGTGCTTTTGCCACACGAGAAGGAGTTTTGATTAGTCCCTCTCTATTTGGGTCTTCTCCTATGAGTTCTAATAGCTTGGTTACAGTCTCTTCGAGTTCTTGGTTTTTATTCATTTTAATCTCTAATTTTTATGGAATTTTAACATTAAATCCATCAAATCTTGATATTTTTGTGTGATTTTTTTATCATAAAATCTACTATTTGGTTTTAGTTCCAAAAAGCCATTTGAGTTTATATTTCCATCTTTGTCTCTTTTTGCTTTTATGGAGCTATCATCAAAGCTTATAATATCATCTTCTATTGGATATGATGGGTTGTTCCATGAGTTGTTCTCTTGATATACATGGTTATCAAGATAGTTTCTAGCTGATTTTATATTGATGTTTTGGATTAGATTATGGTTGGTTTTTAGAAATTTAAAGCCACTGTTTTTATTGTTATAAGAGATATTTCTAAATAGAGTCATAGCTACTTCGTTATCATTATAATCAAATCCTCTACTTGAATTGCCCCACGCTTTGCAGTTGATAACAACATGTGCATCTTGAGGGTGTCCATAACGGTTATGAATACCTAGTTTAAATCCATTTCCATTTCCTTTAAATCCACCTTTGTGCCAATGGTCATATCCGTTATCATATGAGATACAGTTTATAAAGGTTACAGGATTTCCTGCATTCCAACAGTCAAATCCATCATCTCCATTTTCCCAACTTCTACAGTTTATAAAGATATTGCCTTTTCCTGCGTATGGGGTTTTATCGGTTCTATGTGCTGTTACTACAAATCCATCAGAGTTCTCCCCGTGGGTATTTGAGTCAAAGTTATGATAAGCATCACAGTTTATAATCTTGTTATCCCATGCACCATCGGCTATAATTAGGCTACTGTAGTAGTTATCATGTATAGATAGATTTTCAAATATATTATGTGAGGCATTTGATTTGATATAGATACCATTGATACCATCTTGTAGCTCAAAATTTTTAAAGATTAGATAGCTACCTTTGACTAGAAATGTACCTTTTGCGTGGTTTTGGTTTATATTATAGACTTTGCTTTTTGGGTAAGGACCTTTAAATATCACCTTTTCATCTCTGTAGGCTTGAAAAGTTATGGGGTTATTTTTAGCTCCATTTAGATTAAATCGATTTCCAAATGGATAGACTCCAGCTCTGATATTTATAGTATCTCCTGCTTTTGCTACGCTTATAGCTTTTTTTATAGTTTTAAATGGTCTTTTGAGCGTTCCACTATTTGAGTCTTTGCCTTTTTTGATAGATACAAAATATATCTCATTTGCATTTAAATATATAGAGCAGATTAATAAAAGTAAAAATTTTTTCATAATAAATCCTAATTTTTAACATCATTATAACATTAGTTTTTATAAAAACTATTTGACTATTCAAAGATTAAAACTGTATAATATCCAAAAAATGAATAGGTATTCACAATGCACGAATATAGCGTAGTACAGGCACTATTAAATCAGTGTGAAGAGATAGCAGAGCAGAATAATGCAACACATATTGATAAAGTAGTTTGTAAAATTGGAGTAATGAGTGGAATAGAGACCCATCTTTTGCAGATAGCTTTTGATACATTCAAAGAGGGAACTATTTGTGGTGGTGCAGAGTTTATTATCAATAAGCAGAGACTAAAACTTAGGTGTAGAGAGTGCAAAGATGAGTATGAGGTAGATGAGGTTATCTATAAATGCCGTAGTTGTGAGAGTTTGGGTATGGATGTAATAGATGGAGAAGATATGTATTTAATGAGTTTGGAGATGAGTTAATGCAAGAGTATTGGGAAATATATATGAAAAATATAGATGGCAAAGTTGCCTCGGTTTTGTTTAATGCTGGTATATCAATGGATGTGGAGAAGATAAAGTATATCTATCCTCAAATTGCTTTTGTAAAAGTGAAGCTAAAAGAGCCAAATGAGAGAGGTTTACTTAGCAAAGAGGAAGAGAGTGAGATATTTTTTTTAGAGGATAAGTTAGAGGCATCTTTGATTAAGTTTCGTATAGGAAAGTATGTAGGTAGAGTTATATCTGATGGATATGTAACTTTTTTATACTATTTACAGTTTACCTATAATTGGCAAGATTTTTTGAACTTTGCTCTGGATGAACACTCTCAATATGAGATAACATCAGGATTTAATGAGGATGTAGATTGGAACTATTACTATAATCTACTATATCCAAATATAAAAGAGTGGCAGATAATCCAAAATCATAAAGCTTGTGATAGCCTAAAATCAAAAGGTGATAATCTATATATACCAAGGGCTATAGAGCATAAAGCTTTTTTAAAAGAGGATACTCAAAAAGAGGATTTGATATCGTCCCTAAAAGAGAGAGAGTTCAAGATATTAAAAGAGATAGAGAATGAAGATGGAGTTAAAGGTTTTAGTTTTTATAGAGTTGATAAGCCTTTTTATACAGATATTGATGATATAACTCTAAATCTTATTGATATTTTGGAAAATTTTGGTGCTTTTTATGATGGGTGGGAGACAAGTTTGGTGAAAAATTAAAATTTTATTAAATATATATAATAACTTAAGTATTAATTTTAGATTTATATGCTATACTTCTCTTAACAGAATATAAAAAGTAACCCGATACCCACAACCCTCCTTTGTAATTTGATATATTTATATTCTGTTGAGATGTTTTAGCCATAATAGTAAACAATTTTTTAAGTCTTATTCCCCTTTCCCCAACCAACCTAAGACAAAGCTAAAATATCTCTTAAATCTACTCAAACAAACTATATAAAAGCTTTTACTTGATATCTTACAAAAAAATCTCTTGGAGTTTAGATGATAGATATTTTGATTGTTGGCACGGGTGGTGCAGGGCTTAGTGTGGCTTTGTCTGCTAAAAAACAGGGCAAAAAGGTTTTATTGGTTGGGAAAAAATATACAACAACCTCTCA
>JAADFE010000042.1 GCA_013153055.1 Campylobacterota bacterium
TCAAGTCTTTTTATAGTAAAACTTTTAGCAATTCCTGTAGCTGTTAGATAGGCTCTTCTAGGCACTCCTAGAGGCATATTGGCAGGTATCCCCATATTGGTTTTGGTTTCAAATAGGGCTGATTTGGGAAAAGTTGGCTCAGTACATCCTAGACATGGCGTTCCTGCTATAGTTTTGGAGCTGATATCATTCCATAAAATCTTGTTGCAACTCCCTTTTGTATATGGTGCTTGACAACCATTTTCATAAAATAGACACCCCTCTTTTAGCCCCCAACCTTTGGTATCAACTTTCCACTCAAAATACTCATTTCTACTACAACCTGTATGTACGGTGATTGCATATAGCTCTTGGGGTCTATGAAACTCATCTAAAGCTATATCTCTTCTATTAGCTAACATCAACAGAACAAAAGAGAGCCATTTCGGGTGTATAGGACAGCCTGAGAGTGATATTAGTTTATCTCTATATAGCTCATATCTTTTGGTTTTGTTATCTCTATCAAATGCAAATCCAGAGATATCTTGGGGATTATACTCCCTAAAGACTCCTCCAAATGTAGCACATGTTCCTGCTGTAATAATATGTTTTGAGATTTTGGCATAATACTCTACCACCTCTAATATATTGACTCCATTTTTAGATAACTCTTGGCTAAAGGCACCCTCTAGTATCAATATATCGCACTCTGCTTTTAGATTTAGTATATCTTCAAGGCTAAAAGGTGTCTCTATTATGGGGTGATAGATTAGCTCAAAATAGTCAAGAGTAGAGAATAGATTTGGATGGTTAAAAAATGAGTGGGCGTTACCATTACATGAGATAGATTGAAGCCAAAGGAGTTTAGGCTTACTCATATATTAAGCCTTTAGGGCGTTGTATATATTAAAAGATATATCATCAATATAGCTCTCTATATCTTTTGGTAAAACATTTTCACCTTTTAGAAATACCATTCCACCAAG
Source organism: Campylobacterota bacterium (assembly GCA_013153055.1). Classification (GTDB taxonomy): domain Bacteria; phylum Campylobacterota; class Campylobacteria; order Campylobacterales; family Sulfurovaceae; genus UBA1140. Next base: position 966 of record JAADFE010000042.1, read on the forward strand.
ATACCCCATAAAAAGCCCAAAAGCAGAGAAGAAGTCTTGATTTCTAAGCTCTCCTGAGGCTACACCATCATCAAAGAAAATCATAATCTCTGTAATAAAACTAGAGACACAGACCATCCCTTCGCACCCATCACTAAATACCTCTCTATGAGATAGATATACTCTTAGGAAATACTCTATCATCTCGGGTCTCTCTTTTGCCATACGAAAATATAACTCTACTATCTTTTTTATCTTCTCTTTTGTGGAGATTTCTAGCTGGTTGACCTCTCTTATCTCATCTCCTAAAACCTCTGATGTATATTTTATAATCTCTTTTGCCAAAATATCTTTTGAAGAGAAGTAGTTATATAGGTTTCCTACACTCATTTTTAGTTTTTTTGCGATATCAGGAATAGTTGTTTTATGAAATCCTTGTGTAGCAAAAAGATGCAGTGACACATCTATAATAGATTCTCGTCTTAATGCTTTTTTATCGGCTATTTTCAAGAATATCCTTTGTTAAATTATAAAAACTTATGTATTTTAACATATAAACTATATTTTTCAGTAAATTAATTTTTAAATTTGATTAAATTTCTCTTTTGGGCTATACTTTTTATATGAAAACTTTACTAATCTATCCCACATCCCGAGCTATTAGAGTAAAAAGAGAGCAACTAAAAAAAGAGAGTGGCTTTTTGCCAACTCTTATGCGTATTGATGAGTTTGAACAGAGAGTCATATTGGTTCCTGAACTAATTATGGTTGATTCTGTGCAGAGAGTTCTATTTCTACAAGAGGCTTCAAAGTTTGACTCATTTCATAGGTTAAAAATCAATCGAGAGCTAATTCGATTTTTTACAAAAAGTGACTCTATACTCAAATTTTTTGAAGAGCTTAGCCATGAGGGGGTAAGCTTTGAAGATTTGATAGAGGCTGATGCCTATATAGAGTTTGAAGAGCATATAGAGATACTCCAAGAGCTATTTGAAAACTACAGAAATATCTTGCACTCAAAGGGGCTAATAGATAGAGCCTTTTTGCCTCATAGTTATCAACTAAATAGAGAGTTTGTAAATACATATGATAGATTTGAGCTATTTTTAGAAGGGTATATGAGCCGTTTTGAACTCTCAATTATAGAGCAGATAGCAAAAGATAGAGAGTTTATAGTCCATATGCAAACAAGCAAATTTAACCAGAAGATACAAGATAGATTTATCTCTATGGGGATAGAGAAACTACCAGAGGATAGTTTTGTATCATTTGATTTACATAGCAAGAAAATCATAGATACTCAGCCAAACAACTATAAAATAAATGCCAAAGTCTTTAGTGTAGAGGAGAGATTGGCTCAAATCCCTATACTCTTAGAGTCTATCCAACAGATGGTAAATAGTGGAATAGAGCCTCAGGATATAGTTGTAATAGTTCCAGATGAGAAGTTCAAAGATACTCTAAAACTATATGATAGTCTCAATAACTTTAACTTCTCTATGGGGTTTGATTATAACAAAACCAAAACCTATAAACAGCTAGAGGCTATATATAACTATTGGCATAGTTTTTCTGATAAATCTATAGAGCTACTTAGATATTATAATATAGACCGAGATAGACTAAATCAAATCAAATCAAATCAAAAGATAAAAATAGATGATTTTTTTAAAACTATAGAGTTTATAGATTTAGACCTACAAAGAGATATAGTTCATAGTCGTTATCTATACTTTAAAGCACTATTTAGCTCATACTATATATCTATCAAAGAGTGGCTATTTTTGTGGCTAAAACAGCTAAATAGTCTAACTATAGATGATATCAGAGGTGGAAAGGTAACTGTTATGGGGGCTTTGGAGACTAGAGGTGTATCTTTTGATGGAGTAGTAGTTGTTGATTTCAATGATGGAATAGTTCCTGCTATCCCTGCAAAAGATAACTTTTTAAACTCATCAATTAGAAAATTTGCAAATCTACCAACCAAAAATGATAGAGAATCTCTTCAAAAACAGATATACAAAAGAGTACTAGAAGAGGCTAAAGAGGCTGTAATTATCTACTCTCTTAGCAACAATAAATCTCCTGCTTCATATCTATATGAACTAGGATTAAATATAGCCAACCCAAAAGAGCCAAACTTAAAGCTACTGTACCCACAACCTTCTCAAATAGTAGCAGATAGTGACCCTGTTATAGAGAATTTTGATGCTACAGAGATAACTTGGTCTGCTACTAGATTTAAGACATTTTTGACATGCAAAAGAAAATACTATTATCAATATGAACTAAAACTAAAACCTAAAAGAGATGAAGAGATAAACGAGGGTGAGTTTTTGCATAGAGTATTAGAGCATCTATTTAAAAAGCAGAGCTATTTTGATAGTTTTGATAGTATGAAAATAGCTATAGATAAACTATTAGATGAGCTACTAAATATCAGTTCACCCAAAATTGAATATAGTAAACTCCTATGGAAAAAGAAGTTAGAGAAGTTTATAGAGCAACAGATTGCACACTTTAAAGTTGGTTGGAGAGTGGTTCAAAGAGAACAACATATAGTAGGTGAAATAGGTAATATAAAATTCAAAGGTATAGTTGACCGTATAGACCAAGATACTACTCATACTCTAATACTAGACTATAAGAGTGGTTCAATCACAGAGGCAAACCGTACAAAAAACCTTGAAAAACTTACCGATTTTCAGATGAGTATATATAGTGAACTACTAAAAGGTAAATATCAAAATATGGAACTAGCCTTTGTCGAGCTATTTAAAGGAGCTATCACACCTATTAGTGAACTAGAGAGTAAAACAGAGTTACTCTATGAACATATATCCGATATCAAAAGCCTAGATAGAATTATCTGTGATAGATGTGAAGATGTAAGTAGGTGTCAATATTGTGACTATACTCTTTTGTGTGAGAGAGGTGAATATCTATAGTTTGGATATAAATTTAATCCCTACCATAAATATAATTACCTCCAATATACTTGCTAAAATCAGAGCATTGTACTCTATATCTTGCATAATACCTGCTCTATAACCTACAGTTGCAGTTGCTACCAAAAGAGTAAGTGGCATAGATAGAGATAGTGCTACTAACATCAACTCTTTTAGACTCAAAAGCCGAATAAGTACCAAAGAGGCTAAAAATTTAATCAAAATCATAGCTATCAAAATCTTTATGGCTATAAATATGGATGAGACAAAATATCCATAATCAAAAGATGAACCTACATGAATAAAAAATATTGGGATGAGAAATCCAAATCCAAAACTTGTGATTTTGTTTTCTAGCTGTTTTTTATGATGGAAAAAAGTAGATATAAAAAGCCCTGCTATAAATGCACCAAAAGCTAATTCTAAATGTAACATCTTCATAACTACAATCATAAAAAAGAATATTCCTATAGCTAGTCTAAAATCTTGGTCTTGGTTATCAACTCTAGGCATCATCTTGTTTTTTAGCTCTGGATACCACCAAAAGATTAATCTAATGAGATGATACAGTCCTACAATAGTTAGTAAAAATAGAAATAGTATAGATATTTTATAGATAAGCTCTGTACTAAACCCAACAGCAATTGCCACCTCCAAAATAGTCAAAGCTGTAATACTAAGAACCTCACCGATAGCCCCAATTAGTAGTGCTATATTTATCCATGATGTGTTTTTGCTATGCTCTTTTGATAGTGTTGCAAGAAGTCCTACTGATATCAGAGGGAGTGCTACGGTGATAATATAGTTAAATTTGAATATAAAATGCCCCACAATAGGAGTTAAAATCATCAAAACAACCAAAAAATTGATAGCTTTTACAATATAATCTTTTGGCATTTTGGCAATACTCTTTAGATTTATCTCTAATCCTGCCAAAAACATTAGATAGAGGAAGCCAACCTCTGCTATTAGGTCAAAGTAGTGGCTTCCCTCATTGCCCTCTCCACCACCAATTAGACCTAAATAACCCAATATCGAACCTATTATTATCTCAATGGGTGTAGTTTGTATTCTTGCTACCTTGGATAAATAAGGAGAAAATACCAACACTAAAGATAGTGCCAATATATGGGTAATAATACTATCCATTACAGCTAGTTGCTACCTTATAGCCTATACTCTCTAGCATAGATATATCTCTATTTGGTTCATCTCCTGATGTTGTGAGATAGTCACCTATAACTATAGAGTTAGCTCCTGCTTCAAACATCTCTTTTTCGCTACCACTAAAAATATGTTCTCTACCACCTGCTACCATTAGCAGTTTCTCTTCTCCTAAAGCCTCTCTTGCTTTTTTGATTACTGATAGTGCTTCATCTTTGGTTATATTTCTATTTTTGATTGGCAAAGCAGGATTTGGAATATAGAAGTTAAGTGGAGTTGAGTCAGGATTTAGTGATACTATAGCTTTAAGTAGTTCATCTCTATCCTCTACACTCTCACCCATGCCCCAGATACCACCACTACAGAGTTGCAAATTAGCCTCTTTGACATTGATACATGTTTGATATCTATCATCCCAAGAGTGGGTACTACAGATAGTATCATAGTAGGCTTTTGAGGTCTCTAGGTTATGGTTATAGCTATCTATACCATGCTCTTTTAGAAACTTTAGCTGTTCTAATGAAGCTATACCATTACAAGCAATCAGATTTAATCCATCAACCTCTTTTTTGATAGCTATAGCACTCTTGGCTACAAACTCTACTTTTTTATCATCCAGACCTTTTCCTG